>CAMAVF010000249.1 GCA_945861445.1 Planctomicrobium piriforme | reverse complement strand
GTCGGCAAGGATCTCGCGGACAAGATTGTCGTGATCTGCGAGACTCAATCGTTGCCGCAGTTGGAAGAGATCCGTCAGGCCGTCCCCGACGGCGTGGTGGAGATGCTGCGTATCCCCGGCCTGGGTCCGAAGAAAATCGCCGCCCTGTTTCAAGAGCTCAAGGTGGCGTCGCTGAGGGACCTGAAACAGGCCGTGGAAGCGGGCCAGGTCGCGAAGCTGAAGGGCTTCGGCGAAAAGACCGCCAAGTCGATTCTGGAAGGACTGGCGCAGGTGGAACTCACCGGAACCCGTGCCTACATGGCCGAGGCGAAGGTGGAAGCGGATGCCATCGTCGAGTCGCTGCGAAAAGTGCCCGGAGTCGGCCAGGTCACCGCAGCCGGCAGCCTGCGGCGTCGTAAGGAAACGGTCGGCGATCTGGATGTCCTCGCCACCGCCAGCGAAGCGACTTTGGCAATGGATACCTTGGCGGCACATCCACTGGTCGCCCAAGTCCTGGCACGCGGCGACACCAAGCAACGGGTCCGCTTGAAGTCGGGTCTGGAACTGGATCTGCGAGTCGTTCCCGAAGAGTCGTACGGCGCCGCGATGCAGTATTTTACGGGCTCGAAGGAACACAACATCGTCATCCGCCGGCGAGCTCAGGAGCGGGGTCTGAAGATCAACGAATACGGCGTGTTCCGGGGCGAGACATCGATCGCGGGCCGCACGGAAGAAGATGTTTATGCCACGGTCGGACTGCCTTGGATTCCCCCCGAACTGCGTGAAATCGCGGCGAGATCGAACGTGCGGAAGCGGGCCGCCTGCCTCAGTTGATCGAAGTCACCGACATTCAAGGCGACTTGCACATGCATACGACGGCCACCGACGGCACGGCGACGATCAGCGAAATGATTCTCGCCGCGAAGTCGCGCGGGCTCAAATACATCGCCATCACCGACCACTCCAAGCGGGTCTCGATGGCCAACGGTCTGGACGCGGACCGCCTGAGACTGCATTGGCAGGAGATTGACAAGGTCCGCGGCCAGTTCTCGGGGATTGAAGTCCTGCGCGGCATTGAATGCGATATCCTGGAAGACGGAACACTCGATCTGGACGATCAAGTTTTGTCCGAAGCGGACTGGGTGATTGCCGTGTTGCACTACGGTTTGCGGCAACCGCAGGAGCAAATCGACCTGCGACTGTTGAACGCGATCCGCAATCCGCACGTCTCGATCATCGGCCACCCGAGTGCCCGCATCATCAACAAGCGGCCCCCGGTCGCCTGGAGTTTCGAGACCATTCTCAAATCGGCCGCCGAGCACGGCGTGATGATGGAAATCAACGCCAGCTATCAGCGCCTGGACCTCGACGACATCCAGGCCGCCGCAGCACGCGACCTGGGAATCCCGATCGTGATCAGCACCGACGCGCACAGCACCGGTGGGCTGGACGGCATGGAATACGGAGTCTATCAGGCCCGCCGAGCCGGACTGACGAAAGCCGAAGTGGCGAACACGTGGCCCTTCGAAGATTTTCGAAACCGAATTCGGGGCAAGTCGCCATCGCGTTCCACGTGAAGTCGGCCGGATGTGCGGTGCAACTTCAACAAACCCTTGTTGTCATGAGTATAGATCATACTCCCCATATTCCGCCTTCAACTCAGTGATGTCTCGAACTTCTTGCGTTACGAAATTGTTTGACACTTTAAGAATCCCAGCTTCCCCAAAGTCATCGACGTACCAAGGACTTTCACCGTTGAGTTGATAGCCCCACGGTGCGATGAACGTGTCGATCAGATACTCCAGCCATTCCATTCCGTAATAGAACTTTTCGTTCTTATCCCATTCCAATCCGTTTCGGTCTGGTGTCGGAACCCATTGGCAGTAGTAAGTCGGAGGTTTCCCATAGCCACCTGGCCTGCCCAATTCATCCTCGTGCTCAGTTTGGCTGAACTGTATCAGGAGGTCAGCATGCTTCTGATTGATCTTCCGATCAAAGGAGAAAGGTTTGAGGTAGATAGTTGAGAAGCCCATTCTGTTCCGTTTCATAACGTCTGTATGAGGAAGGGCGGAAAGGAGATGGGCGTGCGGGGCGTGACTTGATTCATTTCCCCGCCAGGTCACGCGTAATGATCTGGCCTTTCAAGCCTTCTGGCAACATCGCTTTAAGTTCTGGGACGTCGGGAATCTGGAGTTGTATTGCGTGGTGCTTGGCAAATTTAATCCAGCTGGCGGGCGGGTCTTGAAGCTTTGCTGAAGCCCAATCTCGAATACTGTTCCAGTTCGCTGCGATCACTGCGACAGCCACTGCGTTTACGCAGGCAGTCAGGATCATGGTACGTATCGCAAATCTGATGAGTGTGAACATGTTCCAAGTTCCGTGTGAATCCAGGATGGTTCGTATAACACACGATCCGGATTTGCGACAATTTCGGACATGAAATCCGTTGGCGAGGTAGACTTCTCCCGCATTTCACACGGGAAGAAACACCAAGACCGAACCTTCGACCGACCCCGTCGTCAAACTCGCTCACTGCGAGCGGGCCATCAGCGGCGAGTCAAAAGACGACGCAGCAAAAGGCGTAGCAGCAAGTCAAAGAATGGGGGTGAATCGGGGGTAAAAAGAAAAACGGAAACCACCGATTTCTCAGTGATTTCCGTTGGCTTCCGCGTGAAACTATACGTACAGTACCCCCAAGGGGATTTGAACCCCTGTTGCCGCCGTGAGAGGGCGGCGTCCTGGGCCTCTAGACGATGGGGGCCAAGAGCTTCTCTAATAGTGTAACCAATCCACTGGCTGGCTGCACTACCCACGTAAGCCGAAGTCGGCGGGGCGGGCAGTCGAGGGGATTGGTCACGCGTCTCATTCTTCTACGGCAACTTTGACTTGAAGTCAAGCGATTGCCTCGCCATTCGAGGTGACTCGTCGACCCAAGGCTGTTGGGGGCCGTACCAACCGAAAAGTCGATGATTTGTTTTCGGCACCTTGGGAGGGTGAGGCTCCTGCCGAACCGCAGGGTCTGGCGACACCCGATAGACAGTTGCGGCTCGGCGGGAGCCTCGCCCTCCCCTCGACTGGAGATACGGATTGACCGATATTTCCTGATAAACAGTTTTACTATCTCGGAGAGAGTTCATGAATTGCTTGCAATGCCCGTGGCGGATGGTGGTAGCTGGAATCGTGTGCGGGATGCTGTCCCCCGTGCTGGCGGCGGATTGGCTGCAGTTTCGCGGACCGGGCGGGCTGGGGGTTTCTGAGGAGACCGGCTTGCCGGCCAAGTGGGATGATAAGCAGGGGCAGGTGTGGAAGACGCCTCTGCCGGGGGCTGGTGCCTCGAGTCCGATCGTGATCGGGGACCGCGTCTTTCTGACCTGCTTTACCGATCCGGGTTCGGACAAGATGGCTCGGCACCAGATCTGCATCAGTCGGACAGATGGCAAGATCCTGTGGCAGAAGGCCGTGCCGGGGAAGTCGACTGAAGACAACTGGTCCGGATACCTGCGCGATCACGGGTATACCTCCAGTACCCCTGCCAGCGATGGCGAGCGTGTGTATGTCTTTTACGGGAAGGCCGGCGTGTTGGGGTATGACCTGGAAGGCAAAGAGCTGTGGCGGGCTGACGTCGGGAATGGATCGGCTCGGAACGGCTGGGGGAGTGGTTCCAGCCCGATTGTCTATAAGAACACAGTCATTGTGAACGCGGGTGCCGAAAGTGGCGCCATCATTGCTCTGGACAAGCTGACCGGGAAGGAAACCTGGCGGGCGAAGGCGGAAAGTGCTCACGGTTCCTGGGCCACGCCGATCCTGGTCGATGCGGGGGGCAAGCAGGATCTGGTGATCGGCGTCCCGTTTGAGATCTGGGGACTCAACCCGGACACCGGCAAACTGCGGTGGTATGCCGAGGTGCTGGGGACGGCGGATACCATGTGTACCAGTTTGATTGCTCACGACGGTGTCGTTTATGCGATTGGCGGGCGACAGGGGGGTGCCGCGGCGGTGAAGGCGGGTGGATCGGGAGATGTGTCCAAATCGCACCTGGTGTGGCAGGCTTCGATCGGTTCCTACGTCACATCGCCGGTGTATCAGAATGGGCACCTCTATTGGGTGTCGGATCGCGGAGTGGCCGTCTGTTTGAATGCCAAGACCGGTGAAAAAGTCTATGAAAAGCGTGTCGATGGGGCTCGAAATCTGTATGCGTCGGTGATGGCGGCCGATGGCAAGTTGTACGCGGTGACGCGTCGCAGCGGGACCTTTGTCCTGGACGCGAAGCCGGAATATGCGGTGATTTCGCAAAATGATCTGGGCGACGACTCGGACTTCAACGCCAGCCCGGCGGTCAGCCACGGGCAGTTGTTCTTGCGGTCGAACCGAGCTTTATATTGCCTGGGGGAGAAGGGGAAATGACGAATGTCTAATGACTAATGTCTAAAAGGAAGACTTGTAAATTTCCGCAAGATTGACGTTGGGGTGGTGGGTTGGTAGACTTACGGACTCTTTGGCGGTTACTGTCAGCCTTCGGGCTCTAATTTACGGAGATGCAACAGATGGGATCGGTCGAACGGACCCGCGAGATTCGCCGGCGACGCGCACGGAAAGTGAAATTGTTGAAGTTTCGGAAGCTGTATGCCAAGTCCACCAACGAAGGTGAAAAGGTCCAGCTGCTGGCGAAGGCGCGCAAGATCAGCCCATTGTTTTCGTTTGAAGATGTTGCCTGATTCGATCCGCAACGCGATTGAATTTGCCTGCTTTTGAATTGAAAATAAAGCCCGGCGTTCCTGTGGAACGCCGGGCTTTATTTGTTGATCAGAGAGCCTTAACACATCAAATCCTGGAGCCACCACATGATTCGCCGACTCTGCCTCGCGTTTTTGGGAAGCACGCTGTTACTGAGTTTCGGCCAGACCGGTTGGTCTGGTGACGAGCCCGTCGTGTCGGAAAAGCATCCGGATGCCGAAAATCTGGGTGACCTGGCCAAGAGCCCGGACTTCGAAACGCAAGGCGAATATGCCGGAACAGCCGGTGACAAGAAGTTTGGAGTGCAAGTGATCGCTCGTGGCGAAGGGAAGTACGACGCGGTCTTGTTCCCCGGTGGTCTGCCCGGTTCCGGTTCGGATGGCAAGACGAAGATTGCTTTAAAGGGAGAAACCAAAGACGGGGTCGTTCAACTGCAGGGCGACAAGTGGACGGCCACGATTGCCAAGGGCGTGCTGACAGCCAAGGGGCCGGAGACGGTCGAGCTGAAAAAAGTCTATCGGAACTCGCCGACGATGGGCGCCAAACCGGCCGAGGGAGCCGTCGTCTTGTTTGACGGCAGCAGCGTCGAAGGCTGGGACAACGTCAAGCTGGAAGACGGAAAGCTGCTGGGCGTCGGAGGCCGTACCAAGGCCAAGTTCCACAACTTTATCTTGCACCTGGAATTCCGCTCGCCGTTCCAGCCGACAAAGACCGGACAACAACGCGGCAATAGCGGCATGTATTTGCTCGATCAGTACGAGTGCCAGATTCTCGATTCATTCGGTTTGAACGGCGAGAACAACGAATGTGGCGGCTTCTATACGATTCAGAAGCCGAACGTGAATATGTGCCTGCCGCCGATGTCGTGGCAGACTTATGACGTGGATTTCACTGCGGCCAAATTCGATGCCACGGGGAAGAAGACCGCCAATGCCGTGGTCACGATCAAGCACAACGGCGTGTTGATTCACGACAAGTTCGAGCTCAATCGCAATACTCCCGGCGGCGGCACGCTGGATGAAAGCAAGCCCGGTGCCCTGTACCTGCAGAATCACGGCGACGCCGTCCGGTTCCGCAACATCTGGGCCGTGGAGAAGAAGTAACGCCAATCTGCGTTACCGTAGCCTGACTCTCCAGAGTCGGGCGAATTCCCGTCAGATCCCTGTACTGGAACGTCTCTCTAGGATGATCGACATCCCGACCTGATTCGATGATTGAACAAGCCGCTTGACTCTGGAGGGTCCAGCGGCGTTTTTACGATGAGGACGCCGGACGGGCGTCCTGTACACGACAGATCGCGCTGATCTTGCAATTGTCTTGCAATCGCTGGCCGCATATCATCTGTGTGTCTCCAAACCATGCTCATCAAGACGACCCCGTCAGGATCAAGGCCCTTCTCCGTGACCGAAGCTGAAACCGAAGACCCATTGCAACCGCGATCATGCGCTGAGCGCCTCAAGGCTCTCAGCGAGCCGTGCCGGTTGCGCATCGTGAGTTCTCTGCGCGACGGGCCGAAGAATGTCAGTGACTTGGCAACAGAGCTGGATATCAGCATTGTCACGGTGTCGCACCATCTGGGAATCTTGCGTTCTGCCGGACTGGTGGAATGTGACCGGGATGGGCGCTTCATTGTCTATCGGCTGCCCGCAGAAGTGTTCCAGAAACCCAAGAAGGCGAATTCGCTGGACTACCTGGACCTGGGTTGCTGCCGCCTGGAAATGCCCAAAGAGCAAGAACAGGAATAGTTCGGGCGGCAATTTCCCGAACGGCATGTTGTAGCGGAATCTCGTAAGAGTTCCGCCGATTGCCGACTGACTGTGTCATTTCCTGAGCTTCGCAACTGCTGCGGCACGCGTCAGAATTCTCACGAATTCTGCTACCTTAACGCAATAAAACAGCCCGGCTTTCCCTGAGAAAGCCGGGCTGTCAGTGTGTTGTCAAGCAGACGATCAATCGCCGCGGTCATTACGATCGTTGCGGCCATTGGGCCGGTCACCGACCACGTCAATCGCCGCGTAGGCGTTGCGATTGGGATCCGCAATTTCCCATTCGACTTCCAACTGGCTGAGATCGACAAAGCGGTCTCGCAGGCAAGGAATGAACAAGGGTTCGCGCGGTGAGGCAATCTGATCGACGGTCAGTTGGCGTGTCACATTGCTGTTCAGCACGCCAAAGTTATTCTCGTGGCTGACGTAGCGGATCGACTTTACGCGTACCGGACCGCCAAAGGCACGGACTTCGAAGTAGCGGCCCTGGCCTCGTCCTTCTCCGTTGTACGGGCGATAGATGGGAAACCGGGCGACTTCCACCGCATCGGCCGGGAATCCATTTTGCGTGTTCACAGTCGAAACCGCCCGCGTGCGAGCTCCCGGGACGCCGTAGGAGGTAAACGTGTCTTGTTCCATGAACAACGGCTGAGTGGCGGCGATCACATCGGTCAAGGCTGGAACGACTTCATTACGCCATTCGCGGGTGACTCGGGGATCGCAGAAGCTGACCTGATGTTCGACGGCGACGGCGGTCGTCCGGACGCGGAGCAGCAGCGTGCGGACCGTTTCGCGGAAGGCGAGATAGCGTTCCCGAGCCTGCAGCGTCCGGGCGTCGGTGGGCAGATCGCGAATTCGTCCGCGATACCGGGCGCTGTCCAATTGCGCGTAGGCCTGCGAGGCTTGCTCCAAGTCCCAGCCGGCGACTTCCAAGGCACCCGTATACAGCCGCAACGCACGCAAATCGGCGTAGGCAATCAATTCGTTGGGTGAAGGATCGTCACCCGGTTCAATATGTTTGTAGAGCGTTCGCACGCCCGCTTCGAGAACTGCGGTGGCTTCACTGAGTGACGGGACACCTTGTGTGGGATTATTGAAACCCGCACCCGGTCCATTGGGATTGTTGTAACCGGCTGCTGGATTACTCCGAGGAGTCAAAAATGGATCCTGTGCCGTGGCCGCAACACAGAACACACTGCAAGCGAATCCGACAATAATTCCCCGCAACCACAGGCTGCCGCGAGTACTCCCCTGAATCTGCGCCATGATCTCCTACCCTCCTTGGAAGAACAAACCTCGCCCCGCGGCGATCTTTCTAAGCAGCTTCCACAACACCTGTGTGCCAGTTCCAAACTGCGCATGACGGATGTTGTAAGAAGCCTAATAGCGGAGGGTCGCCGGGTCTCCACCGCGCGGGGAGTCTCGCAGAATCACGATTCAGGGGCAATAGGAGTTTTGCACAGAATCCAAGTCAGTTCACACCGCTGAGCACATTTGCAGCGCCACACTCCTGCCTTTGGTTTGCGCAAGCGGTAATGAACCGCCTGGCAACCGGCACATTTCGCTTGCCAACGCGCAGATTCCGCGATGGACTGTGGCACGAAGGGCTGACGTGCGGGATCTCCCTTAAACTCGAAAACCAGCGGCGAATGAGCAGGACAACGGCAGCGATAACCGGTCAAACTGGGCGGTCGCTTGTAGCGATGGACCGTCTTGTTGCAGGCCGGGCACGTGGCCTGCCAGTCACCGGGCTGGGTGGCCACATCAGGCGACGAATCGCACGCACGGGGCGTGGCTCCCAATCGCAGGGCGACCGCTTTCCATTCCGGGCCGTGCCGAGCGGCCGGACCCGCGATCGCGTGGGCGATCTCATGCAGCAGCGTGTCGAGGACCGATTCCGGGGGGCTGTGGCGCGCGTGATAATCCGCGATCTCGATGCGTTTCGACCGATACTTACAAACGCCCAATCGTCGTTTTGTCCCGGCGAAACCGAATGTCCAACCACGCAAACCGTGCTTGACGATTTCCTCGTTGGCGATGGCTTCGAGTTCTTTCAGGTCCATTCCCCGCACTCCGCAGCTCTGAGTCGAATTGGCGACCAAGGATGCAGTCGGATTCACGCGTGGTCACTGGAAGACCCACAGATCGCGAACTGCAATATTTCCCTGCCGTGCCGGGAAAAACACCCTTCCGCATGCATCCCCAGCTTTTCAACAACCCGTATCGAGGCCCGATTCGACGACTGCACCGTCGCGATGATGTGTTGAAATCCGAGCGTTTCGAACCCATGCTTCAAAACCACGCGAGCCGCTTCGGTCGCCAATCCTCGCCCCCAATAAGCTTTGGCCAGCCTCCATCCAATCTCAGCGCCCTGATCGGCCGGAACGAATCCGCAAAATCCGATCAGCGTACCGTCCTCTTTTGAGATCACCGGCCACTGACAGAACCCCAGGGACCTCGACATCTCGCAGTTACGCAGCACGAATTGCTCAGTCTGTTCCCAAGACCACGAGACACCATTTCCAACGAACTGCATGACGTCCGGGTCTGAGCAAATGGCATGAAATGCCTCCACATCCGCAACTTCCCATTCGCGGAATCGAAGACGCTCAGTCGCGGGGGGAATCGTCATCGAGCGTCCCACTGAGGGAGCGGCTTCCAGTCGTTCATTGATCCTGCCGAGCAATTCGTAATCTCAAACCGGGTCAAGCGTTAGAAAAAGATGCGCCTAGGTGGATTCGAACCACCGACCGACGGATTAGAAATCCGTTGCTCTATCCAACTGAGCTATAGGCGCGTCGCGTGTAAGTTACTCATGCGTTTGGTCTTGTGTCAATTCTTCGGACGCTTCGGAATCCGCTTTTTCGGATGTGTTGCCCAAAGTGCTGGTGTTTCCGAATTGCCGAGCGAATGCCGCGTAAATCTCTGCTGCGGCCTTCTGGCCGTCCGCTCCCACATAAAACTTCATCGTTGTGGAAATATCGGCATGCCGCATCATCTGCTGAAGTGTAGCTGGCATGACTCGGGTCGACCAGCGTTCCCCGAACGACCGGCGGAAGTCGTGGGCGCTCGCGTACTTGACCGGCTTTCGATTGACCAGTACCGCAGCCTTCGTCCCCAGCTCGCTGACCAGCCTGGACACTGCCAGGAGCTTCGGGTTCGAATTGGCGTTGCGCCGGCCGAACTTGAACACTCTGCCGGTTCGCTGGTCCGCGGGGACACTCAGCAGCATTTCCCCGAACTCAGGAGCGATCGGCAAAATCTGATCTTCGCCGCTCTTCTGCTTGTCGCCCGGGATGACCAGCATGGGGAAAGTTCCGGTCAGGTCCATCGTGATGTGGCCAGACTCATCCCACGACAAATCAACCGCCTCCCCAAGTCGCAACCCGCTGAACCACAGCCCGCGGAGATTCCACTTCCACCGCTGGATCGTCTCCAGATCGGCCGCGTTCGGCTCGGCTGGCGGATTGGTGGCCTCTGGATCCGGCTTGATGTTGCAGATGACTTCGGGAACCTTGCTCAGCAGTCGTTCGAACTCTTCCAAGGTGATCGGCCTGCCCTTCATGAGCTTGCCGCCCTTCGCACGCTTCGGCATGGTCACGACAGGGACTTCGCGCAGCAGGTCTACGCCCTTCCCCCAGCTCAGGGCCGCCATCAGATGGGCCAACATCCCTTTGATTGTGGATTCGGCCAGTTTCTTTTCCTCGCGCAGCCGCTTCTGAAACCGGCTCAACTGTGCCGCGTCCAACTTGGCGAGCTTGTCGACTGGCACCAACTCTTCCACCGCGTTGAACACGCCACAGGCTTTTAAGGCCGTGTTGGGGGCCAGGGATGTCAGGACTTCGGTCTCGTACCGCTCGCGGAACTCCTGCCAGGTGACTTTGCTCGCGGGCTTGTACCTGCCCTCCTGGAGCTCGGCTTCCCACTTCGCAGCGATCTTGACCGCCTCTTTCATGCTGGCCGTGCCGGTGGACTTGGCGACGTTCTTACCGGTCAGGGGGTCCTTGTACCGCATGTAGAGAAACTTCCGCCCGTAGTTCGACACGGTGACTTTGATTTCAGACATTGGAACACCTCAAGATTCTGGAGGTCCGCGCGCACCGCGAGCGGAAACCCGGCCGGGGGCTTTTATTTCCACCCGGCGAGGCTTAGGAATGGGGGGGTGAGAGAGAGGCTGCTATACAGGTCGAGTCGCCTTGGTCTGATTCACCGGGGCGGCTCATTTCATTTCAAAGGCCAATTGCCTTTCACTGACTGACTGAGTATATTGTTGCTACAGTTATCGACAGAGTCAATAGATGTAGCAACAATTTATTTTGAGGGTTTTAAAAATGGGTCGTAAGCCTCTCGGTGACGTGAGTAAGTCGCACATGATGCGGATTCGAATGTCCGAATCCGAACGGGCAGAAATCGACGATGCGGCTTCTGCTGCCGGCCTTACAACATCTGCTTGGGCTCGTGACCTGCTGCTATCCGCCGCTCGCGCTGCGACAACCCCAGCCGCAACACCAGCGAAG
>CAMAVF010000248.1 GCA_945861445.1 Planctomicrobium piriforme | reverse complement strand
GGTTAAACGAGCTGAGCGACCCCCGAATCGTTTAACCCGGAGCCAGCGGCGACGGCTGCCAATCGAATAACCGTCACGGCGTTGCACACGGGGACAAAGTCGGAACCTTCAAAAAAATCGTGACAGTTTCTCTCAAACAGGTGATCTCTTCCGCGATCCCGTGCGTTGTGTCACTGCGGTGATTTGTCTACGTTCCCTCCGTTGCGATACAATCCGCACACTTCTTGCAGCCTCACGATGGGACTTGTTCGATGGCTTCGCATGCACCTGATTCTGACTCGTCTCTGGAACCCGACTGGGTTGCCGGTCGTGAGTGGGTCGTTGATGCGAGCGGTTGCGATGTTGCCGCACTGCAGTCGTTGGATCTGATGCGGGCCGTTTGCGAACGTGTCGTTCAGGAACTCGAGCTGCAAGTGGTGGGCATTCCCCTGTGGCGGCAGTTTCCCGACCCCGGTGGCGTCACCGGGTTGTGTCTGCTCAGCGAATCCCACCTGGCCTGTCACACGTGGCCCGAACGCGGCCTGGCAACATTCAACTTGTTCTGCTGCCGTCAACGTCGCGAATGGCCGTGGGGCCAGCGGTTGCAGGAAATGCTGGCCGCGAAATCGGTATCGATCCGTGTCCTCGAACGCGGAGCCGTCACGTCAGAGGTCGCTCAGGTTCTCTCCTCGGGAGGGACGACATGAAGCGACGTTTCGCCAATTGTCCCGCGTGCGGCGGACCAATGGAATTCGAGCTCAGCACGGCCCTGGTCAAGGTGTGCGAGTTCTGTCACTCGGTCGTGGCCCGCACCGACAAACGCCTGGAAGATCATGGCAAAGTCGCCGGGCTCGTCGAGACAGACTCGCCAATTCACCGGGGTGCAACCGGCAAGTTTGATAAGAAGCGGTTCGACGTCGTCGGCCGCGTGCAGTACCGACACCCCGCCGGTGGGGTCTGGAATGAATGGTATCTGAAGTTTCCCGAAGACCGCGTCCGATGGCTGGCCGAGGCTCAGGGCAAATTCTATCTGACCGTCGAAAAACGGCTCAGCCAGCAGACGGTGCTGCCCGGATACGAATCGTTGTCGGCCGGGTATCGCTTCGATTTGCCCGATGGGAAGTCATTTGCCGTTGCCGAGAAGGGGATTGCCACGGCCCTGGCCGCCGATGGCGAAATCCCCTGGCAGTTTCGCCCCAATGCGGAACACCGTTTCGTGGATCTACACGGTCCGAGCACGGAATTTGCCACCATTGAATATGGAGACGCGAACCCGCGACTGTACCTCGGCCGTGAGATCTCGCTGGAAGACCTGGATCTCGAGTTCGACGACGGCGAGCTGGTGGCTCCCCCCTCATCCAACACCAGTGCCCTGCAGGTCAACTGTCCGCACTGTGCTGGTCCGCTCACGCTGTTCGCCCCTGATAAAACTGAACGTGTTTGCTGTCCCAGTTGCAAATCATTGCTCGATTGTCAGCAAGGCAAGTTGCAGTACCTGCAGACACTCGATCTGCGGGGCGCCAAGCCGCTGATTCCGTTGGGGCAGGAGGGTATCTTGCAGGGCGTGCAATACACGGTGATCGGATTCATGGAACGCTATGCCGTGTATCTCGAGCGGGTCTATCCGTGGACTGAGTACCTGCTGTATAACCCGACGGTGGGCTTCCGCTGGCTGGTCAATTCCAAAGACCACTGGAGCTTTGTCGAACCCTTGCGACTGTCGCAGGCCCAGCGAAAGCCCAACCAGCGGGCAACCTACAACGGTACGGAATTTCGACTCTATGACCGCGGCACCGCGTTTGTCCGTTGCGTGCTGGGCGAGTTCTATTGGAAGGTCTCTGTCGGAGAGCAAGTCGAGACGGCGGATTATATCGCGCCCCCGCAGATGTTATCCTTCGAACAGACAACCACCGGATCGGGCGATGAGCTGAATATTTCCCTGGGAACCTACATCGACAGGGACACGTTGCAGACAGCCTTCGGTCTGAAGAGTTCACTCCCTGGGGCCTGGGGGATCGGCACGATTCAACCGCAGCCGGACCGGAGCGAGGTCTGGATGATGTGGCTGGGGTTTATCGTGCTGTTGATTCTGCTGAATATCACTTTTTCCTCCGGAACATTGCAGCATCCGGTCAGTCAGTTTTACTTTTATGTCGCACTGGCAGTCGTTTCGGCGTGGCCGATCGCGCTGCTGTTCCTGCGGCGCAGTATTGAAGTCAATCGCTGGCAGGATAGCGATTTCAGTCCCTATGCCAGCACAGAATCGGACGACTGATGAAAGCCATCTCTTTTGTGGGTTGGAGCTATCTGGTGTTTGGCATGGCCACGTGCGGCTACTTTTGCGCGGCGGCAATCGGCGGCTGGCCTGGCCCACAGACCACGTTCATCCCCGGCGGCAGTTCGCCTGGATCGCGCACGGGATATTTTGGCGGTAGTTCACACAGTTCAGGATTTGGACGCAGTTTTGGCGGTTCCTGGGGTGGAGGCAAGTAATGTTTGCAATCGGATCATACGTGACAATTCCGGTCGTTCTGGCACAGGTGGCCGGGTCTGGTGGGATCAGCCTGACGACGCTGGGCGGCCATCTGCTGGCGGTCGTCGTGTACTCGCTGGTCGGGATCGTCGTGCTGGGGGGATCGTTCTGGACGATAAAACGGCTCATGCCGTACTCGGTGACCAAGGAAATTGAAGAGGATCAAAACACCGCCCTGGCAATTATCATCGGGTCGGTGATCATCGGCATGTCGATCATCATCGCCGCATCGATCCTCGGATAAATGCGTTTCACTTGGCAGGAATAGGGGTCGGAACGTCCCCATACCATGGGACGTTCCGACCACTATCCTGTGAGGGCACTGTCGTCATGATTTACGACAGGCCGCGGATCGGTTTGCCGAAGGGCAGAATGGGCATCGGACGGCCTTGATGATCCGGGAACGTGCGTTCGGGATCGATTCCCAGATGCTGGTAGACCGTCGCCCACAGATCGTTGGGTGTCAGCGGGCAGTCTTTCGGGTGCTCGCCGCGTGAATTGGTCGAGCCAATCACCTGCCCCATCCGGAGCCCACCGCCCGAGACCAGCAGCGACATCGCCTGCGGCCAGTGATCGCGACCGGGTTGTTTCACCCCGGTTTGCGAACCCACTGTGGACTCCACTCGCGGTGTCCGGCCGAACTCACCGGTGACCACCAGCAACACGCGCTTGTCGAGGCCGCGGTCATGGATGTCTTCAATCAATGCGGTCACCGCTTGATCATAAATCGGCAGGCGCATCCGCAGGTCGTCGTACATGTGGCAGTTGACGGCGTGCGAATCCCAGTTGTAGGTGCCCTGCTTGAGGAACGGAACCCCCGACTGATATGGGTTCTCCATCAGCACCGTCACAAAGCTCGAACCTGCTTCGACCAATCGCCGAGCCATCAGCATTCGCGACCCCCAGGCATGCTTGCCATACCGCTGGCGCAGGGCTTCGGGTTCTTTCGACAGGTCAAATGCCAGCCGCGCCTTGTCGTGAGTCAATAGATCGAGAGCCCGCTTGTTGAACTGATCCATCGAATTCATCAGGCCGTTATCCGCAGCACGGCGCAGGCGGTCAAATCCGTTCAGCAACGCCAGACGATCGTCCAGCCGACCAGTCACTTCCGGCAGCGGCACGACATTGGGAACTCGGAAGTTGGCAGCCGTCGGATCGCCGGGAACGGCAAACGGCACATAGGACGGCCCGAGATAGGCTGATCCGAACGCGAAGACGTCGGCACCGTCGCGACCACCATCCGCCAGATTGATGTAGTTCGGGACCCCCACCATCCGATTTTCACGGCACTTGGCGATAATCCCGCCCGCCATGGGGTTGTCGTTGATCGTGTCGACAGGTGACTTGGGAATCCGGCCCGTCAGAAATCGCTTGTGACCACCACCGTGGTCGGCGAACTCGTGGGCAATCGAGCGGACAATGCTGTACTTGTCAGCCAGCTTGGCGTGCAACGGCATCAGTTCGCAAACATCAAGCCCGGACACCGTGCTCGGAATGGGACGGAATTCGCCCCGATAATCGGTCGGAGCCTCCGGCTTCATATCGTACATTTCCATGTGGGGCGGACCGCCCGGCAACCACACAAAAATGATCGATGTATCCGACTCGACCTGGGTTTCGCCAGCTTCGGCACGCAGACGCAACAATTCGGGCAGGGTCAGGCCACCCAAACCGAGCATCCCCACTCGCAAAAACTCGCGACGCGAGACTGGTCCCGGACACAGTGTCTTGACGTGATGCATGGAGTACCTTCGTTATCAACAACGACTGGGCAAGCAATTCGAGCAGATAGTCGGCAGGCAAACTGAGTAACCTATGACTCTGTCTGTGTTTATCAGTGTATCATGCCCAGCGACCGCTGTCACTATCCTCCAAACATACGCTTCAATCGCTCACGATGATACGCCAGTTTTTCGGCAGATGACATCTTCGCGAAGTTTGGGGCACCAACTGGTGAACTGGCGGCGGCCGGAGCAGTCGCTTCTTTCGCGACTGGTGTAGCGACCGAGACTGGCGGTTTAGGCTCAGTGACGGGCTTGGACTGGGGCGGAGGCGCGCTGATTGTTTTGCCGCTTCCGCCGTAACTCATCACCCCGGTTTTCAGTTGCAGATCTTCTTCGAGGGGTCGGTGCGGGCGAATTCCCAGCTTTTCCAATACGGAATGATAGGCTCGGACTGCTTCCTCAGGTGCGATCACGCCGTCGGTAATCAATCGCAGGAACTCAATAAACGCGAGTTGATTCTCGGCCTGATTGATCTTGCGACCAAACAGGGCCACGCGGGCTCCGTATTTCTGCGCCTGTTGAATCAATTGGAAGGCGTCCAGAGTCGTCCCCGCCGAGCCACCCAGAATCCCCACGACCAGATGCGGATCGTAGCGGACCAGTTCTTCCATCGCCTGCGGGCCGTGATACACAATCTTCAAGAACGCCGGCCGGCCGGGCCGCGCAACTCCCGCCAACGACCGAGCCACAAGGTCGTTGATAAATGCTCCCAGCAATTCCGGATCGACCACATTCGCGATATTCGGATCGAAGACCTCCAGGAAGTAGCGAAATTTCTTCCGTTCCGCTTCTTCGCGAAACACCTTGAACTGCCGCAATGTTTCCAGGTCACGCTCCGGATCGTTATTGAACGTCACCGAGTAGAGTCCGAGATTCGCACCCAGTTGCCGCTCATTGGTGTCGCAGTCGAGATGCCCGCATTGAATGTGATCCAACGCCGCCGATCGAAACGGCATGGCCGGCGACTGGTAGTGGCGGCCACCACGCGCAATATGCACGTCGGTCGTATCATTGGCTCGAGCTGCCGGCGTCACATGTGACTTGTCAAAAATCCGTTCCTGAATCGTCAGCAGATCATTCGTGTGCGTCGACATCAGCATGATGTCCACGACACCCTGCTGAACGATTTCACGCATCTGCTGTCGATAGTCGGCGAGCGTCTTGAAGCGGACTTCACCGTCATGTCGCTCGGGGGAAACGCCGGCGGAACCCATCCCAAACGCCATATCAGCGTCCTTGGCGTCCGCAATAATAAACGCCTTGGACCCGCCGGGGTCAGCATGGATCTCAGCCAGTTTCACATCGAGCGACTTCTGCACAATCTTCTCCACAGGCACACCATCCGGCACCTTAGGCGAGCCGGGCGGCGTGAGCCCCCGGATTCTTCGTCGTAGTGGGATAGGCTTCCAGCCTGTCATTCTTAAAACGTACGATGACAGGCTGGAAGCCTATCCCACGGTCAGAATCCAGGGGCTTACGCCACCCGGCTCGCCTTGTTTTTTGAGTGAGTTGACTCAGAGCACCTTTTCGATCGTCTCTCGCAATACCCGCGCTGAATTCGTCAGCCCGGTCTTTTCTTTGGGCCACAGATCAATTTCCACTTGTCCGATCACACCCGCCCGCCCCACGACCGTCGGGACCGAGATCGCGACGTCGCGCATGCCGTAAATGCCGTTCACTAAGGACGACACTGGCAAGATCCGACGTTGATCGAGGGCAATGCTGTTGATGACGTCGGTGATCGACAGGCCAACGGCAAACCCCGCCCCGCCCTTCTTCTTAATGACTTCGGCACCGCTGCCGCGTGTCCGCTTCTCGACTTCTTGAACGAGTGTCGTCGAATACCCCGGCCATTTCTCCAAGGGCAACCCGGCAATCTGTGCAGCGGACCAGATCGGCACCATGCTGTCGCCGTGCTCGCCGAGGATCAATGTCGACACCTGGCTGGGCGGAACCTGCAGCCGTTCGGCCATCAAGCTTCTCAAGCGACTGGTGTCGAGCACCGTTCCCAAACCGATCACCTGTGCGGGGGGCAGGCCCAATTCTTTAATTGCCAGATAGGTCAGAACATCCACCGGATTGGAGACCACGAACACAATCGCTCCCGGCTTCGTCCCGTATTTCTTGATGTCGGTGAGGATCCCTCGGAACAACTGCACATTGCGGCCGATGAGATCCAGCCGGCTTTCTTCGGGCTTACGACGCAATCCAGCCGTGATCACGATGATATCGCTCTGCTTGACCAGCGACGTGTCGCCCGAGCGAATCTGTTGATCGGCCGTCAGGCAACTCCCGTGCAACAAGTCGAGGGCCTGGCCGCCGACCAATTCCGCATTGACGTCGATCAGGTCAATGCCGCGAACGATCTTGCCACATTGCAGGGCAAACGCGGCACAGGATCCAACGAGACCACCACCACCGATAATGCTGACTTGCATAATGTCATCCGTAATTAACAAACAGTTCCCGAACCGGGACATTGAGATTCATTGTTGATGGGAGGGCGAGGCTCCCGCCGAGCCGCTTCTGACCGTAGCCCGACTCTCTGAGTGGGGCTACGGTCAGAAGCCTCACCTTCCCCTGTGATCGTTTTACCTCTGGCCCAAAGCCGCCAGTACCTGGGCGGTAATCGCTTTCACCAACGCTTCCTGATCAAGCCCTGCACTCGGAGCCGCGGCAGTCGCACTTCCACTGGCGTAGGTCGGGGACTGCAGGTATCCGGGATAAACCGGCGGAGCATCGAATGCACGTGGTTGCGGCAACTCTTCCTTATAGCCTTCACGGAACGCACTGTTGCCGCACAAGTCGCAACTTTCTTCATGGAAGCGGGGATCATCAAATCCCAGCTTCTTCTTCAGATCGAGCAATTCGCGGCTCTTCCGTTCGTCGAGATAAGTGATTCCGCCGAGCTGGCGTGACAGGATGAGGATGCGGCAATAGGCATCGACGATCTCGGTCTTCCAGTAGGCTTGTTCCAAATCAGGACCAAAGCTGACCGTGCCGTGATTGGTCAGGATCATGGCATTCGTACCGGGCTTCAGGAACGGCAGCACGGTGTCCGCGAACTCTTGTCCGCCTGGGGTTTCATAGGGAGCGAACGGAATCTCACCGAGGAACACTTCCACTTCCGGCAACACGCACTGCGGGATCGGCTCACGCGCCACACCGAAGGCCGTGGCGTGCGGCGGATGGCAGTGGACGACCGCCTTCACTTCCGGCCGGGCCCGCATGATGGCGAGGTGCAACAGGACTTCACTGGTCCGTTTGCGAGTCCCCGCGATCTGATTGCCATAGAGGTCAACCGCACAGATATCTTCAGGCTTCATAAAGCCCTTGCAGATCATCGTGGGGCTGCACAGAACTTCGTTTTCGCCCACGCGGATCGAGATGTTACCATCATTGGCCGCAGCGAAACCTTTATTGTAGACCCGCCGGCCGATCTCGCAGATCTGTTCCTTCAGGCGGCGGTCGTGAATTCCCGAGTTCCAAGTCGTCATGCTGTCGTTACTCCTGCGTTGCGAGCCGCAACTTGTATTCGTGCTGTGACTCGTGATGACCGCGCTCTACGGCGCGGACTATTTCTGAGGTTCAATATGGACGGTATCTAGTATGGCGGCGTTGTAGCCGTCGATCGGTTTGGAATCGGGATAGAACGGTGCCGCAGCTTCTGCACCTTCACTCACTGCGATCATCGATCCGGGTGAGGCTCCCAGCTCGTCGTAAATCACAAACGGTTCGCCACGCCCGGTGGCATCACCTGTTAGACCTTCGGCAGTCAGCGGCACCCCCAACAGCCAGGTCGCGCCGCGCAGACTCGCGTGGCACTGCGACAAGGTGATTCGGCCGATGACTTCCGCGATTCGCATCTGATTCAACTCCAGTCAACCGGAATTTCAGGGGCCGGCGACGTCAGCACTTTGTTAATCACATTTTGCAGTTCCATAAACCCGCGGCCCTGGGGGCTAATGCACACGACATTCGGTCGCAGTTGTGGTTGCACCGACTGCCACGAAGCCAAATCGGTGACGACCGCCGCCCGAATCGCCAGATTGCGATTCACGCGACACGCCACGACGTGCGGCGCCGCTGTGACGACGATGACTCCCGCGACCTCTGCTCGACTAATTGCACTGACTGCGGCACTCACCGCTTCCGAACCTGTTCCGCTGAATTCCCGCTGTAGGTAATTCCGGTGCTGACACACGGCATCGATGGCTCGCACCGTATGTTCCGCGACGCTACTCAACACAATCTTCCAGCGAACGGCCGCCGTGCTGTTCCCAGTGGCTGACGTGTCGCTACGTTCTAAAGTAAGTCGATAATTTCGGACGTAATCCAGTGCCGACGGAGTCAAGATCGCCTGCTTGGCGATGAGGACTTTGGAACCCGGCTGGGTTTGATCTTTCAGCACATCTGCCGTAACGATTCGCTCGGCAATCACCACGGCCTGCGTTGCCCCAGCAATCGGTGCCGGTGTTGGTGCCGTGGGGACTGTTAATAGTGTGTTATTCGTCGACGCGGGTGTCGTGCGGAGATTGCCGGGGCGCTGGACCTGGTCCAGTACCTCGCGCACCATCCGTTCGATTGTCACCGCATCGAAATTCATGTATCTGCCAGACCGATCACAATCCAACGTGCAGGAGTCGTATTCGACCCGACGATGTCACGCACCGCCGAGCCATCCGAAGTCAGGATGACCTTGTCACCCTGACCGCCACCGAGGTGATCCAAAGCCAATTGCGGCTCACCGTCGGGTCCTCCTTGATTGCCGAGTGGCTGTACGACGAGCAACCGCCAGCCGTTCAGGCTGGCATGCTTCATGGTCGCCGTCGCATAACCAATCACGCGTCCGAGCTGCATTGACTTTTGTGCCTTAAAGTAACGTTTGCTTCCGTGGCCGACGCTGCTAGCGTCGGTATCGACGCTAGCAGCGTCGGCCACGGGGCGTCTACAGAATGTGCAAATCACCGACTAACGTCGACCGTCGTTGGCGAGTAAACGTCAATGGGCTCGTCACCCCTTCGCCAGTGGGGGTCGCGATGCTGTAGGACAAATAACCTTCGCCACCCAGACCCAGCCCCGACATGCACGCTCCATTTTGGATAAATAACGTCGTGTCCATTTCGCGGCCCATCGTCGTGATGTTGCGAATGTTGCGGCTGTGAATCAGGCTGGTGTGGCGGTAGTTGTGTTCGCTCTCCTTGGCCAGCCGAATCGCCTCATTGACGTCCCGGACGCGGACGAACGGGACGAAGGGCATCATCTGCTCCTCGGAGACGTACGGATTCGACTTGTCAGTTTCCCCAAACAGAATTTGCGTGGAAGCGGGGACATTGACTCCAATCAGCCCGGCCAGAACTGCGGCATCCCGCCCGACCAGATCTCGATTGAGAATCCAATGACCGTCGTCCGCCTTCTTGAAAGCGATCGCAGTCAACTGGTCAATCTCGCGACTGCTCAACTTATAGCCGCCGTGTCGCGCCATTTGGCTGAGCAAACCGTCGAAAATGCTCTCGACCGCGAAGACTTGCTTCTCGGCGATGCACAGCAGGTTGTTGTCATAGGCGGCACCCTTGACGATGCTTTTCGCGGCGTTCTCCAGACAGGCCGATTCGTCCACTACGACCGGCGGATTGCCGGGACCAGCGACGACCGCTCGTTTACGGCTTTCCAATGCGGCCCGGGCGACAGCAGGACCACCCGTGACGCACAGCAGGCGGACGCCCTTGTGATTGAAGATTTCCGCGGCCGTTTCGAGCGTTGGTTGTTCGACGATCGTGACGATGTTTTCGAGGCCGGTCGCTTCGAAGATGGCCTTGTTGAAGCGGCGAACACCTTCCGCAGCGATCCGGGCTCCACCGGGGTGAGCGTTAACGACCAGCGTGTTTCCGCCCGCGACCATGCTTACGACATTACCGGCCAGGGTGGGCAGTGAGTGCGTGACCGGGGTAATCGCGCCGATGACGCCGAACGGCGCGTGTTCGATCAACGTGACTCCGTTATCGCCCGACAAACAGTCAGTCTTCAGGAACTCCACGCCGGGGACGAGGCGCACGATCTTCAGCTTTTCGATCTTATGATCGAGTCGGCCGATCTTCGTTTCTTCCATCTCCAGCAGACCGAGTTCTTCGGCCTGTTCGGCAGTGATCCGGCGGACGCAGTCGATGGCTTTGATGCGATCGGCGATCGACGTTCGTTGCAGCACGCGAAACGATTCGTTGGCCGCATCGACGGCTTGATCCACAGTCGGGAAGACGCCCCAGGCCCCCTGGCGATTCTTGCCCGAGGTCGGCACATAGGGCGACTTGCCCAATTGAGCGAGGACTTCCTGAATGACAGTCCGGATTGTCTGTTCTGTCGCTTGCATCCTGATCGGACTCCCTTAACGAGCGGCCCTGTCGGGCCACTAGCTATCGATTCTGTCTCAATGAATTGTTTCGTATCTCTGAGTTCGCGGCCAACGCCGGCCGCCTGAGAAACTTTAGTTGGGCTGCGGTGGGTCCAACTGAATCTGTCGCAATCGGTCGTCCGCCCAGTTGTTGACTTTATCTACGGTCGGAATAGAAATTCCTATCAATGCCACCAACCATGTCACGATTGCCAACGACCAGGTCTGTCCTTCAACTAAGTAAGCGATGACATTGAAGAGACCAGCACCTTCCAACAGTGCACAACCGACGATCATCTGAATCTGAAAGATTGGATAAAACTCGAGTCGTGTAAGTTCTTCAACGCGGCGAGCT
>CAMAVF010000247.1 GCA_945861445.1 Planctomicrobium piriforme | reverse complement strand
AATTCCTCGAGGTGTTTTTTCGCCGTGAGGTTACAAGTCCACCACACTTTGGGCTGGCATTCGGCACAGAAGTGAAGTGGGGTGCGATCACTTTCCGGGAGGCTGTTGCTGCCGTTCATGCCGCACTTGTCGGCCGTGCAATGCGGGATACCCAGCATGTGGCCGGTCTCGTGCAGCGCTGTGCCCAGCGTTCGTTCCAGGCAAAGCTGATAGGCCGCCCGGCTTTCATCGGGATCGCCGAACCTTTGAATGGACCATACGCCCACCCGTTCTGACAACGACGCCTGACCGAAGACATAGTTCCAGTTTTTTCCTGGCCAAAGATCCTCGGCACACAATGCGAGTACCGCCAAGGCGTCGTTTGGCCGGTGCGGCTTGAGGACCTTATCCAGGACGTAGGTGGATAGAATCTGTGTTTGCTGGGTCTGTTGATTGATCCGCCGCGCGTCCTCGGGAATCTCTTTCAAGCTGATCGTCGGCAACGTCTTGACAGGGCGTCCGTAGAACAACTCCAGACAGCGAGCGGTCGTGTCGACCAGCTTTTGCTGTGTCGCACCGAAATCGCCGATCGGCTGGAGGTAGAGCGTTGACAGTCCCGCAGAAGTGGGTTCCGGATAGCGTTTGACGAATTGCTCGAATGTCTGACCTGGCTCTTTGTGCTCAGTCAGCCAGTCTCCCCGGAGCGGTTTGCCAAGCGGGATTTGCAAGGGCTTCAACTTGACCACTGCCGCACGCAGATCATCCAGAGTATTGACGACAGGCTGAGCTTTCCTTTCAACAGGAGCCTTCGGTGGTGCGCCACCCCAGGCTAATGATAACGCGTAGGTGACACCCAGGACGAGCAATCCAGAACGGACCATGTTGTGTTTCCGAGGACATGTCGCTGGCGGGGATAATTGCCGTCTGACGACCAGCGCAGTTTTGATCATTGTTTTTCGCCCCATGGGAGGGTGAAGCTCCTGCCGAACCGCGGATGTCTATCGAGTATCGCAAGACTACGCGGCTCGGCGGGGTACCCTCTGGGTCCCTCGCCCTCCCATCGACTGGAATCACAAATCGGACCATTTATCCTGAATAGCAACTCCAGGGCACCTACTCCATCATAAATGTGAGCAACTGCTTCCAGAAGAGCGCATACAAGTGACCCACTTCGATGGTTTTGGATCCGCGGGCTTTCTCGGTCACCCGCATGTCTCCCCAGTCGACGAACCCGCCCACCCAGTGCGGAGCCACATCTGTGGCCAATGCGGCCGTGGTCCCATTGCCATACGAGCCAACGACCAGCAGGGGATGAGTCTCGACGAGTTCCACTTGCCACACGCCGTCACGATGCCGCGGCCGCAGGCGATCGGCCTCCAGCACGACTGTGGATGGCGGTTTCGGCTCGAAGCGATTGAAGCCTCCCACATAGGGAGCACGTTCCGACCACGGCAGTCCATCGATTGCCGGGTGATTGATGACTGGCCGGATCAACACGGGATGGTCGCAATTCAACCGGTCATCATCGCCGCGAACGACGACCGGCAAGGCGGCGGCGATGCTGGTGGTATCCCAGTCGCCACCGAGACCGTGAAACGATTCCCACCCGCCGATCATCAGCAGATTGGTCCCGGCATGAATCGCCGCCAACAATGTCGCCTGGGCGGTTGCATTCATCTGAGCTGACGGGTAGTCCGACAGAATCACCAGCCGCCGGCCTGGCACACTGCCAGGATCGAGTTCGCGATCGCTGGGGCAGTAGTCGAACTTAAAACTCCACCGCGTCAGCAATCCGGCCAGATAGGCCGCATCGCCGTCCAGGCACGTGTCGCCACAGTACAAGATCGGTGCGGTCACTCGTCAGGTGCCTTTCGCGCGAGAACTTTGGTCACACCGCGTGACGCATCGACACAGGCGTTTCCTGGTCGGACTCGGGTTCCAAGTCGCTGGGATAGCCGTAGCGCTCGAAGACGTCCCGGAAGCGGTTGTAGACCCGGCGTTTGACTTCGGGATCCATGACGAATTCGTTCTTCTTGTACTGCCGCAGACTTTCCAACTGCTTATTGATCGCCGCCTCCACTGTTTCGAAGTTGGCCCAGCCGAAGTGGTCGTAGATCTTCCGCATTTCGCGCACCGGATCTGCTTCCAGCTCTTCATACCGTAGTTCAATCAATCGATTGGGGGCGACCATCTCGCGCGTCGCGTGATAGCGTTTGAAAAGCTCTTCGTAACAGACGCACATGTCTTCTTCCATCCCCACAAAGTTGGGACGGGCCAGTCCATTGGCCACGAACAACTTTTTCCGGAGATGCACGGACGAATTGTAAACGGCGTAGGGATCTCGAACGATATAGATGAAATGCGCATCCGGGAACATTTCTTGAATGATGGGGATGCGGTAGGTGTGCGTCGGAGACTTCAGCAGCAACTGCTTGCCGTGCGACTTCAACGTGATCTTCTTCAAGAAATATAGAAACTCACGCTTCCACATTTCGCGATCGGCCGTGGACAGATTGTCGAGGTCGAAGAAATCCTTGTAGTGCTTGCGGTCGCCTTGAAAGGCGAGCAGGAAGTAGGGCGAAATCAGCGTCAGATTCAACAGCGCCATTTCGTCTTCTTGCGGAGCCGTCCACGACACCTCCATGTTGTCCATCGGCCGCGTCTTCGGCAGCAGCCACTTGGTGAACTTGGTGGTGATCGATTCGGTCAACAGGAAGTGGTGCGGGTTCAGCACCTGATACGTGTTGGGTGTGACGAAGCGCTGATCTTCGGCCAGCATGTTGTGCAACCACGTCGTGCCTGATCGCCAGTGCCCCAGGACAAACACCGGCGGGGCGGGAATCTGCACGTTTTGGATCTTACGGCCATATAGCAATTGCTCAGCCAGGCCAGAGATCGAATTGTTGATGGTGCAACCGGTACAGATCGCGATGCGGGCGGCCTGCGTCCAATCCATCGGCGGACGCATCGCCAAGAATCGCAGCCACATGGGGAAGGTCATGCCCTGCCAGACGCTGAAGGGACCCTGACTCGACCCCGACAGTTTTTCTTTTTTGACGCTACCCGTTTCACTCATGCAGTCCATCCATAGTCGTTCGCAGAAGGTCGCTGAAAGTTTCAGATCGGCGACACGCACCGGTGTCTCAATTCTGAGATCGTCCGCACCCGCACGCCGCTTGACCACTTTGCCCGCGTCTCAGAATCCGCAGCACAGACAACACAGGCCGAACCATTAAATGTTATCCGTTTTCCCCAATCGGTTACAGACGAAAGGATCGATATCGCCGCCTCGACCCGGAATGGTAAATTGGGTAATTCAGTACCTTTAGCTCTGTGTTTGAGCCAATTCGGCTCGCCAGCGGTGCAATGTCTCCAGGGCTTGCGAGGGGGTCAGTTCATCCAGATTGATCCCCTTGATAGTTTCGATCAAAGGGTGCTCGGGTGGCGCGAACAGGGTCAGTTGGCGATCGCGTTTTCGGCCGCGCACCATCTTCGGCCGGTCCGGAAACTTGGGACGGCCTTCGGGATCGAAGTGGTCACTCTCCAGGGTCTGCAGGATGGCTCGCGAACGTTCAACGACATCCATCGGAACGCCCGCCAGTCGGGCCACGTGGATGCCATAACTCTTGTCGGCGGGACCTTCCACGATCTTGTGCAGGAAGATGACGTTGTCGGCATCCTCACGCACGGCCACGTTCCAATTGCGGGCATTCTTCAAACTGTTCGTCAGTTGGGTCAGTTCATGGTAATGCGTTGCAAACATGGTCCGGCAACCGATGGCATCGTGGATGAACTCGGTAACCGCCCAAGCCAGTGAGATCCCGTCATAGGTACTGGTTCCACGTCCGATTTCATCCAGGATCACCACGCTGCGATCGGTCGCAGCGTTCAAAATCCTGGCCGTTTCGGTCATTTCGACCATGAAGGTACTCTGGCCTTTACTCAATTCGTCACTGGCTCCGACGCGGGCGAAGATACGATCGGCCACCCCAATCACCGCTCGGCGAGCGGGCACGAACGAACCCATCTGAGCCATGATCGTCAACAGGGCCACTTGCCGGATGTAGGTACTTTTGCCCGCCATATTGGGGCCGGTGATCAGTTGGATTAGTCCGTTCGAGCCCCCCAAACGCACATCGTTCGGCACGAATTGGCCCGATGGCTGCAACCGATCGAGCACGGGATGCCGACCCTCTTCGATTTCCAGGACAATCTCGGCCACAACATCGGGCCGGCAATAGTTGCTGCTCACGGCAAGGACCGACAAGGCAATCAGGACATCAATCTGCGACATGACATCGCCGGTCTGCCGCAAGCGGCCCCCTTGTAAGCCGATTTGTTCCCGCAACTTCAAAAACAGGTCTTCTTCCAGGGAATGCGACTGTTGTTCGGCCCGCAACACGCGGTCTTCGTGAGTTTTCAACTCCGGGGTGATAAACCGTTCCTGGTTCTTGAGCGTCTGCTTGCGGATGTATTCCGGGGGACCTTTATCCGCATTCGCGGAGGTGACTTCCAGGTAATATCCAAACACCCGATTGAAACCGACCTTCAGGTTTGGCAGTCCCAGCCGAGCGGCCTCTTGAGCCTGATAACGAGCAATCCATTCTTTCCCACCGCGTGCCAGATCCCGCAATTCATCAAGTTCCGTATTATACCCGTCGCGAACAACGCCCCCTTCTTGATACGACAACGGCGGTTCATCCACCAGCAGCGCGGCGATCTGTGACCGAATCTCTGGACAGAGCTCAATCCCCGCTTCCAGTTCCTGGAGCAGCGGCGATTGTCGGCCACACAACTTGGCCTTTAGCTTCGGCAAGATTTGCAATGATGACGCCAGACAACCCAAATCCCGTGGCGTGGCGCGGCCGGTGGAAATCCGAGCGGTCAGACGCTGTAGATCATACGTCTGCTTCAGCAATTCCCGAACTTCCTGGCAGAGCAGGGGGTCGCGCATCAGTTCGCCCACCGCATCCAGCCGGCGATTGATCGCCGCCACATCGGTCAGCGGATTCGACAGCCAGTCATTGAGCAACCGCGCCCCCATCGGCGTGACGGTTTCATCGATCACCGCCAGCAATGAGCCTTCCCGCTTGCCCTCGCGCAGCGTGCGAGTCAGTTCGAGACTCCGGCGGGTCGCTTCATCCAGAATCAAGTTCGTGCCGCGTCGATAGGGCTCTAATTGCACGATGTGATGCAGCGAAGTCTTCTGAGTTTCGCAGACATACTCCAGCAAGGCACCGGCAGCCGTGATGCCCGGCGACTGCTGATCCAGATCAAAACCTTCCAGCGTCGCCGTCTCGAAATGTTGCATCAGGATGCTGCGAGCATGGTCGGGCACAAAACACCAGGCGGGCCGTTGTGCGAGCATCATTCCCGACATGCCCAGGAGTGCCTGATGGGCCACCGAACCGCGAGCATTCTCGGGAAACAGACATTCGGCCGGACGCAGGCGGGCCAGTTCATCTCCGAGGTATTTTAACTCGATATCGGTCGTGACAAACCGGCCGGTGGACAGTTCGAGCCACGCCAGTCCGACGCGATCCTTTTCTGGATACACAGTCGCCAGAAAGTTACTTTCGCGAGGATCCAGCAGGGCGTCATCGGTCAGCGTTCCAGGCGTAACGACGCGTGACACTTCGCGTTTCACCAATCCTTTGGCCAGCTTGGGATCCTCAACTTGCTCGCAGACCGATGCGCGGTATCCCGCCTGAATCAGTTTCCGCAGGTAGTTATCGAGTTGATGGTAGGGAAATCCGGCCATCGGGATGGGGTTCGGCGAACCCTTGTCGCGGCTGGTTAAGGTCAACCCGACAACACGCGCCGCCGTTTGAGCGTCTTCATAAAACAGCTCGTAGAAGTCCCCCATGCGGAACAACAGAATGGCATCGGGATGCTGCTTCTTGACTTCCTGATACCGCTGCATCGCCGGGGTCAATTTGGGTTCAGCATCAGCCATGAAACGACCTGTGTCAGAAAGCGGGGCGAGTATCTATTGTCGAATCAGGGGAATTTCTTAAAAACCGACCGACCGGAATTTCACCGGCAAGGTCATGACAATCCAAGTGGGAGCAATGGAATTCACCACTTCATAGCACATCACTTTTTGGCAATCGGCTTCGCGTCCGGGAACAGGCTGCTGACGCTGGTTCGATCGTGAATCGAACGGATGGCTTCCGCAAACAATGGGGCCACTGAGACTGTTGTGATGTTCGCCGGCAACGGATCAGGATGATTCTCGATCGTGTCGGTCATGAACATTTCCTTGATGTCACTGGCGCCAATCCGCGCTGCCGCTCCTTTGGACAACACACCGTGAGAGACGGCAGCGTAGATGTCACGAGCCCCGCGCGATTTCAACACGTGAGCCATCTCGATCAGCGTACCGCCCGAGATCGTAAAGTCATCTGCCAGCAACACGTTCTTGCCGTCCACGTCACCAATGACTTCCAGGACCTCCACGGTTTCGTCGTGGCCGTGGCGTTGTTTGTTGCCGATGACGACCGGGACTCCGAGCAGATTCGCATAGGCCGAGGCCCCCTTCGCGAAACCCACATCGGGACTGCACACCGCCAGGTCGGAGATATTCAAACCGCGAATGTGATCGCACAGGACATTGCGCGCGTACAAGTGATCGACGGGAATTCGAAAAAAGCCCTGGATTTGCGCACTGTGTAGGTCCATGGTCAATACGCGATCGGCGCCCGCCGCTTCAATCGCATCGGCACAGACACGAGCCCGGATCGACACGCGCGGCTCGTCCTTCTTGTCTCCTTTGGCGTAGCTGAAGAACGGGATCACGGCCGTCACGTTCTGGGCACTGGCTCGCTTAAGCGCGTCGATCCAGAACAACAACTCCATGAAGTTGTCATTCACCGGATTGTGGCTGCCTTGAATGACGTACACGTCGCGTCCGCGGACGTTGTCCAACACGCGCACGAACACATTTCCCTCGCTGAAGTGCAGTGCTTCGCACGGAGTCAAGACCACCCCCAGCATCTCGGCAATCGCCTTGCCCAGCTTGGGATTGGCGGAGCCAGCCAGGATTGCCAGATCACCTTGAGGTGCCTGGAACGGAATCGGACGCGGTCCAGACAGAAAACTGCGAGACGGGGGAGCTGGCGACATAGTGACTCTGGGTAGGTCGGGGGTGAAACGGCCGCGAGGATCGTTTGAGTGCGGCGCTACCCCCAGCGGTGATTGCATCCCTGCGGGGTCTTCATCAGCTCTTCATGATACCCGCGACGGAACGACAACAAAAGCGACCGGCTGCGGCATAGTTCTTTATTCGTCGTGCGGCTCAGCACTCGCACCGCCGCGGAGCATCAACCAGGCAGTCGGCGTCAGGATCAGCACCATTCCCAAGATCGTGGGAAGCTCGAAACGGCGTTCCCATAGTATCGCGTCGATGATCACGCCAAACCCGACCTGGGTCAGTCCGACCACCGCCACCTTGGCTGGGTCGCCCAGCGTGAAGGCTTTCGTCAAACACACCTGCCCGATCGTCGCCGTAACGCCCACTCCCAATAACATCGCAATGGTGATCAGTTGCCAGGGTTCCGCAGGCGGAGTCCCCCCCGGAATGAACAGCTTCGCGGACAGGCTGAACAACAACGAGACCGACGAGAAATGGAACACGATGGCGCGCGTATCCATGTGATGCAGGCGGTGTAATCCTAGCATGGCGACCGCGCTGCAGAACGAACTCGCCAGGGCCGCAAACGAGGCCAGGTTTCCATGAGCAATGTGCGGCTGCTGGATCAATACCACTCCGGCCACGCCGCTGACAATCGCCAGCCAGGTCGTCGAACTGGGCCGGACACCGAGCAGCGGCCAGCTCAGTAAGGCAATCCACACGGGGAACAAATTCGTGATCGTCAGCACGTCCGAGATCGGCATCCGGGTGAACGCAAAGAACGTGCAGACCAGACTGATACTCCCGGCAATGCTGCGAATCCACAGCGAGCGGGTGCCCCGAATGACGAGCGGCACATGGGCGAACCAGGCCAGGAGTGCGATCAGGACCATGGGAATGGTCGAGCGTCCCACCGCAATCACCTGCCAGCCGCAATAATCCTTCAGCGCGTGCGCCAGCGTCGCCATGATGGCAAACGCAATCTGTCCGACCAGCATCCACAGATACGGTCTCGTCGAAAGGGTGTTCACAAACTATCCGTACAACAGATCAGCCTGGCTGCGAGGCGGGGGGCGGAAACTTTTCGAGGCGCTGACGCAGTGTGGCACATCTCAGTGATTCCCGCCAGCGACCACCGCATTCCGCAATAACCGCATCATCTCAGGAATGAACTTCGCAAACGCCCGGGCTCGGTGGCTGAGTCGTTGCTTCACGGCCGAACTGAGTTCCCCGAATGTCTGGTGATATTCGCGGATCAGGAAGTAGGGATCGTAGCCGAAGCCGTTGGTCCCACGCGGTTCGGAAATGATTCGTCCGCGGCACCGGTCTTCAGCGGTCAGGCGGATCACTCCGCTGGGATCCGACAAGGCCACCGAGCACACATAACCGGCTCCGCGACGATCTGCCGGGACCTCGGCCAGTTCCTGCTGCAACTTGAGATTGTTGCGTTCGTCGGTCGCACCGGGATCGCTATACCGGGCCGAGTAAATCCCCGGGCGTCCTTGCAATGCGTCCACCATCAACCCGCTGTCTTCACCAATCGCCCAGTGGCCCACGGCCAGCGCTGTCTGACTGGCCTTCTTCGCAGCGTTTTCGGCAAAAGTTAAGCCATCTTCGACAACTTCCGGCACCTCGGGAAAATCGGCAACACACAGCAATCGAATTCCCAAGGGAGTGAGCAGATCAGCCATTTCGCCCGTCTTCTTACGATTGCGGCTCGCCAGCACGACGGTCAGAGAGGTATCGTCAGTCATGAAACCCTCGCAATTGCGGCCCCGCCAGTCTGCCCACATTGGTCCTTTTTGTCCTGTGTGTCCCTTTTGTCACTTTGAATTCCAAGGGACGAAAGGACACAAAGGACAAAGGACAAAGGGCCAAGGACAATTCCCTACTTGAACTTCGGAACCTTCATCAATTCCGGCGTGATATCCATGACGAACAGTTGAGGATTATTGCCGTCAATCTGAATGATCTCCGGGGTCAGCACTTCCTGTCGAGTCTTGGGATCGGGCTTCATTTTCGGTCCCCATTGTTCGAGAACTTTCGCAATCCGCGGATCGTTCGGGTCATTGAACCCACCGATTGTGACCACCGAGCGAAAGCGTTCGTGATAGACGTACGCTTCGTTCCCTTGATGGCGCAGTAAATTAACTAAGGTCCAGGAGCTGTGCCCAGCCTTGTCCAGCGAGAAATTTTTCTCCAACATTGAATCGAAATTGAAGATGGCCTTTTTCTCCTGGTCTTCTCCCGTCGCCAGCACATGTTTCGACGAGCCCTGGAAGGTCGCGATGACGACCGTGTACTTGCTGGGGTTCTGCAGCAGATTGAAATTCTGTCCCTTATTCAGTTGCTTCAGCAGCGGGTCCTTGTCAAACGCCATCTGCTGAATCTCTTCTTCCGTAAACATGGGATTAAGCGTCAAGAAAGCGCGGCTCAACGGGCCAGGCCGGCCCGGAGTGGGTTTGAAATTGCCATTCTTCTTGAGCGCGACGGGGTGATAGTTCTGCATCCAGGCCAGCGTCTCCTGGGCAATCTTCGCATGCCGGGCCTTGGTCGTGTCCGTATCATCGACGTCGATACTGGCATACTCGCCCGCCAGCACGCAGATGCGATTGCGCTGCGAGGCCACAAACCGCTTCACCGATTTCCCATTGCGATCATAGGACGCAATTTCTTCCAGTTCCCCTTTTTGCTCGTGAGTCCACGCTGGAATCCCTTTCTTGCGGAGTTCCACCACCAGTTCATGGGCCGCCTTATGGGCGTTGGTCATACTTTCGGGATCGTTCGGATTGCCCCGCAGACTGGTCACCATGATCATCCAGGGACCGCACTTCTTGGTCACTACGTAACTCTTGGCGGAGTCAGTCTCGAGCGTTTTCGCTGCTCTGAGCAATTGAGCCTGGGCAGAACCGCCGCACAGCAGCAAACCGAAACAGACCAGGAACACGCAACGATCAACATTGATCCGCATGGCAGACTCGCTGAATGTGGTGAATTGGGGATGAGCAACAGCGATCCGATTCGAAGCGGCGCTGCCGTCATTGGGGGAAAATGTGGGAACCAACCGCGATGGAGACGATTCGGCGAACAGAAATTGATGGGGATGTAGTGTGGAACGGAGGGAAGCTGTTTGAAGGGCGCGAATGTATCAAAGGGAGCCATTTGGGTCTACAGCGATTTCTGGAGTGATTCTTGAGTCATTTCACCCGTCCGACAATGCGATCCTTCCGAATTCCACTGCAGATAGGCGTCGCGGCTGGCTCCCTGACACGAATTCCCATCCGTCCCATAAGTCCCATTCTGAAAATGCATGGGACTTATGGGACGGATGGGGCTTATGAGATTAATACTGGGCCACATTGTTCCACCGCATGATGCCCCTTCGCCACAATGATGGCTCCAATGTCGCAACACGATGATTTTTCGCATCGTTCGTGGCGGCGGTGAAGGCCCTGTGCTCACTAGCCCGCCGGCTGACGCAGTCGCCGTTAGTCAAGTTTGTTTAACAACTTGTGGATTGCCGCGAATCAATGTGTCAAGAAACTGAAACAAAATGTCTCGATTGGCATACGGGCTGCTTTACAGGTCATTCATCAAACACACCGGTGACACAAATCAACCGGTTAAACAAACAAGATTCACAGCCAAACCAGTCACACAGAAGGAACCACAGCCATGACGAACATTTTCACCAACCTGTTGAACGACGAAGCCGGTTTCATTGTCTCTGCCGAACTGGTCCTGGTCGCCACGATCGGGGTCCTGTCCTTAGTCGTCGGCCTGTCGGAAGTCGCCTTCAACATCAATCAGGAACTGGAAGACGTCGGCTCGGCGATCGGTTCGATCAATCAGACCTACCAATACAACGGTGCCGCTGGCCACAAGGGACAAAGCTCCGGCAGTGCCTTCTGGGACAACCGCGATGCGGGTGATTGCGATTGCGACATCGTCTGCAACGTCTCACCCAC
>CAMAVF010000246.1 GCA_945861445.1 Planctomicrobium piriforme | reverse complement strand
CCGACGCTCATTTTGCCCAAGGCCGTGACTTTGATGTAGCGCTCGCAAAACGGATAGATCACATACGTAAACAAGGGGATAAAAATCATGACCAGGATCGGATTGATCGCCTGAATCTGCGCGGGACTGACCTCCCATCCCAGCATGTTGAGATCCATACGCTCGGCCTGCTGGACCCACTCGGACCCGGTCTGGTCGTAGAGCGACCAGAACACCGCCAGAAACAAGAACACGAAGGAGAGACGCAGTAAGATACGGCGGCCTTCCGGGCTCCACGCCTCCTTCAAAAAGCCTGCGCCTCGGGCGGGAATATGCACATACTTATGCCGTCCCATCCAGAACACTCCGGTCGCGATCGCCATCAGAATGGCCGGCAGACCGAACGCCGCGCTGGGACCAAACCGCGGGTCGATCAGCAATGCCGGTGTGATCAACGTCGAGAATGTCGAACCGAAATTGATCGAAAAATAGAACCAGCCGTAGACCCGTTCCAGCAGATGTTTGTTGGTCGCGCTGAACTGGTCGCCTACGTGGGCCGATACGCAAGGTTTAATCCCGCCCGAGCCCAACGCGATCAACAACAATCCGACGAACAGGCCGATTCGCGTCTCGTCGATCGCCAGGGCGAAATGACCAAAACAATACAGCAACGAAAGCCACAGAATCGTGCGGTACTTGCCCCACCACAAGTCGGCCAGCAGCGCACCGAAGAGGGGGAATGCATAATTTGCCGCGGAGAATAAGTGGTAATAAACCTTGGCTTGTTCGTTGCTCATTGGGGCGGCCAGGCCCTCCGAGTCCACCAGGTACTTCGTCATGTACAGGGTCAGAATGGCCTTCATGCCATAGTAGCTGAACCGTTCGGCAGCTTCGTTCCCGACGATGTAGGGAATCCCCGGCGGCAGCGTGGTGGTGTGGACCGGAGCCGTCAGGTAAGGTGTTTTACTCATTGATCTGAGCCTCATTTCTGACGGGCGGGCCGCTATCTTGGGGCCTGGAACATTCCAGCCGCAACGGAGTCTCGACATTTGCACGACGCGACGCAACTGATAAGGTGGCTTTTTCTTTGATCATGGATTATCGAGGACGCATCGCTCCGACTCCGACGGGCTATCTCCATTTGGGGCATGCGCGGACGTTTTGGATTGCTCAACAGCGCGCCCAACAGGCAGGCGGCACGCTGATCTTGCGAGATGAAGATCTTGACCGAGACCGCTGCCGCCCCGAATTCGCGGTGGCGATGCTCGAGGATCTGAACTGGTTCGGCCTGCACTGGAACGAAGGTCCCGATTGCGGGGGACCGCACACCCCGTATCGTCAAAGCGAACGGCTGACGCTTTATCTAGAAGTCTGGCGAGAACTGGCCGCCGGTGGCTGGATCTACCCTAGTCCGCAGTCGCGACAAGACGTGCAACGCGCGTTGACGGCCCCGCACGAAGAGGACGCCGAACCGGCTTTTCCGGTGGAGTTCCGGCCTCCGCCCGGCACCGGCCGGGGGGCGACTGAGCCCTCCGCGGTCAATTGGCGGTTTCGAGTCCCCGACAGCGAGGAAATCGTGTTTCACGACGGCCATTGCGGTGAGGTACGGCGAATCTGCGGTGTCGACTTCGGCGATTTTTTGGTCTGGCGCAAGGACGGGTTTCCGTCTTATGAGCTGGCGGTTGTCTCTGATGATCACGTCATGGAGATCACCGAAGTCGTGCGTGGCGAGGACTTGCTGACTTCGACCGCCCGGCAGTTGCTGCTGTATCGAGCTCTCGGATGGGAGCCGCCTGCGTTTTTTCATTGCCCACTGGTCAGAGACGCCCAAGGCGTCCGGTTGGCGAAGCGAAACCACGCGTTAGCGCTGCGGACACTGCGCGAACAGGGCCGAAGTCCGGAAGAATTACGAGCGGAATGGACACCGTTACCTGAGAGTCAGGCTGCGGCGACAAAGTTTGCCAAACCAAAGAATTGACTCCAACTTGGCGCAGGCGGAAAAATCATGTAAATGTTCTTTGATCTGATCGGCTGGGTGGCTACGATATAGAGTGTTGGACCTGCCTCGCGATCTGCCCGTAATGATGCCAGCCCCTGTAGGAGTACCCCGCCATGTTCAGCTTTCTGACTGGTCAAGACTCAAACTGCGAAAATCTTCACCGTCGTGAATTCCTGCAGTTGGGTGGCTTGGCCACGCTGGGGCTCAATCTGCCATTCGTCCTGCAACAACAGGCATTGGCCGCTGCCTCGCGTCGCAAAGACACGAATGTCATCCTGATTTGGACTCAAGGTGGAACCAGTCATCACGATACGTTCGATCCGAAGCCCGAAGCGCCCGCCAATGTGCGCGGCAGCTACAACTTCATCAATACCGCGATCCCCGGAGTGCAGTTCACGGAAATCGTTCCCCGGATGGCGCAGGAACTGAATCGGTTTGCTCTGTTGCGTAGCTGGAACCCACAAAACGGCAGCCACGGGACAGCCGATGCGATTGCGATGTCGGGGAAACCGTTCAATCCGGCGGTGATCTATCCGACCTTCGGGTCAGTCGTGAGTCAGCAACTGGGCTTTAAGACAGCACTCCCCCCGTTTGTCCAACTGGGGAATTCGGTTGACCGCCGCTTCGGTGGCGGTGTGGCGGGTTACCTGGGGATGGAACACAACGCCTTTGAAATCAACGCTGATCCAGGCGCCGCACAGTTCAACGTCCGCGACATTACCCCGCCCGCGGGAATTTCGATGGACCGGGTCTCGCGACGCAAGCAGATGCTGGCCGCTGTCGACAGCCTGCAGAAGAAGGCCGAATTGCAGCCCGAAGCGTTCGGCGCCCTGGATGAACATTACCAGGCCGCTCTGAATATGATCACCGCGCCGGAGACGAAACGCGCGTTCGATCTCGAAAAGGAAGACCCGCGGCTGCGAGACCGCTATGGCCGCAATAAATTCGGGCAAAGCCTGCTGCTGGGTCGCCGGATGATCGAAGCCGGAGTGCGGTTCGTCACGGTGACTGACGGCGGTTGGGATACCCATGCCAACAATTTCGATTCGCTGAAGGATCGGCTGAGTCCGCGCCTGGATCAGGGAATTCCCGAACTGATCATCGATCTTGAGCAGCGCGGGATGCTGGCGAACACGCTGGTCGTCTGGCTGACCGATTTCGGCCGGACTCCCAAAATCAATTCCGCCAGCGGTCGCGACCACTGGTCTTCGGCCGGATTTGCCGTCATGGCCGGCGCGGGTGTTCCGGGCGGGTCCGTGCTGGGTGTCACCGACGACGAAGGGGGTCGACCCATCAAGGACGAGTACCTCTCACAAGACGTCGCGGCGACAATTTACGAAAAAGTCGGTATCGAACACGACATCATGTTGACCAATCCGCTTGACGGCCGACCGATGAGCCTGAATGAAGGTCGCGTCATCAAGGAATGGATGTAGGCCCGGCACTGAGTTCCGAACGTCTCTCTCCGGCGTAAATTGATTTCAAAAGACTTCCGTAAGCTCATGCTGCGGAAGTCTTTGTCATTTTGTTCTGATCGACGGGAGGGTGAGGCTCCTGCCGAACCGTTTGGTCTCCCGGCAACCAGTCGAGTTAGCGGTTCGGCAGGAGCCTCACCCTCCCATCAGCGTCAATGACTCAAGCGTCGCACGCAGAAATCGACCTCAACGACAAAGTCAATTTCATCTGTCGATTGTCTGACAATGTACAAGATTTGCATCAATTGATTCGTCCACTATCGAATTTACGAGTGGAAACGTCGGGTGTGGATGAGTCAGAACCCGCAATTGGGATTGAAATCGCCAACTTTGTCGGGTATTTCAGTGTAACCGGTCTGCGATTTCGTCAATTCAGAGATAGACATTTGGCGCGCGGGATCCGATTTGAGGAACCCGACCACCGTTCGTCGGCAGAATTCTTGGTGGCACACACAACAGATGACTGATATGTTATCTGTATTCAAACAGTGGGTTCACAACCTGCATCTTGGTCCCGGAGGTCTGGCATCGTGACAGCTCGAGTTGCACTAGGTGTTGCCCTGTTAATCAGTGTGGGGAGTTTCGCTCCTCTGGCCATGAATGTGGCAGTCAGTGCCGAATCCGCGACGCTGAGTCCGCTGGATCAACTGCTGGCGACCGAGAACGCGGGCGTTAAAGCTCAAGCGACTCCGATCATTAACGATCTCGCCTTTCTCCGCCGGATCACGGTCGACATGATCGGCCGGATTCCCACCGCGGCAGAAATCGACGAATACATGGCTTGGTCTTCGGCCGAGCGACGTCTGCAGGTCATCGACAAGTTGCTCGCAGACGGCCGGTTCGCCGACCGCTGGACGGTTTTCTACTCGGACTTACTGCGTTTGCGAACGGGTGCCGAAGGTGGCCAGGCCTTTCTGGCTTATGTCCACAAGGCTGTTGAGGCCAGCGTGCCTTACGATGAAATGGTTCGCCAGTTGTTGATCGCCAACGGCAAGGCCAACTACACGCCCGAAGTCGGGTTCATCCTGGGTGACGGTGCCGATCCGATGGCCATGGCCGGGGTCACTTCGCAGACGTTCATGGGAATTCGCATCGCGTGTGCTCAATGCCACGACCATCCGTTCGACGTCTGGACTCGTGAAGACTTCTACGGCTTGGCCGCTTACTTCGGCAAGACGCGCCGCTACGAAAACGATTTCACCAACACGATCTACACGACCGAAGCCGATGCGACCACCGTGTTGTGGCCGCCCGAAGGTGTGGGTAAGGATTCTGATCGCAAGCCGATGGTGCCGAAGTTCCCGTTCCAACTGGCGGAAGGAACCGAGGACCCCGAATACATCGTCCGTTTGAAGGAACTTCGGGCTGCTCAAGAAGAACGCAAGCTTGCAGCGAAGAGTGCCAAGCAGAATAAGGTTGACGACCTGCTGGCCGAGGCTGACAAGGCCCTCGAAAAGGCGACAAAGGCTGTGGCGGTTGATGCCACCGGCGTGCTCGCTGAAAACCAGAGTGAAGTGGAGAAGCTGAAGCTGGCCCAGGGCCGGTATCGCAATAGTGAATTGCGGACAGATCTCGCGAAATTGGTTACGAGTCCCCGCAATCGCTACTTTGCCAAGAATCTGGTGAACCGTGTCTGGTCCGAATTGCTCGGTCGTGGATTTGTCGATCCAGTCGACGATTTCAGTCAGAACAACAAGCCCAGTCACCCCAAGACTCTCGATTACCTGGCCGACGAATTCGTCGCGGGTGGATACGATCTGAAGAATCTGATTCGCATCATCGTCACCAGCCAGACGTATCAACGCGAGCATTTGGTGAATGTTGACGATCCGACTCGGACGACCGTGGAAACGGCCTTCCTGGCCACGTCACCCCGCCGCATGATCAGCGAAGCGTTGTATGACAGCATCGTGGTGGGTGGCCGGCTGTTTGATGTCAAGCATGAACAAGGCAAGAATCTGACGACCGCCTGGCGGCACCAGCAAGTGGTGAAAGATAAGAAGTCGGAAGAGATCGCCACGGCCAATCTGGCTGCCGCCGTTCAGACGACGAAGCCGGACATGAAAGAGAAGCCCGCTGCCGCCGTGCCGACATCTGGTGCGTACTCGGTGGAAGACGCCTTCGAACTCGACTTCAACGCCGTCCTGGCTAAGAAGGACGATGAGCCCGAAGTTGAGCAAATGAAGATGATGTCGAAAGAGGAAATCGAAGCCCAGGCGATGTCCAAGCAAATTGGCCGGCCTGGTGTCGAATACATCGACAAGTATGTCAAAGTGATCTTCGATGATAATCCCCGATTTACGACGGCGTTGCGGATGGAGACCCCCGCCCCGCCGACCCACTTCCTCCGCGTCTTCGGTCAGTCGACGCGTGAGGCGCTGGGTGAGTTCCGCGATCACAGCCCGACCATGCGTCAGGCATTGTTGATTATGAATGGCCGCCTGATTCACGAAGCCTCACGGGTGGGTGAACTGGAACCGGCTTACCCCTTGCTGGTTGGCAAGAAGAAGGATTACGCCAAGGCCGTGGTTCTGGCGTATCGTGATCTGCTGACTCGGGAAGCGACCGAGCAGGAGATTAAGGAAGGGATCCAGTTGATTGAAGCCGGTGAGACACCCCTCGCTGGGTATGCTGACTTCCGCTGGGTGTTGTTGAACTGCAATGAATTCCGATTCATTCCGTAAGTGTCAGGTTGGTGATTGCTACGCAAGCCTCATGCTGTGGGCATGAGGATTGAATTTGCGGGAAATGTTTTTCAGTTGGGTGTTAATAATTCTGTCTCCGAGGAACCGTCACATGTCCTGTCTTGACTACAAGATGACCCGTCGATCGATGTTGGGTGCGACCGGAGCGACGTTGCTCGGTTGGCAAATCCGCGATCTGCTTGCCAACGAAGGCAAGAGCCACGCTCAAACCGCAGAACACGTCATTCTGTTCTGGAATGGCGGCGGTATGACCCATATCGACACCTGGGATCCCAAGCCGGGCCGTCCGACTGCTGGCGAATTCAAGCCGATCAAGACCTCGGTCCCGGGGATGGAAATTTCGCAGATTTTCCCGGAACTCGCCAAGCAGATGCACCACTGCTCGCTGATTCGTTCGATCGCCGGCACCAATGGTGACCACGGCCGGGCGACTTATCAGTTGCAGACCAGCTATCAGGCTTCGTCGAACCTGCTGCACCCGGGTCTGGGTTCAGTGGTCGCTCACGAACGTCAGCAAATTGGCGATCTGCCCGCCTATATCTCGATCAGCGGTCAGGCTCCGCGGGCCGGATACATGGGCCAGAAGTGCGAAGCGTACTTCGTCGCCGAACCCGGCGAGCAAGATCCTTACCTCGCCTTTCCGTCGGGCATTGCCGAAGTGCGTGGCAACAAGCGACTGGAAGTCCTGGGCCGGTTCAATCAACGGTTCACCGACACGCAACGCAATGCCAAGCTGGACGCCACTCAGACAGCGATCAATGACGCCGTCCGCCTGATGCGCAGTCCGGCGTTGGAAGCGTTCGACCTCAACAAGGTCCCAACGACCACGTTGAACAAGTACGGCGATACGCCCTTCGGTCGTGGTTGCATTCTCGCCAAGCGATTGGTGGAAACGGGTGTCCGGTTCGTCCAGGTCAACCGTGGCGGGTTTGATACGCACACCGCGAACTTCCCGGCGATGGAAGGTCATGGCCAGGTCATGGACCCGGCATTGGCTTCGCTGGTTTCCGACCTCGCTGAAAGCGGCATGTTGAAGAAGACGTTGATCATCATGCTCAGCGAATTCGGCCGTACCCCGAAGATCAACGACGATGCCGGCCGCGATCACTGGGCTTCAGTGTTCAGCTGCTTTATGGCGGGTGGTGGTATCAAGGGTGGCCAGGTCATCGGTTCGTCCGATGAAGACGGCTTCCAGCCGAAGGATCGTCCGGTCCAGGTCCCCGACATCCACGCCACCGTATGCCATGCCCTGGGCATCAATCCGAACAAGGAAGTCATGACTCCGTTGCAACGGCCGATGAAGCTGGTTGACAAGGGAGCCTTGGTGAAAGAATTGTTCGTCTAAGAATGCTTGACAAAACCGGTTGTGGGCAGTTCAGAACTACCGCAGAGGTGTTGTCGGTGTTTTAAGATTCTCAAGTGCATCACACGATCACGGAACCGCCGGGGACGGAGCTTACTGTCTCTGGCGGTTTCGCGTATCATGTCATCGTGATGGTCTGGCGTTAACCGTGATTTGTCGCTGACACGAGTCCCTGGGGCTTGCTGCCGAAACTCAACCGCGTGCTTCAATGTACGCCGTCGGTTCAAAGCAAATGCCGGGCACGCAAGCAGCGGATTCTTAAGAACCACACCAGTCAGGGATGTTACTGGTTGACAGTCGCCTGGAGTTGGGCGTAGCGTGAAAGCCTGTGGATAATGTCTTTTCTCCGCACAGGTCACTCCATGAAATCGACTCTTCGACGTCTGCTGGTATTAGGCATATTAGGTTCTGGCTGGGGCGCGCTGATTGGCGTGGCTCGGGTCACTGTGGCACAGGAGCCGGCGAAGCCCGCTGCTCCCGCCGACGAGGGTGCCCGCGGCTCGCTGGTGGAAGACCGCGCAGCCAAGAAGCTGATCGAAGCCGGTGATGCCCGCTTTGACGCGGAAGAATATCCCAAGGCGGTCGAGATCTGGCAGTCGATCATTGAACGCTATCCGCGCAGCCGGGTCCGGTTTGAAGCCCACATGAAGCTGGGTTCATTGCTGCTTGACCGCGAGCGTGCCTACGACCGGGCTCGGACCCATTTCGAATCCGCGGCGGCGGAACTCAACAGTGACGAAGAACAACGCGCCGAGGCGACGTTGAAAATGGGCATCTGCTTCTATGAAGCCCGCAACTTTGGCAAGTCGTTCAAAGTGATGCGCGATGTCATCGAGAAATTCCCCGTCAGCCCGCATGTGAATCAGGCCTATTACTACATCGGCCTGGGTCACTTCCAACTCGGCCATTACAGCCGGGCCATTGAAGCCCTGGAGAAGGTCGGAACCGCCCTGTCGGTCGAAGAGGGCAAGGTCGAAAAGGTCGAAGCGGGCAAGCGGCTGTTTATCAAGATTGAGGACGCCGACCTCGCTGCTTTGGACGCTGGCAAGTCAGTGCGGATCAAGTGTACCTCGCTGCAGGGCGACGAAGAAATCGTCGAGTGCTTTGCAGTCGGACGCAATGTTCGGATCGTCCTGGGTTCGATCGTGACTTCACTGGGACGCCCCTACAAGAACAACGGTCGGCTGGAAGTCAAAGGTGACGACTACGTCCGCGTCGAGTATGTCGACGAGCATACTGCGGACCGCCAGTTCAATCAGGATCGCAAGAAGGAGATCCTGGTCGTCGGTGATGGCGTGGTCGAGATTACGGATGGGGCGTTCAGCGAAGTGCTGAAGGGCGTGGTCCTGGACCGCGGCGTCAATGTGCAGATCAACGATCCCGATCGCGACCTGACCGATGCGGCCGACAAGATCAAAGCCATTGTGGAAGTCTATCGCGAAAAGACCCAGGAAGAAGTCGATGCCGAAGCCGCTGCTGCGGCCGCGAAGGTGACCACCACCGAGCCCACGGTGAAGCCTGTTGACGGTGCGGAGATCGCCAAGCTGACGGCACAGGAAGAAGAAAGCAAGAAGTACAAGCTGATCGACAAGGTGGAAGTCGAACTGACCGAAATCAAGCCGGTGCGGCCAGCCGTGAAGGCGTCCGAGGTCCCCTCGAATGATCCGGCCGCCGCTCCCGGTGCCGCGACGGCTCCGGATGCGAAGGCGTCAACTGAGGTCGCCAAGCCCGACGCATTGCCCGCCAAGAAGGGTGCTGCCACCGAATCACCGAAGGCGGCTTCGAAAGACACGCCTAAAGACACACCGAAGACAGCGACCAAGACGAATGAAAAAATGGCACCCAAGTCGGCTGCGACCAAGGGGGCTACCGAGAAAAAGGCCGGGACCGAGAAAAAGGCCGCGGGGGATGACAAGGCTGAATCCAAGGCTGCCGAGAAGAAGCCGGCGACGGCGACGGCCAAGCAGCAGTTTTTCGAACCGCCGCCTCCGCCCGATGATGGGACCATCCACTCGGGAGTCTTCCGCATCACGGTGCCGTTGTCGGCCAAGCCGGAAGTTGTGGTTGGTGACGACACGTTGCAGGCGATCCCTGGCGACTTTGTCCGGGTCACCTACATCGATGAAAAGCACAGTGGCGACGGCATCCGCAACTCGGTGACTCAGGTCCGCTGTGTGGAAGGAAACCTTGGCGGCGTCCGCGTGACGCGAGCCCAGATTTCCGATCAGGAACTGCGGATCAAGACGCAACTGGGTACGGCCGACGCGTTGACGAACATCGGCAGCCGCTACAAGGAATTCGGCCTGCAGAAGAACGCCAATGACAAGTACGACCAGGCATTGCAGGTTTGCGAAGAGATCAGCGAAGACGCTCAGAAACTGGGTGGCCGGTTGCTGGAAGAGACCTACGTGCAACTGTGGAAGATCTATTACGAAATGGGACGGCTGGAACTGGCCGCGGCCATGTCGCAACGCTTGCAGCGGGATTTCCCGAACAGCGAATTCGTCGACGACGCGTTGCTGAAGCTGGCCGATGTCAGCCGCAAGCAGGGTGACTTGCAGCGGGCGATCGGCATTTACAGCCGCCTGGTGGCGATGGACAAGAGCCAGCTCCGCGGTGAGGCCCAGTATGGCATCGCCGAGTGCTACGAAGAAATGTCGAAGGCCGCTCAGGGGGCCGGTGCGACGCAACTCGCCGACCGTGCTTTCCAGGAATATAAGAAGGTCTTTGAAAGTTTCCCGGAAAGTGGCCGGGTGGGTGAAGCGGTCGCCAAGATGGCCGAGCACTACTACAAGCAGAAGGATTATTCCCGCGCGGTGGATGTCTTCGAAACCGTGTTGAATGACCATCCCGACGCCCGGTTCCTGGACGTGATTCTGTTCAACTACGGGCGCTGTCTGTACCGCATGGAACGCAAAGCCGATGCTCGCAAGCAGTTCGACCAGTTGATTTCCGACTACCCGGAAAGCCCGCTGGCCACGGATGCGAAGCGGATTTCCGAAGCCTTGTCCAAGGCAGGGTAAGTCAGGGTAAGTCAGGGTAAGTCAGGGTAACGACGCTCGTAATGCCCCTTGCCTTCAGCCCCACTCTCCGGGGTACCAGGGCGAGGGGAGTCTAAACGATGATGGGGATTCCTTTAGAAGTGCGAATGCAAGAATTCTTACGAATTCTTCTACAAGAACTGTCCATTTACGGTCCAGCAGCACACCGTTGCCGTGCCGTTGCACAATTGATCGAACAGCAGGATTTGTCATGATTCGACGCCTAATTCTGGTTGCCTTCGGATCGGCGATTTTCGCCGTGGGATTCACCCTGGCTCAAGAGACTGCCGCCCCGAAAACGGCGGCCGAAACGGCGGCTGCGGCTGCCGATGAAGCGGCGATTCAGGAGGCTTCCAAATATGAGGCCGACCTGGGTAAGCTGCGGGATACTTCGCCCGAAGCGGCCGAGTTGATGTTGAAGCTCGTCGACTTGTACCACACCCATGGACGGGTCTTCGGACTGCTGCGAGTGGGGCAGAAATTCGTCGCCGCTCACATCACCCATCCCAAGCACCGGGATGTGATGCTGAAGCTGATCGATGGCATGCTGGCTTCGGCCCGCAACAAGGAAGTGGTGGCGACCTGTCGCCAGTTCCTGCAACGGTATCCGGAAGAC
>CAMAVF010000245.1 GCA_945861445.1 Planctomicrobium piriforme | reverse complement strand
CACCGTGATAATCAGGCGGCGACTCTTCGTCAAGGCGACCTCATGAAAATCTCCGCCATCCGCAATCTCCGCCGCAAACTGGCGGCCGACACCGCGACGTTCGGGCTGTGGATCACGTTAGAGTCCCCCAGCATTACCGAGATGGCCGTCGCGCTGGGGCTGGATTGGGTCGTGATCGATGCCGAACATGGCCACCTGGACTGGAAAGAGATTATCGAACACCTGCGAGCGACCGTTCGCAGTGAGACTGTTGCCCTGGTGCGCATTGCCGAACTCAACGGCGGGGTGATCAAGCGGGCGTTGGATATCGGCGCGGACGGCGTGGTGATCCCGTGGGTCGAGACGGCAGATCAGTTACGCGAAGCGGTTTCTTGGGCGCGCTATCCCGTGGAAGGGATGCGCGGGATCGGTGCCGAACGTGCGACGTGCTGGGGCCAGTGCTTCGTCGAACACACGGCAGAGGCCAATGACCATGTGCTGGTCGTCCCGATCATCGAATCGGTCAAAGCGATCCGACAAGTGCCCCTGCTGGCCCAGGTGGACGGAGCCGAGCTGTTCTTCTTCGGCCCGGCGGACTTTTCCTCAACGGCCGGCTACCGAGGTCAGTGGGAAGGGCCCGGGGTTGCCGATCAGATTCTGCAGATCAAGGATACGCTGCGTCGCGCCGGCAAGAATTGCGGGCTGATCGCCACCAATAACGAGAACTTGATCGAACGGGAGAAACAGGGCTTCCGCATGATCGGCCTGGGTCTCGATTCAGGCTTGCTGCTGCGGTCCTTAAAAGCCTCTATGGCGGTCGTCGGGCGCGACCGACCAATGCAGGCGTCGTTCGTCCCGACGACTCCCACGGCGACAGCTCCGGCTCCGTTGGCGCGACCGCCCGAATCCTTCCGGCCCGATCGTCCCGAAGTCATGAACAAGGTGGGCTCGGGACCGCAAATTGAAATCAGCCGCGGCGTGACTCTCGACTGCATGGTTGGCAGTCACAATCAGGCGAAGAACCTCACGACCGGACTAGTGACGTTCGCACCTGGTGCGGTCTTGCCGTATCACACGCATCCGTTTACCGAGTCGATCACGCTGTTGCGTGGTTCGCTGATCGTGGAGGTCGAAGGGCGGACCTACACGTTGAAGAACCGCGATAATGCCATTATCCCTCCGGGGCTGGCCCATTCCGCCCGCAACCCGTCGAACTCGGCGCCGGCCGTGTTGCACGTGTCGCTGCCGACAAGTACACCCAGTCGCACGTTGATCGAGAAATTCTTCTCGCGACGTTCGATGCCCGACGATTCTCAAGGGGTGGCCGGTGCCGAGCGGATCAACCGGTTCGCGACGGCCAAGCGGTTTGCTGCCGGACCGAATACCGAATTCGTCGATCAGTTCAATTCGACGCTGGTCCCCGGGATCGAGATGAGTGGCGGCTATGCCCTGTTCCATCCAACCGGCCGCCTGCCCGCTCACATTCACGACTTCGATGAATCGATCTGCATCATCTCGGGCCAGGCCACGTGTGTGGTGGAAGGCCGGAAGTATTCGATGAGCGACTGTGAAACGGCCTTGCAACCGCGCGGTCGAGTCCATTATTTCATCAACGATACGCAAGGCACGATGGAAATGTTGTGGGTCTATGCCGGGCCCAAGCCGGAACGCATCATTGTGGACGAACGCTGTGCAACTGTGGAAGGAAATCCTTGGAAATGAGTGCTCACACACGTTTTCGCGTCGGTCTGACGGGAGATTTTTACGATGCCGCCGGCCAGTTGAAATACCGCGACATCGGCCTCGACCTGTTCCAATCAGCCGCCGGAATTGACGTGCAGCGTTTTGCCGAGCATCGACCGGAAATTGCCCCGGATCAACTTACTGGATTCAACGGAGTCGTCGTGTTGACTCCGCGCGTGACGGCGAACAGCCTCACCGCCAGCCAGGACTTGTTGGGCCTGGGGCGGTTTGGAGTCGGCTTTGACAGCGTGGATGTGGCCGCCTGCACGGCGGCCGATGTCGCGATCTTCATTACCACCGGGGCCGTCGACTATTCCGTTGCCGAAGCCACCGTCGGCTGGATGCTGGCCCTGGTCCATCACGTCCGGATCAAGGACCAACTGGTCCGTGAAGGACGCTGGGACGATCGCAGCCGTTACATGGGACGTGAGCTGAGGGAACGAACGCTGGGTCTCGTCGGCTTCGGCGGCATCGGAAAAGCAGTCGTCAAACTGCTGGCGAGCTTCGGCATGCAGACGCCGCTGGTGTTTGACCCCTTCGTGCCGGCTGCCGTCATTGCTGAAGCGGGTGCCAAATCCGTGTCATTGGATGAGTTGCTGTCGCAGTCCGATTTCGTTTCACTGCATTGCCCGCTGAATGACAAGACGCGCAACCTGATCTCGGCACGCGAACTGGCATTGATGAAGCCGAACGCCTACGTGATCAACACGGCCCGTGGCGGCATAATTGAGGAAGACGCTCTGTTTGCGGCCCTGTCGACAGGGGAGATTGCCGGCGCGGCATTGGATTGCTTCGTCGGCGAACCGCTGACCTCGCCCCCGCGCTGGGCGGAACTCGACAACATTCTGCTGGCACCACATTCGATCGCCTGGACCGACGAACTGTTCCGCGACATCGGCCGCGCAGCCTGCCAGGGATTGATCGATCTCTCAGTAGGAAAGAAACCGCGCGGCGTGGTCAATCCCGAGGTATTTGATCGCTCCACCTACCAGGCCAAGTGGAAGCGCATCGTGGGATAGGCGTACCGAGAAGGGGAATCGGAATATGATTTTCGGTATTGCCGCGCGTCACTCCATCTTCCAAGATCACAGGACACGGACTATGAGAGTTGAAGAACCTGCCCACCAAACCTGCTATCATCAACAGATCATTCGGTCCTCGTCGAGAATCCCTCATGAAACGCTGGTGGCTTACGATTGCGTTGCTGCTGGCCGCCAGCGTGGGAACTCTGTCGAGTGACCCGGCCCGAGAGCGTGTGGCCGCTGCGGATCAACCGGCCAAAGCCTCGCCCGCTCCCTCCTTTCAGAAGGACATTCAACCACTCCTCAAGGCGAAGTGCTGGCGCTGCCACGGTGAGACCGTTTCCAAGGCAGAACTGACCCTGCACACGGTCGCCGGTATCCAAAAGGGAAGCGAATCGGGCGCCATCATTGTCGCGGGCAAGTCGGATGAAAGCCGCTTGTTCGAAGTCTTGCACGACGGTGAAATGCCCCCCGACAAGAAGGACCCGCTGACACCGGCCCAGATTGAACTGGTCCGCAAATGGATCGACGCCGGGGCCAGCTTTGAGAATGATCCCGCTGCGGCCAAGTCCGGACTGACTCAACATGATGTCATTCCCATCCTGCTGTTGCGTTGTACCGCCTGTCATGGGCGACAAAAGCAGGAGGCGGGTCTCGATCTGCGGACTCGAGCGACGATTCTCAAGGGGGGCAAATCAGGACCGGCGATGGTGCCTGGCCATCCCGAACAGAGCCTGTTGCTGAAGCGGATTCATGCGGAAGAAATGCCGCCGCGACCGCGTCTGACGGAAGTCTCGGTGAAGCCGATGGAAGCCGTCGAGGTCGAAAAACTGACCGGCTGGATCGCGCTGGGTGCTCCAGAAGTGGCTGACGAACCTGATGTCGCCGGGACGGCTGTTGATCCGCTGGTGCGCGAGGAAGATCGGCGGTTCTGGGCGTTTCAGAAACCGTTGCCGGTGACTGTTCCGCAAGTCACAGGCGCGGACCGTGTCCGCAATCCGATCGACTCATTCGTCCTGCAAAAGCTGGAAGAAAAAGGGCTCACGCTGGCTCCTGAAGCCAACCGGATGACACTGATCCGACGCGCGACGTTCGACCTGACCGGCCTGCCGCCAACCAAGGAAGAAGTCGAAGCCTTCGTGGCCGACGCGAGTCCGCGCGCCTATGAAGAGCTCATTGACCGGCTACTCTCATCGGCCCGCTATGGCGAGCGTTGGGGGCGGCACTGGCTGGATGTCGCGGGCTATGCCGATTGCGAAGGACGGCGCGAGCAACATCTGGCGCGGCCCTATGCCTATCGTTACCGTGACTACGTCATCCGGGCGTTCAATAATGACAAGCCCTACGATCGCTTCCTGTTGGAACAGCTCGCGGGAGATGAACTCGCCGACTGCGAGCACGCCACTGAGATCACCCCCGAGATGGCCGACAACCTGATCGCGACGGCATTTTTGCGAATGTCGCCAGATCCCACCTGGGCCAATCTGACCGGCTATGTTCCCGATCGGCTGGAGGTGATGGCGGACGTGATCGATATCGTGGGTTCGGGCATTATGGGGATGACCTTTAAGTGTGCCCGCTGTCATACTCATAAATTCGATCCGATACCCCAGCGTGATTACTATCGACTGGTGGCATTGTTCAAAGGGGCATATGACGAACACGATTGGCTGAAACCTGACGAGGGTTCGTTAGGCGGTCTGAACTCCAGCTTTGGCGCGCGAACTCTGCCGTATGTTTCAACTGCCGAACGTCAGGCGTGGCAGCAGAATAACAAGGCCGTGGACGAGACGCTCGCAGCCCTCAAGGCCATGCCCAAGACTCCGGAGATCGAGCAGAAGATCAAAGCGGCAGAAGGCCAGCGCCAGCCTGAACCGCGAATCATGGCCCTGTGGGACCGTGGTGAACCATCGCCGACTTACATCTATCGCCGCGGTGATTATCAGAACTCAGGGACACTGGTCCAGGCAGGAGTACCCGCCGTCTTGAGTGATCCTCAGCAACCATTCGAGATCAAGCCCCCGTGGCCGAATGCAAAATCGACCGGCCGCCGTCTGGCATTTGCCAAATGGCTGACGCAACCGGATCACCCACTGACAGCACGCGTGATGATCAATCGCATTTGGAAGCACCATTTCGGACAGGGCCTCGTCCGGAGCCTCGGCAACTTTGGCAAGACCGGCGACAAGCCATCGCACCCGGAATTGCTCGACTGGCTGGCTCAGGAATTCATTCGCGAAAAGTGGAGCATGAAGGCCATGCACCGCACGCTGATGACTTCCAGTGTCTACCGGCAATCGTCCCTGATCGAGCCGCGCAGCCTGGAACTCGATCCCGATAATCGGCTGTTATCGCGCATACCGTTACGCCGGATGGAGGCGGAAGTCCTGCGCGATTCGCTGCTGTTCGTCGCCGAGCAACTCGTGGAACAAGTGGGTGGTCCGGCCGAGTCCATACAACGGCTGGGCGGCAGCGGACTGATCGTGGGTGGTCGGCGGCGCAGCATCTACGTGCAGCAACTTCGCAAGGAGCCGGTTTCGTTGTTAGAGAGCTTCGATCTGCCGGCGATGAATCCGAATTGCCTGTCGCGAGCGGAATCGTTGGTCGCTCCGCAAGCGTTGCACTTATTGAATGACACGGGAGTGCGGCAACTCGCGGCCCAATTGGCGCAACGCGTTTGCAAGTTAACGGACGACGATCCGGGACTCAGGATTGAGCGAGTCTATTGGATCACGCTGGGCCGGCCGCCGAACGCGGAAGAACTCGCTGAAAGCCGACAGATTCTTGAGCAGTTGACGGTTCAATGGGCGAAGCAACTCGCGGCAAGCGGTCAGTCGGATCCGGCTGAGGCTGGGCGGAAGGCACTCACCACCTATTGCCACACATTGCTGAATTCCGCCGCGTTTTTGTATATCGATTGATGTGAACCGGTCACCTTAGAGCCACTAAACACAACGCATGCGACAAGTGCGCTAACAACGAGTTTTTATCTCCCCTCGCCTCGGTACGCAGGGGAAGGGAGAGAGATTTCCGTTCTTCTATCCGGGTTGCTTCTCCGGGTGCAGATGGATGAAGCTCTTCCCCAGCCGTCCGTTGTAATTCCCCGCCGAGATCTTCAACAAGCCGGGTGTCTCGATCGCCGCATGAATGGCGGCTTGAGTTGCAGCACAGATCGTCGGTAGATCGTGGCCGTTGATGATGATCTCCATCACCGCATTCACACCGCTGGGCAAACCCGATTGGTCGCCGAGTTTGTCGCGCAGGGTCGGGCAGTATTTCTCATAGGTGCTGGCAATGCTGAACGAATAACGGCTGCCCGCTTTCGAACCGCTGCCAGTGACTCCGCCGGGAAACGGCAGGATGACCCCGGGAACGCTCGCCGCACCCGCTGCCGCCCGTTCCGCAGCCAGAAGTGAGGCGTCCAGATCGGCGGCGAAGAACCACAGATTGCCGCCCATCAGACCATCTTGAAAGCCAAAGCGGCGATCGAGTACGAATTCGCCGCTGAGCGTCGGGATGACCCACACCTTGCGATCAAACCTGCGAGCGCGGTACTGATGCCCGTCGCCAAAAAAGGCGATCTTGCGACCCAGCTTGTAATACGGATCGGTCTCCAGCAGATTGAAACAGGCGGTCGTGGGACAGGTCAATATGTTCTGACTCAACCGCACCAGTAGTGACCGTTCGAGTGCCGCCACCCGGTCTTTTCGGAAGCGTGGAACGTGAAACTGAATCACGGCCCCGGGGCGTCCGTCTGGAGTGACGAAGTCGCCCGGTTGCCCCTGAGTCTCGGGCAGATTGACGAAACGATCCAATCCTGCTTCGCAGTCGCAAAAGATGGTACTCGACGCATTGCCCGTGGCGGCATTGATGGCGTGCTCAAGCCATTGACGGTCTCGCGCCGTGACCAGAATTTCCGCATAGATACTGCGAAACGCTTCCGCGTAGGTATCATCAATTTCCGCGCGGTGTGTCATCTAGTTCGCTTCGTCCCGACCGAGACCTTCGTAGATCGCAGCTTCCGTCACGATTTTGTCCATGAAGATGTCATGGTCGGCCGTCGGGATCTCTTCGAACAACTGGCATTCGAAGGCGAGGGCGACCAGCGGGGTGCTGGGGCGAGTGTGTTCGAGCAACTTGTCGTAGTATCCGAAGCCGTGTCCCATGCGGGCCCCGCGACGGTCAAACGCCACACCCGGCACCATCACCAGGTCGAGATCCTCGGCCGTCACCCGCTTCTCGGGAAGCGTCCTCAACTCGGCTCGCGGTTCCAGGATCTTGTACATCCCGAGACTCAACTCGTCCATGCACTGCAGCCAGAAGAGTTCCAGTTCGCCGTCCACGCAATAGGGGACGACGATTTTCTTGCCGTGCGTCAGAGCGACCGCCAGGAACTCGCGCGTCTTCACTTCGGTGCGAACGTCGACATAGAACATGACAGTCTGGGCCGCAGCGTATTCCGGCAGGTCCAGGAATTTCTCGACGATCTCGCGGCTGACTTCGTCTTTGAAGGGCTGCTCCTTACGGTTGGCATGAGCCTGCTCGCGAATCTCCTTCTTACGAAGCTGGAACGCGGTGAGTTCTTCGGTGGGCATGCGGGGACTCTCTCCTGACTGCTTAAGGTAGGGCAACAACATTCGAGCGCTGAAACCATATTTTGGCGGTTCTTGGCAGGAGTTCAACGGAGTGACTCAAATTCCTTTTCGATGAAGAGAATTCCGCGTGAGTTCAGTTCCGGAACGATCACCGCTTCTACTGATTGTTGAATAAGTTATGTCATTTAAAGTGCGTCTCATGAGAAGTGCCCGCTTGCTCCGATCAATAAAGGGCGATATGATGAGAGTTGCGCCCGTTTTTTCGCTCCGAGGAGAGTTTCGATGCTACGAGTCTTGGGATCTCACCGGCAGATGTGCGACGGTGTCAACCGCCGCGAACTCCTGCATGCGGGTGGCTTGGGACTGTGCGGACTCGGCCTGAGTCAGTTCCTCGCCTTGCGCGACGCGCAGGCTGAAAACGCGACCGGTGCGCCCAATTTTGGTAAGGCCAAACGCTGCCTGTTGCTCTACTTATACGGAGCTCCCAGCCAGCTCGAAACCTTCGACATGAAGCCGACTGCGCCGATCGAAATTCGCGGCACCATGCAGCCGATCGCGTCGTCGGTCCCTGGATTAGACGTGTGCGAGCATCTGCCGTTGACTTCGCGCATTATGGATCGCGTGACGGTGGTGCGGTCGGTGACCCACGAGTTTCCGCTGCACGGTGTCGCGTTCGCGACCACCGGCATTCCGGCGATCGATGTGGCGATGGAACTGGCCCCGCACGACTCGCGCCACTATCCCTACTTCGGATCGTGCGTCGATTATATTACCCGACAACAGGCGGCCGCGTCGGGCACGCCGATGCTTGTCCCGCAAAACGTCGCACTCCCGTTTCCGTTCAGCAGCCAGCGGACGGGCGAAGTATTTCGTGCCGGCCCCTACTCGGCCTTCCTGGGGGGAGCCTACAACCCTGTCTGGACCGAGTTCGCTGGCGCGTCGACCGGCACCGTCGTCAAGACGTTGCGCGACATGACGTACGACGTACCCGACCCGTATGTCGGTTGTACGAAGGACAGTCATTTCAAATTGAGCATGACCAGTCCGCAGGAAGAGATGACGATCGACCGGCTGAACCAGCGCCGGTCATTGCTGCAGCAGTTCGATCAGCAGCGCCGTGAGTTCTCGGCTACATCAGAAGGCCGGTCACTGAATCGTTATCAGGAAATGGCCTACTCGCTGATCAATTCGCCCGCCGTCAGCAACGCGCTCGATGTCCGCCGCGAGTCGCAGGAAACCCGCGATCTCTACGGCATGACGCTGTTTGGACAAGGCTGCCTGGCGGGCCGGCGCATGCTGGAAGCGGGGACGAAACTGGTCAGCGTCTTCTGGGACGAATTCGGTCTGGCAGGCGACGCGTGGGACACTCACTGGAATCACTACCCCCGCATGACCGACCAACTGATGCCCGGCTTTGACAAGGCATTTTCAGGTTTGATCCTGGATCTCGAGCAACGCGGAATGCTGGACGACACGCTGGTCGCCGTGCTGAGTGATCACGGTCGGACCCCGAAGTTGAACAACGCCAAGGGAGGCGGGCGCGATCACTGGTCGCGAGCTTACTCACTGGTCTTCGCCGGCGGCGGCATCGGCCGCGGTAAGGTTGTCGGAGCCACTGACAGGCACGCCAGTGACCCCATCGATCGCCCCGTCTCACCGAAGGATCTGCTGGCGACGATGTATCATTTACTGGGGATCGATCCGCACGCAACCATCCCCGACCGTAGCGGTCGGCAGATCACGCTGGTCCCCGACAGTTGCGACGTGATCCCGGAAATGCTCGCATAGTAGCCTTCATCGCTCCGCGTGAAGTCAGCCGAGCGCGCATGCGAGATGGATTTGTTTACTCAGGTCCCAACTGCTAAAGAGGCTGCCATCCGAAATCTTGTTGCACGATCAGTGCCCCAGGAACATTCCGACATCCCAAGTGCGCTCGGCTGACTTCACGTGGAGCGATGAAGGCTACTATTTTCTCCTTGAGACGACTTCGATGACCAATCCCTACGCCGTGGGACTCGAGCAGAATCCGGCTAACTACGAGCCACTGTCGCCGTTGAGCTTCCTGCCGCGTGCGGCGCGGACGCATCCGAACCGTATCGCCTGGATTCATGGCGACCGGCAGGCCACTTACGCCGAGTATTACCAACGCTGCCGGCGACTTGCTTCGGCCCTGCAAGCACACGGGATCGGTCGCGGAGACACGGTCTCGATTATGGCGGCCAATGTCCCGGCGATGCTGGAAGCGCACTACGGTGTGCCGATGACTGGGGCGGTGCTGAATACGCTCAACTTTCGGCTCGATGCAAGTTCGATCGGGTTCATGCTCGAACACGCCGAAACGAAGATCCTGCTCACCGACCGCGAGTTCGCGCCCACGATCGCGGCCGCACTGGCCAAGGTCACTCGCAAGCCACTCGTCATCGATATCGACGATCCGGTCTATACGGGTCCAGGGGATCGGCTGGGGGTGATTGAGTACGAAGAATTCATCCAGCAGGGGGACCCCGATTTCGCATGGCAGCGACCGACGGACGAATGGGATCCGATCAGTCTCAATTACACGTCCGGGACGACGGGCAATCCCAAGGGAGTCGTCTTTCATCACCGCGGGGCATACCTGCAGGGAATGGGAAACGTATTGGCCTGGAACTTGCCGAATGGTCCCGTGTATTTGTGGACGCTGCCGATGTTCCACTGCAACGGCTGGTGCTTCCCCTGGACGATCAGCGCTGTCAGCGGCACCCATATCTGTCTGCGACGCGTCGACGCCACCAAGATTTTTGAGTTGATTGACGCCTATGGTGTGACTCACCTGTGCGGCGCTCCGATCGTGCTCAGTACGTTGATCAATGGAGCTCAAAGAGAGAATCGACGGTTCGAGCGTCGGCTGCAAATCATGACGGCCGCTTCGGCGCCCCCCAGTTCCACGATTGCGGCGATGGAAGCGCTGAATGTCCAGATCTGTCACGCCTACGGACTGACGGAAACATACGGACCGGCGACGTTGTGTGAATGGCACGACGAATGGGACGCCTTGCCCTTGGACGAACGCGCGGTCTTGAAATCACGCCAAGGAGTCCCCTATTCCGTGTTAGAGGGTCTGATGGTGGCCGACCCCGAGACTTTGGAACCGGTTCCCGCAGATGGTCAGACGCTCGGCGAAGTCTTTTTCCGCGGCAACATTGTGATGAAGGGCTACCTGAAGAATATCAAGGCGACAGAGGAGTCGTTCCGCGGCGGCTGGTTCCATAGCGGCGATCTGGCCGTGATGCACCCCAATCACTACATCGAACTCAAAGACCGCTCGAAGGACATCATCATTTCGGGGGGCGAGAATATCTCGTCGCTGGAAGTGGAAGAGATCCTGTATCGCCACCCCGCCGTAGCGGACGTCGCGTGCGTCGCCCGACCAGACGAGAAGTGGGGAGAGACCCCGTGCCTGTTTGTCGATCTGCGAGCCGGGCATGAACACGTCACACCCGACGATTTGATCTCGCACTGCCGCCAGCACCTGGCAGGTTTTAAAGTCCCAAAGACAGTCGTCTTCGGTCCGTTGCCGCGAACCTCTACCGGCAAGATTCAGAAGTTCGTGCTGCGCGATCGAGCGGCGAAGTTATAAGCGCCAGGGTCGGGCGATCGAAATGGGACGAATGGGACTGATAGGACACATGGGACTTATGGGAGACGCGGCGTTTGTGGTTACTTCCACGATCGCGCCGTAATCGCCAAACCTTGCAGGGTCAGATCGCGGTAGTAGCTGTCGGCTAATCCGAGTTCCCTGGCGACGATCTCTCCCGCTCCGCCGGTGATCAATACCAGCGGGGTCTCGCCGGGATGTTCGGCCGTCAT
>CAMAVF010000244.1 GCA_945861445.1 Planctomicrobium piriforme | reverse complement strand
CCCCGCGGCAGTCTAGCGGGAGCCGAAAGCCCACGCGGTTCGGCAGGAGCCTCACCCTCCCATGACGCTCGATTTCTCAAACGTTTTGAAAGTAGTGCCGAGATTTGGCCAGTTTTTCGTGATCCGTGAGACGGGGTCTTGCGTTGACGCTAGATGTGGCTTGAGTGGGGACTATCGTCTGGGCCGGAATGAGGAGGCGTGAGTATGGCGTATTTCAGTCGGCTCACAGAAATTGTGACCTGTAATCTGACCTCGCTGCTGGCCGATTCGGCCGATCCGGCGGCGGCGATTCGAGAAATCGTCCGGGAAATGGAAGAAGGGGTCGGAGGTGCTCGCCGCAGTTGCCAGACCGCTGCGTCGAACGAGCATCGCCTGTCCACCGAAATGGACGCGCATCGCACCCAAATTGCCTTCTGGGCCGCGAAGGCCCGCGAGGAACTCGGCAAGCAAAACGAAGTGCTGGCCCGTGAGGCCTTGTTGCGGAAGCGCGAGATCGAAGACCTGATGGCCGCGGTCCAGCAGCAACTGCAGGCCGCCGCGGCGACTCGGGAACAGTTGCAGACCACGCTGCGCGCCTTGGAAGCCCGTCTGGCCGATGCCCGCCGCAAAGAGTACGAACTCGCGGCCGTGACACCCTTGACGGATACCGAAGTTCTGGACGCTCAACCGACCGCGATGGGTTCCCATCCGCGGCACGTGGAACTGGAAGTCCCAATCGACAAGCAACGGGCCGCCCAGATCGAAGACGATTTGGAAGCCCTCCGCCGTGAAATGCAGAAGCCCTGACAGCCGGTATAGACTGACGGACGGTGAGTGTGACAATCGACAAGGTCCCTGTGCGCGATGGGTTTGCGGATGAATATCCGTTTGCGTCGCATTACGTCGATGTCGACGGTGCCCGGATGCATTACATCGATGAGGGATCCGGTGAAACGCTGCTCTGCGTGCATGGCAACCCGACTTGGAGCTTCGCCTGGCGCAACCTGGTGAAGCAACTGTCGTCGTCCTATCGCGTCATCGCGATTGATCACGTCGGTTGCGGATTTTCCGATAAACCGCAGGAATATCCCTACACCCTGCGGCAGCACATCAATAATCTCGAACGGCTGTTGCAGGCCCTCGATCTGCAGCAAGTCACGCTGATCGCTCACGATTGGGGGGGCGCGATCGGCATGGGGGCCGCGGGCGAAATGGCCTATCGATTTTCGCGATTTGTGCTGTGCAATACGGCCGCCTTTCGATCGCGACGGATCCCGTTTCGCATCGCGGTTTGCCGCTGGCCACTGTTCGGGGCCATTGGCGTTCGCGGATTCAATCTGTTCTCGCACGCGGCGCTGACGATGGCCGTTTCACATCACGACCGGATGACCCCGGCGGTGCGTGCGGGGTATGTGGCTCCCTACAACAACTGGGCGAATCGAGTCGCCGTGCATCGCTTCGTGCAAGACATCCCACTCCGGCCCAATCATCCCACCTATGAGACATTGACCCAGGTGGAAGAAGGTCTGGCGCAATTCCGGCAGCACCCCATGCTGCTGGCCTGGGGTGAGCAAGACTGGTGCTTCACCCCGAAGTTTCGCGAGGAATTCCAGCAGCGCTTTCCTCAGGCCGAGGTCTTCCCGATCGCCGATGCGGGCCATTACGTGTTCGAAGACGCTCCGGAACGCTTGATTCCGCGGGTGCGCGAGTTCCTGCAGGCCCACCCCTTGTAACCTTCACGAAGAGGTAGCCTGCACGAAGAGCATGAGGGTTAGCAGCCTGTTGATTCTCAGTCCATTTGCGGAATTGCTCTCCAGCCTCGGGGTTGAGCGTTACCGATTCCCCCGGTTAGAGTAAACCTTGGTGTTCCACTCGACGCGCTCGGCATGGCGTATGTTCTTGAAGCGAATTGAAGTTCAATATGGATCGGGATGACCCCCGAACGGATAGTGTGCTGATCAGCGGCCAGGACCCGATGTGGGCGGTGGGACTCTGCTGGTTGTTGGGCTGCGTCAGCCTGCTGCTGGGTGGCATGGTGATGCTGCGAGGCGAGCGGCCGACCGCCCTCTTGATGCTGGCTGCCGGGTTGGGGCTGATTTTTGCCGGGGCCGTGCTGGCCGTGGTGTTGAAACAACGCCGCCGCTTTCTGGAGCCCACGGCGGATGGATTCGTCTATACCACCGCTCACAGCGAACGCGCCTATGCGGACGATGACGTCATGTGCGTCAGCTTATCCCAACAGCAAAACTACTTCTGGGGCAACCCGCAGACGGTCACTCGCCGATTTATCATCTGGGTCGAAACCGCCTCCATACCTGAGCGAATCGTGTGCATTTCGCACTTGAGACCGGGCATGACTGATCCGCTGGAGGGGTTTGTCTCACGAATCATCAACGAACTGCACACTGCGGCCCAGGATGCCTACCAGCACGGCGACCGCGTCGAGGGAGACGGATGGGCCCTGGAACGGGGGCAGTTGCTGCTGAAGTCGGAACGGTCTACGTCCGTTATCTCCATCGGAGACCTGTCGGCCATCGAAATCGTCGATGATCACGTCAACATTTGGCGTAAGGGAAATGAGCTGCCCATCGGCCGCATTCCCGAAAAAACGGCCAATGCCCATCTGCTCGTGCTGATGCTCAAGGATCTGCTGCCCGCTCACAATACCGAGAGCGAAGCCAGTCTGCCGGCAGGACACCTGGGCCGCATGATTTTCGAACGCCGTCCCGGTTCTCGGAGCAGCGTGATCTTCGGTTGGTCGCTGGTCGGCCTGCTGTGGTTCTTGACCCTGGTGTTGATTCTGAGTGCGGTGGTCGAACAGCGACAGCGGCGGCGGATGCGAACGACAGTCGCGGCAATTGTATTCGGATCCCTGGCCGCCGCCGGCAGCTCGCTGCTGACGCTACAACGTCGAGCCCGCTTCCGCCGTCACGCCTTCGGCATCCACCTGCGCGGCATGTTTACCGATCGCCGCCTGCGGTACTCGGAAATTGCCAACCTGTCATACGTCGCACTGCGGCACTATTCGCACGGGATCTACAACGGCACGACGTTGACGATGCGGTTTGTGCCGATGCCCGGGTTGGGTTTAAAACCGATCAGCTACAGCGCCAACATCCTGAATGCCGACACCGAACTCGATCGCCTGCGCGACGAGATCTCGATCGCGATTTCCGAGCGCATGAAAGACTTCTGGAATAAGCACGGAGTTTGCCCGTGGGTGCCGTTTCTGCAGTTCCAGGGCGAGAATCTCAGTTACAGTCGCCTGACCTTTACCGGCCGGAAACAACCAATTCAGATTCCGCTCGCCTCGATCATCAACTTCGACATTTCGGACGGCTCATTCCACATCTGGGTGGACGGGCAAAAGAAACCAGTCGTCAGCGAAGAGACCAGCCAGCCGAACTTCTTCCCCGGCCTGATGCTGTTTTCGAATCTCATGAACCGCGAGCTGCCCATCGAGTCGGCCAGTTCGTAGCCACGGGTTAAGTCGTGAGTCGAGTTAATGGGAGGGCGAGGCTCCCGCCGAGCCGCATAGTCTTGCGAGGGTCGATAAACGCCTGCGGTTCGGCAGGAGCCTCACCCTCCCAACGTGTCCACTGCGCGCTCGGCTGCCTTCACGCAGGAGCGTGAAGGCTACTTACCGGGCGGCAATTTTGAGATTCTCTTCCCGGGAGACTGGATTGGTCATGTGGGCGCCGACGAACTGCACTTTGAGACGGCTGGCCCCTGGAGCCTGGGCGATGAATTCCGCGGTCAGCAGGGCTTGGCGGCCTGGTTCCAAGGCGGGGATCGCGTCGAAGATGACATCAATCCCCTGTTGCTGGAAGTTGAGGGGCCCTGCCTTCGTCAACTTCAATTCCTCTGGAATGCTCAACCGGACTGCCGCCTGCTGCACGACTTCTGTCCCCTTGTTCGCGAGTCGAATTTCATAGACCACGGGGTCTCCCACTTGCACGGGCCCCCTCGGTGGCACGACCTCGACGGACAACACGGGGGCGCCACCGGCAGAAATCTGCGCCGTCGTTTGCACTTGATTCCCCACAGGATCTGCGACCACCACGGAATTGGCTTCCGGATGCTTCACTTTCGCAACCAGCGCAATCTCCAGATCGGTCGAGGCTTTCGATTCGAGTCGCGCGACATTCCATACCACCTGCCGGGTCGTCGCGTCGTACTGGCCCTCGTCACCCGCACTGACAAAGTCCATCCCCTGGGGAATGGTTTCGGTGACTCGTAACCGGCTGACCGCTTGCGGCCCGCGGTTCGTCAACCGGTTGGCGTAGGCGGTCGTTCGATTGACAGGGGGCCGGATGTTTCCCATGCGTTCCAATGTCACCGGCAGATCGGCGCTGTTCGACTGGTTCCCGACAGCCCCCGCATCAACGGAAAACTCCTGGGTCTGCAACGTCTGCCCGTCGGTCCCCAGGACCATGACGCGGCTGACAGCCCGGCCCGGTTGAACCGCGGTCAACGTCATGGTCACGTCACGGCTTTCGGCCGGCGCCAGCGTACCGACCTTGTAGACTAGATCCTGATCGCCCGTCTGATGCCGCAGGGTTGCCGGCAGCATCTTGCGTATCATCACCCCTTCCACCGGTTGGTTGGTGCGATTCGTCAACCGGAAGCGCACTTCGTAAGGCTGTCCCACTCCGACTTGCTTCGGCCCCTTGATTTCCAGCGTGACGCGACTCTCGCGCGGCGCGGGGGGAACCCCATTGGTCAACTGCACCGGCCCCGCCGCTGGCGAACCCACAGGAGTCGCCGGGACGACCGGATCGGGTTCCGCCGTGGAGGCGTACGTGGCGGGATCAGCGAGGAAATTCACGGTCGCCGCACTGCCGACGGCCCCTTCAGCACCGGGGATCACCTTGACAGAAATCTTGCGTTCTTCACCCGCGGCCAGACTACCAATCTTCCAGGTAAGTTTCTTCGCGACGAGTTCCGCCTGGGGGATGCTGCCCTGCATCGCGACGCCGTCGGGAACAATGTCCTCCACGACCACCTGTTGGGCGATACCGTTGCCGACGTTGCGGATCACGATGTGATAAATGAGTGGCTGTCCGATGTAGGCGGTCGCGGGAGCCCGCTTCTCAATGGTCACTCGCGGCCGCCCAGTGCCAGTCGGGGTCCCGGGAAATGCTGTATTCGAGGCCAACCGTTTGGGCACCGCGATGACTTTGGTCTCCGCCGTACGTGAGGCCGCCGCTTCGGACTGCGGTGGGAAGGCCCCTGAGGAAGAATCATTCGACTCGATTTCCAGAACATGCCGGGAAGGCCGGCGCTGAGTTGGTGCCGAAATCGCGGAATCGGTCATTTGAGCCTCCGGCTCGCGACCCCGAGATCCCGTCTCAAATGAATCAGAATTCGCGTTCGACGCACCGACAGCCCCAGATTGCGGTGCGGCGATGTCGTCTCCGTCATCGACCAGCGAGTTGGGACGCTTGCGGCCAGTTTGAGCCACCGGCGGCATTTCTCGATCGGTGGCGATGGCGTCTCGGTCGATCTTCGGAATCGGTTGTGCCCCGTCGGGCTGCTGAGACCCGGGCAGTGCGGCATTCCCCGGTCCGTCGCTGGAGAAATCCTGGACTCGCGGTCTCGGACCTTGACGTTTCGCCGGAACGGCAGGTTCCGGTCCGGGCGCAGCTCCACCTTGGACGAAAGCATCGTCATCGTTGATTTGCGGCCGTTTTTTGCCCGCCACACCGGGAGGGGACGATGTCGCGTCATTCTGAAACGGATTGGGAGGCCCATACTGGGGATCCGCGACGATCTGATCGACAATTTGACCGGCAGCGGGTGGATCACCGTCTTCGATCATCTTCGGCCGCGTTCGCTTCTGAGACTTTCCAACAACTGGCGGACGTTGATCCACAGTGGCGTCACCTGGATCAAATGAATTCGCACCGGCAGCCCGGTGGGATGACCGGACATCTTCATCAGGCTCATTCATGCTGGGGCGCGCACCGCTGGCAGCAGGCCGTCCGGGGCTGGTTCGAGGGTCGGTTCGCGCGGCAGTCTTCGCACGAGAATTCTGTGCGAAGGAATCCTCTTCCGTCAGTGGATTGGGTTGCTGTCCGCGATCCGCGGAACCTTCCATCAGATCGGGCTCGGCACTGGCGCTCGCTCCCAGATTGGGAGGTGCGGCCCCGCTGTCGGCGAACTCGGCGGGCAGACTGTCTGTCGTCGCATCCAGTTGCGGTGGAACCGCGTCGCGACCAGGATCGGACTGGCCATCGGCCGCGGCGAACGGATCGGACGCGGGTGGAGGAGGGGTCTTGCCGGCAGGTGCCTTCGCGCCAGGTACGTTCGGCTGCGGAGCACCTTTGGCGCCGACGGCAGCCGTTGGCGCTGCGCCCTTTGCGCCCGTCTTACCGAAGCCCCCTTGCTGATAGACGACCCCTGTCAGGCCCATGCCAACCACAGTCGCCAGCGCAGACAGCTTCCAGATGATATGTCCCATGGGATTCCCTTCCCGTCGCTCACCGAACCTGGCAAATGCACAAACGACACTCGCACTGCGGAACCCTGCGGCAGACACTCAACACGTAGCCAGCCACTCAGGGTGGGAACGGAGTCGGCTCGCAGGTGCCGGGAGAGACAGGTGCCGCTCCTGGCACACAACTCAGGCCGTCAAACTAGATAGGTTGACGCGCATTCCCAAGTTGAGGATTCCATTCCACATCATTCTCATAGCACATTTGAGACCAAAAGAAAAGAGAGGGTTGGTCATTGGTCATTGGTCATTGGTCATTGGACATCGCTCCTCCATCCTTTTAGACATTAGTCATTAGACATTAGTCATTAGACATTAGTCATTAGACATTAGTCATTTCCTCCCACACTCCACATCAAAGTTCGCTGATGCTATCATTGCTCCCTTACGCTGGCTGACCCATCGTTCTGCCTGGCGCTCATTTCCTTTCCGATACGGAAAAATCCTTCGCCTTGCTAGAAAGACCTCTCTCATGCGGCAATCTCGTGCGATGCAGACGACTGGTGTGATTGCAGTTCTGGCAATTATTTGTGGGGTGGCTGCGCCGTTCGCGTCGCTGTCTGCCGCCGATCCCGCCCAGCCGACTGCCCCACTGCTCAAGTTTGACAAGCCCGTGACAATCGTCTGTCTGGGCGACAGTGTGACCGGGGTCTATTACCACACGGGGGGCGTCGGCGCTTATCCCGAGATGCTGGGCGTCGCCATCCAGAAGCTTTACCCAGAGGCCAAAATCACCATCGTCAATGCCGGGATCAGCGGGCAAGCCACCGACGCGGGGCTCGCGCGGCTCGATAAGGACGTGTTGAGTAAGAAGCCCGATCTGGTGACGGTCAGCTTTGGCCTGAACGACATGACTCGGATCCCCTTGGAAACGTACAAGAAAAACCTGATCGAAATCACCAAACGCTGCCAGGCCGCCAACGCCAAGGTCGTCCTATGCACTCCACAAGCGATTATTGACACTCCAGGCCGCGAACGCACCAAACTGGTGGCCTACGTCGAGGCCCTGAAAGAAGCTGCCAAGGAAGCGGGCGCCGCTGTCTGCAATCAGTTGGAAGCCGGGGAAGCCTTTCGGAATAAAGATGCCTGGAACTGGCGGCTGACATTAAGCGATCAATTCCATCCCAACATGGACGGGCATAAGTTTATGGCTCAGGAGCTGTGCAAAGTGGTGACCGGCAAAGAGGTCTCGCTGGCCGATGTCGGGCCGCTCTCGCCGGCGTTCGCCAAAACGGTTAAGAAGTTGAAGGAAGGCAAACCAGTCCGCGTCCTGGCCATGCCCCCCTACGACACCCTGATCGCCCCGGCACTGAAGAAGTTCGATCCAAAAGCTCAGGTCGAAGTGACGACCTGGCAGTCGGCAGGTAAGACGCTGGATGAACTCCAAAAAGAAGCCAACGCCACCGTCCGCAAGATGAGACCCGATCTGGTCGTCCTGGCGATCCCACGCGAGACCACTCCCACTGCCGACGAGGCCTTCGTGAATGCCTACATCTGGATCATGAACTGGTCGCTCGCCTTCGGATATCTGGAATGGGATTGCTTCGTCGTCCACCCCAGCGTGACCGATCCTGAAAAGACCGATCCGCGAGACAACTTGACCCGAAAACTGATCGGCGCCCAGCATCTGCACTTCGTTGATCGCAAGAAGGACGACAAAGCACCCGCAGCCGAAATCTTCAACCGCTGGGTGGAAGCCGCTGCGGCAGAGGCGGCGAAAGCCAAGTAAAGCGTTCGCATGTTCGTGGCGGACGCTGCTAGCGTCCGCGTGTTCCGCGCCCTGAATGATTGGAATTACGCCGACGCTAGCAGCGTCGGCCACGGAGCTACTCAGCGACGGGCGGCGGCTCGGTTTCCACGTCGTGCCACTTCATGGCGCGATCGAGTGGTTCAATGCGCAACACGACTTTCCCCGACACGAAGATCCGCACGGTCCCGGTCGATTGCGAAACGGTAATCGCCACGGCCAGGGTCGACTTGGAAATCGCCGCCGCCGCCCAGTGTCGTGAGCCCAACCCCTTCGACAGCGTCAGTCCTTGAGCGGGCGCATCCAGAATGCGCCCGGCGGAAATCGCGACTCCGTCCGATGAGATGATAAACGCGCCGTCTAACTGGGCCAGTTCCTTGATGCTCTCGCGGACACGCGGATCACGCAATTCGCGTTCACGCTGAGGATAACCGCGAAACGGGTCGTGAACCCCCTCGTGCGACAGCTTCATCGCCTTGCGATGATCGCCGACCACGAACATGGTTCCCACCGCTTTCCCCTCACGCCCTTCGCGACCGACTTCGACCGCCAGATCGACCACCGACCGCAACGTGGGCAGCGGGACCTGAGTCTCCAATCGCTGCAGATCGCGAGCCGTCAATCGTTCCAGGTGATCGCCCAAGTCGACGATGCTCAGCGTATCGATCGTTTCCCGCTCGAAGCTGGCGTAGAGGGCGATGACGCGATCACCCGTTTTCAACAAGTCGTCGGCAATGGCTTCCAGCAGCGTTTGACTGAGCTGCGCCTGCCGCGTTTCCACTTCGGGTTGCAGGTCAACCACATGCAAGCCGTCCGCTTTGGCGATCCGCTGGACATCGGCATTGGTCGAACCGACGACGATCATCATCCGTTCCAGATGACGTTGCACGGCTTCGAAGTCATAAGCCACATCGGCCAGCAGAACGACCGCTTGCGCATCATTCTCGAGCGCAATGCGCCGCGCCGCTACGAGTAGCGTCACGACTTGCGTAGTCAGTTCGACGGTCTTCATAGCCGGGGGAGACATGTTTCAATAGACAGCACAAGATGGGAAGCTGCCACAGTTTAGAAAAATCACCCGACGGGTCAACCGCGATTGACGTCGATCATCTGCACTTTTTCGGAAAAGTTAGAAATTGACGCCGGGAAAACTGCGACTGACGCCAGTTCGATTAGGCCTATCCGTCTGATCAATGCATGGGACTTATGGGACGGATGGGACCAATGGGACTTATGGGATTTCCATTTGCGGGGTGTATTTGGTGTAGCGGGGACCATGAATCAGGCTGCGCCTGATTTACGATTTCGGTCTTCATAAGTCCCATCCGTCCCATTGGTCCCATAAGTCCCATGCATTTCTGGCCCATGATGGGATTGCTGGACCACAATCGTCTAGTGCAACCGTTGTCCTGGCACGGCCCCGGAATCAGGGGTCAACAGGAACACGTCCTTGCCACCTGGACCGGCCGCAACAACCATGCCTTCACTGGTCCCAAACCGCATCTTCCGCGGAGCCAGATTGGCCACAATCACGACCAACCGTCCGACCAGCGTGGCGGGGTCGTAAGCCGACTTGATCCCGGCAAACACCGTACGGTTTTCGTTGCCACCCAACGTCACGGTCAGCTTCAACAGCTTGTCCGATTCCTGGACCGCTTCGGCCGTCAACACCCGGGCCACTCGCAGATCAACCTTCCCAAAATCATCGATCGTACAGGGGCTGCTAAGCGGCTCTGCCTGCAACGCTTCGGGACCATCGCCGGGTGCATTCCCCGCGTTGGTCGGAGCCAGGTCTTCCTTGCTGGCTTCCACCAGGGCCGCCACGTTTTGCGGATCGATCCGCTGCATCAGGTGTTCAAACTTACTCAGCGGCGTACCGACCAACGGCGTCTGAGCATCGTTCCAATGCGTGATGGGACAATTCAGCAACCGTCCAGCCTGTTCGGCCAGTTTCGGTAACACGGGAGCCAGATAGACCGCCAATTGCCGGAACAGGTTGACGGCCACACTGCAGACGTCCTGCAGTTCGCCGGCCTTGGCTGGGTCTTTCTTGAGGCTCCATGGTGCCCGATCTTCGACGAACTTGTTCGCGCGATCGGCGATTTCCATGATCAGACGCATGGCATTGCTGTAGTCGCAGTTCTCGTAGAACTCAGCAATCGCGTCACCATCTTTCGCAGCCTGAGCGAACAAACCCCCGTCGTCAGGATAGACTGCCGACAGTCCGACTTGTTCGATGAACCGCGCCGTCCGGCTGGGCAAATTGACAAATTTGCCGACGAGGTCCGAATTCACCTTCGCGACAAACTCATCGAAGTTCAGATCGAGGTCATCCAGCCGCGGACCCTGCTTGGAGGCAAAGTAGTAGCGCAAGGCCGCAGGATCGAGGAACTTCAAGTACTCCCCGGCACGGATGAATGTCCCCTTGCTCTTGGACATCTTCTCACCGCCCACATTCAGGAATCCATGAATGTGGACCTTCGTCGGCAAGTTCAACTTGGCGACTTTCAACATGGCCGGCCAGAACAAGGTGTGGAAGTAAGTGATGTCCTTGCCGATGAAATGATGAATTTCAGTCTCCGGATTCTTCCACCAATTCTCCCAACTGTCGCCATGCGATTCGCACCACTGCTTGGTCGACCCGATATAGCCAATCGGAGCGTCGAACCAGACGTACCACGCATGCCCAGGAAAGTCAGGAATCTCAAATCCAAAGTAGGGGAGGGGCCGCGAGACATCCCAGTCCCGCAGGGGCTTATAGGTCCACTTCTCTTCGGGAAGCGACGGATCTGGTGGGTTTGCTAAGACTTGTTGCCAATCGGCCCGTCTCTCTCGTCGTGCCTCGAACGTGGCGAACTCAGGAAGTCGTGAAGCGAGGAATTGACCATTGAGATAATTCGAAACCTCGGGCTGTAAATGTCCCCCAGTCTGGGTCCATTCATCGAGAAACTCGCGAAGGTGTTCAACAGTGATGAAAACGTGCGGCGCCGACTGCACAATCGGCG
>CAMAVF010000243.1 GCA_945861445.1 Planctomicrobium piriforme | reverse complement strand
TGAACTCACGGCCGTGTGGCCGGCGACGGCCAACGCCAGTCTGGTCAACGCGCGCGTGGTGACCGAACATAAGGCGTGTCTGTCGATGTTGCCGGAGAATGAGTCCTTGCGACCGGGGCCACAGTCACCGATTCCAAACGTCGCGTTTGCGGGCGATTGGACGGCAACGGGTTGGCCCAGCACGATGGAGAGTGCGGTGCGGAGTGGGTATCTCGCTGCCGAGCATGTCATGCGACGATTGGGAGAGCCTAAGAGTTTTGTGCAGGCCGACCTACCGGTGAGTTGGTTGGCCCGGGTCTTGATGAGGATATAATCAGACTGCTGCCAATTGGCGGAGTGGGCGGTATACTTCGCGCAAGAGATTGTATTGGCTTTGTCGTTCTCCAACTGTATTCAGCAAGACCCGCCCGTGGCATCGAAGAAGCCCAAACCGAAACCCGATCCAGAAGAACCTGAAAACAGTCCCCTGACTTCATTGGGTGTCCTGGGTCCGAACGGCCACATCGCGCGTCGGCTGCCGAAGTACGAGCATCGACCCGAGCAATTGGAGATGGCGCAGGCGGTTGAACGGGCGATCTCGGAAAAGAAGCATCTGATCGTCGAAGCGGGAACGGGCGTCGGAAAAAGCTTTGCCTATTTGATCCCGGCAATTCTTGCAGCCACGGCCAATCAGGGGCGTCGTGATGACGACGGCGAACCGCGCCCGAAGAAGAAACCGATCATCGTTTCGACCCACACGATCGCGCTCCAGGAGCAGTTGATCGGCCGCGACATCCCCTTTCTCAATTCCGTGCTGCCCGTCGAGTTTTCCGCGGTACTAGTCAAGGGACGCAGCAACTATGTGAGCTTGCGGCGGCTGTACGGGACGCGCGATAAGGCGGCTTCGCTGTTCGCTGAAGACGAAAAGATGCAGCAGTTGAGTTCGCTGCTGAAGTGGTCCGAGAACACCAGTGATGGCACCCGGGCGAGTCTCGATTTTCGTCCGCTGCCGGATGTCTGGGACGAAGTTCAAAGCGAGAGTGGCAACTGCCTCGGCAAGCATTGCCCGACGTTTGAGCAATGTTACTACTTCAAGGCGCGGCGCCGCGTCTGGAACGCCGACGTGCTGGTGGTGAATCACGCACTGTTCTTTTCGGACCTGGCCATTCGTCGCGAGGGGGCACAACTGCTGCCTGATTATGATGTCGTCATCTTCGATGAAGCACATACTGTCGAAGCTGTGGCGAGTGATCATCTGGGGATCAACGTCACCAGCGGGCAAGTTGAGTACCTGCTGGGCAAGCTCTACAACGATCGCACGAATCGTGGTCTGTTGGTACATCATCATCTCGTGGACGCCCAACGCATGGCGCACGAAATTCGCTTTCAGGCCCGCGACTTCTTTTATGGAATCCGGGAAGCTCAGCACACGAACGGCAAACCCAACGGCCGCGTCCGCAAGCCGCTGGAAGTGGAAATCGATCTGTCCGCTCAGTTATTGAAACTGGGTTCCATGATCGCCAGCGCTTCCCGCGATGTGACTGAAGAGGGTCCGCGGATGGAGTTGACCTCGGCGGCGGAACGGTGCCAGGGACTGGCGGTGTCGGTGGAGACGTGGCTCAGGCAGTCGAACAAGGATGCCGTCCACTGGCTGGAAATGTCGGGCAAGAAACGCGAACAGACGGCACTCTCGTCGGCGCCGGTGGATGTGGGCCCTGTGCTGCGTGAAGAGTTATTTAACAAGGTGTCGACGGTGATCCTGGCGAGTGCCACGCTGGCGGTTGCCGGGCACGACTTCGAGTTTGTGCAGCGCCGGTTGGGGATCACCAAGTCGCTGGAAGCCAAGCTGGGAAGCCCCTTCAATTTCCGCGAGAACGTGCAGTTGATCCTGCCGCAGGGAATGCCAGATCCCGGCGAAAAGCCTGCGGACTATGAAGTGGCCGTCTGCGCGATGATCCGGAAGTACGTCGCCCGGACTGAAGGGCGCGCCTTCGTGCTCTTCACGAGCTATTCGATGCTGCAGAACTGCGTTGATCGCTTGTTGCCGTGGCTGCGGAAGGAAGACTATGCGCTGTACAGCCAGGGGGACCATACGCCCCGCACGCAGTTGCTCGATCAGTTTCGGAAAGACCCGCGGGCCGTGTTGTTCGGAACGGAAAGCTTCTGGCAGGGGGTCGACGTCCCCGGTGACGCGCTGCAGAACGTGATCATTACCAAGCTGCCCTTCAGCGTTCCCGACCACCCCTTGCTGGAAGCGCGGATCGAAACGATCAAAGCCCGCGGCGGCAATCCCTTCATGGAATATCAGGTTCCCGAAGCCATCATCAAACTGAAACAGGGGTTTGGCCGGCTGATCCGGACAAAGACCGATACGGGAATCGTCGTCATCCTGGACCCGCGCGTGCGGACGAAGCGCTACGGCAAGATGTTTTTAGACAGTTTGCCGCAGTGCCAACTGATCTTGGAAGAAATGTGACAATCCGTGGGATAGGCTTCCAGCCTGTCAGTGTCTTTCCCATGAGAATGACATTCTGGAAGCCTATCCCACTTCATGCCTGCCACCAGCAATCCCATAATTCCCATAATTCCCATGACTCCCATAATTCCCATCAGAAAAATGCGCTGAGAATTATGCGAATCATGGGGGTTATGGATTGGCAGCTGACGCATCATTCGTGATGTTAATCATGTATTGGACGGGAGTTACGCAAATCGATGTCACTGCCTGTTATGGACAGCCAAAATGCGTATAATTTGCGTTTTCCCAGTGACCGGGAAAACTCCGCACATTAAATGCCCGTAATGGGTCCCTGCAGACTTGATTCCGAAGGGCTGGCGCTCTATCACGCCCATTGGAACTCATTGCTACTACACGATATAAGCCCCCGCAGTCATGACCTCACCTGCGTTTCCCGTGTTCTTGTTTGTCGTCATCTCGACCGTGATGGCGGCGTCTATCCTGATGATCGCGCAGTTGGTCGGCCCGAAACGCCGGCGAACTGCTGTGAAGGGGATGCCCTACGAATCGGGCATGAATCCCCTGCACGACGCGCGTCAGCGATTCAATATCGGTTTCTACCTGCTCGCCATCGAATTCCTCGTATTTGACGTGGAAATCCTGATCTTGCTGCCTTGGGCCGTCGCGGCCGGCGGTAAGCAGACGGGGACTCTGGGGGCAGGACATGGCGTCTTTTGGGTGGTGATGGCCTTCCTGGTGATCCTGACCGTGGGCTTCGCCTACACCTGGCGCAAAGGGGTATTCAAGTGGAAATAGAGGTTCCCGATAACGTCGCACTCACGTCGCTGGACTATTTGGCCAGTTGGTGCCGCAAGAACAGCCTATGGCCCATGCCGTTTGCCACGGCCTGTTGCGGTATCGAGTTGATGGCGACTGGCGCCAGTCGCCATGACGTGGCCCGGTTCGGTGCGGAAGTCTTTCGTTTCTCACCCCGGCAGTGCGATCTGATGATCGTCGCCGGACGTGTGGTGATGAAGATGCTACCCGTGCTGCAACGCATCTGGTTGCAGATGCCCGAGCCCAAATGGTGCATCTCGATGGGGGCGTGTGCCTCGACCGGCGGCATTTTTGATACGTACTCAGTCGTGCAGGGGATTGACCGGTTCATTCCGGTGGACATGTACGTCCCGGGTTGCCCGCCCCGCCCCGAGCAACTGATTCAGGCGATCATCGATCTGCAGGACAAGATTCAACGCGAAGGGTCTTTCCTGGGGAACGAGTTCATCACGGACGCTCGACAGCAGCCCAAACGTGCGTTGCAGGAGTTGGAACTGGGGCAAGTGCCGCGGTCCCTGCCAATCATCGGTGGTAAGGCTTAATCACTGCCATTCCAGGTCGTCCCCAGGACATTTGTCGATAGCGGCCAACCGGCCGTCGTACTACGAGCAAAAACATGGTTGATCTCAGTGGAGTTCTGGAGCAGTTGAAAAGTCGCTTTGGTGAGCGGTCGTGGGATTACTCGGAATTCCATCAGAACCAGCGTCTTGTGGTCGCTGCCGAGTTGTGCTTCTCGGTGCTGGAGTTCCTCAAGAAGACCTGCGGCTTCGACATGCTGATCGACGTGACGTGCGTCGATTACCTGCATTATCGCGGGGCGAAAGATCGATTTGGGCTGGTCTACATCGTGCTGAATACGGTGACCGGACAGCGGTTGATCGTGCGTGCGTTTTTGAATGAGCCCGACCTGAAGATTCCATCCGTGGTGCCGCTGTGGGAAGGTGCCAACTGGCTGGAACGTGAAGTGTTTGACATGTATGGGATCGAATTCACCGGGCATCCCGATTTGCGTCGGATTTTGTTGCCGGATGAATTCGTAGGGTTTCCGTTGCGGAAAGATTATCCGTTGCGTGGCCGGGGTGAACGGCACAACTTTGAACGTATTACACGCGGTGAAGGTTAGGCTACAACGAGTCGGACTACGATAACGAAAGTGGCGGTGGATATGTCTGTGGTCGTGGACGCTCCACAAAAAGTGGTGAATCAAGACTATCGCTGGACGCTGAACTTCGGTCCTCAGCATCCCGCGACGCATACCACCCTGCGCCTCGTGCTGCAAATCGAAGGCGAAACGGTCGTCGGGGCGATCCCCGATATCGGCTATCTGCATAGCGGCTTCGAAAAGATCGGCGAGCATCTCAACTATAACCAGTATGTCGCCGTCACCGACCGCATGAATTACATCTCGCCGCTGGCCAACAATGTGGCCTGGCATCAGGCGGTGGAGAGCTTGATTGGCCTGCAGTTGCCCAAGCGTTGCCAGTACATCCGCGTCATTCTGGCGGAACTCGCTCGCGTCAGCGATCACTTGCTGAGTTGCGGTGCGATGGCTCTCGATACGGGTGCCTTCACCGCCTTCTTGTATGCGTTCAATCAACGCGAAGTGCTGTACGGGATCTTCGAAACGCTGTGCGGAGCCCGCTTCACCACCAGCTATTCCCGCGTCGGCGGGCTGATGTACGACGCCACTCCTGAATTCATTCGGCAGGTCAAGCAGTTTGTCAAAGACTTCCCCAAGGTCTATTCCGAGATCACACGGTTGCTGAACCGGAACCGGATCTTCGTCGAACGGACCAAGGGGATCGGGATCCTGACCAAGGAACAGGCCATCAATCGCAGCGTGACGGGGCCGATCGCTCGGGCGAGCGGCGTGACGCGCGACCTGCGTAAGGATCAGCCGTACCTGGCGTATCCCGACTTTGACTTTAAGGTCATTTGCTCGAACGGCGGCGATTGTTTCCATCGCTATCTCGTCCGGATGCTCGAAATCGAAGAGAGCATGAAGATCGTCGAGCAGGCCATCAACAACCTGCCCGAGGGCCCGGTCAACGTTGATCCCGAAGAGCGGGCGATTTTGCCGAGCAAAGACAAAGTTTATAACACGATCGAAGGGTTGATCACGCACTTTGAAGTCGTGATGACGAACCGCGGTTTGCAGGCGCCCAAGGCCGAACATTACGACGCGATCGAGGCCCCGAACGGTGAGTTGGGCTTCTATATCGTGGGCGACGGCAGTGACAAGGCGTATCGAGCCCGGTGCCGACCGCCGAGCTACATCCATTTCGCCCTGTTCCCCGACATGATGAAGGGCCATACGATCAGTGACGTCGTTGCGGTGCTCGGAAGCCTGAATATCATCGCTGCGGAATTAGACAGATAGGGGAAAATGACTAATGTCTAAATCCTAATGTCTAAAAGGATTTGGCAAGCCACAGTCGTCGTGAAGAAGTTGACAAACAGGGCATTTTTAGACATTAGTCATTAGACATTAGTCATTTAATAATCAATCGGGTCACAAGGCTCTAAAACGCTACGATAAATATGACCACCGCCACTGCCCCTACCACTCCTGTCTTAACGCCCGAAATGGTGGCGGCGATTCAGGCTTTGTTTCCGCGCTATCCGACACGGCAGGCGATTACGCTGCCGGCCTTGCACATGGTCAACGCCAAGCTGCGTCATGTGCCGATGGCCGCCATTCCAGAAATCGCCAAGGTGCTGGAACTGTCGCCCGCCCAGATTTATGACACCATGACGTTCTATGGTTTCTTCAAGACCGAGCAAGGTGGCTACGTCCGGGCGTGGGTTTGCCGATCGATCAGTTGCGCGTTGCGCGGTGCTGAAGAAGTTCTGGAGAAGATGTGCGACACATTGCACGTCCATCCTGGTGGCACAACGGACGATGGCAAGATCACCCTGGAATTCGGTGAATGCCTGGGGCTGTGCGACTTCGCACCGGCCGTGCTGGCGAACGAACAAGTTTATAAGAGTGTGTCGCTGGATCAAGTGGATGAGATTTGTGCCCTGATGAAGGTGCAAGCGGAACAACAGGCGAACGGAACGGCGATCCCAACTCTGTAGTCGATCCTGGCTTTCAATGAAACGCTCCCGACTCACACAGTCGGGTTACCAAAAACTCGGAAGCAACCATCGTGGCTGAATTTGAACCCGTACTGACCGCCAACATTCATAAGCCGGACAGCCACACGCTGCCCGTTTATGAAGCGGGTGGTGGCTATCAGGCGATTCGCAAGGTCCTGGGCGAGATGTCCCCCGTGCAGGTGGTCGATCTGGTCAAGGCTTCGGGGTTGCGCGGTCGTGGTGGCGCGGGATTTCCCTGTGGTTTGAAATGGAGCTTCCTCCCGCAGAATCATCCTGGCCCGTTCTACATGTGCATTAATGCCGACGAGAGCGAGCCCGGGACGTTCAACAACCGCATCCTGATGGAACTCGATCCGCATCAAGTCATTGAAGGGATCATGATCGGTTGCTACGCCACGAAGGCGACGACCGCGTACCTCTATCTGCGCTACGAATACCCCACCGCCTACCGCCGTCTGCAACAGGCGATCGACGAGTGCTATGCCAAGGGATATCTCGGTGACAATGCGTTCGGCAAGGGCTTCGCGCTCAACATTTATATGCACCGCGGCGCGGCCGCCTACATTTGCGGTGAAGAGACGGGACTGATCGAAAGCCTGGAAGGCAAGCGTGCCTGGCCCCGGATTAAGCCCCCGTTCCCCGCCATCGAAGGCGCGTTCAAGAAGCCGACCGTCGTCAACAACATCGAGACTCTGGCCTGCGTTCCACACATCGTCAATCGCGGTGTCGACTGGTTCAAGTCGATGGGCATCCCTGCCGACCCGAACAATCCTCGCGATCCCGGCAGCTACGGTCCCAAGCTCTACTGCATCAGCGGGCACATTGAAAAACCAGGCTGCTATGAAATGCCGCTGGGTGTGACGTGCCGTGAGCTGGTGGAACGCTACGGCGGCGGAGTCTGGAAGGGTCGCAAAGGCAAGGCGGCAATCCCCGGTGGGATCAGCATGGGTTTGCTTTCCGAACCTGAATGGGACACGAAGCTCGACTTCGCCGGCCCGGGCAAGGCGGGTTGCCTGGGGTTGGGAACGGCCGCGGTGGTTGTCCTGGATGAGACCGTCTCAATAGTCGATTTCCTGCACAACTCCTGCCGGTTCTTCGCTCATGAATCGTGCGGCCAATGCACTCCGTGCCGCGAAGGGACCAGTTGGTCGGAACGGATCCTGTACCGCATCAAGCAGGGCAAGGGCCGTCTGAAAGATCTGGATCTGCTGGCGACGATCGGCGACTCGATCGGCATCATGCCTGGCACAACAATCTGCGGCCTGGCCGATGGTGCGGCTTGGCCGATCAAGAATGCCTTGAAAAAATTCCGTGGAGAGTTTGAAGACTATATTAAGCGAACGAACCCCACAGGCTATGCGAATTCGCAGCCGGTGGAGGCGTTGGAAGTGATTGGACTTGGGGCACATTAAGAGTAGTGCGACATCATGATTGCAAAATCCTCGGATTCCGATCAGACAGCAGAATTGGTTGACCAGATTACCGACGAATAGCGTCGGTTGAGCAGTGAAAAGCTCGTGACAGTGCGAGACTTTGTTGCATTCCTCGCTTCGCGAAAAGAAGACGACATTTGTTTGGATTGTTTGTTGACACCTCACGATATGACACTCGCGTCTCAAGATGCACTGAAGAAGTTGTGGGATAGTGCTGCGGAGGATGCAGCGTGGGCAGATTTGTAATAGGCGATATCACTCGGTGAAAGAGATGTGGATGTCAGGCACAGCCTGACCTACGTCAATGATCAACGGTGTTAGTTAAAGGCATTCTCGCGGATTCAATTTAGGTCGCGAGTGGAGAAATTGAAAACATGGCAGTCATCACTGTCGACGGTCGCGAAGTTCAGATCGGCGACGACGAAAAACTGAATTGCATTCAGGCGGCGGACCGGGCTGGCGTGACCATTCCGTTCTACTGCTGGCATCCCGGTTTGTCGGTGGTGGCCAGTTGCCGCATGTGCCTGGTCGAAACCGGTCAGAAGAACAAAGAGACCGGCAAAGTCGACATGGTGCCCAAGCTGGTCCCCGGCTGTCAGACGCCGGTCAAGGATGGCACGGTCATCGTCACCAACAGCCCCAAGGTGAAGGCCAATCAACAGTTCGTCCAGGAAGGGCTGTTACTCGATCATCCGGTCGATTGCCCGATTTGCGATCAAGCGGGTGAATGCTGGCTGCAGGACTACTATTTCAATTTCGGTCACAAGGAACGCCAGGCCGACGTCAAGCCGTTCACCAGCGACCGCAAGGAACTGGGCGAACACGTGACGTTGTTCGCCGACCGCTGCGTCATGTGCAGCCGCTGCGTGCGGTTTACGCGGGAAGTTTCTGGCGAAGCTGAGCTGCAGGTCATCAATCGCGGCAGCCATGCTGAGATTGATATTTTCCCCGGCTTCCCCATCGACAATCACTTGTCGGGCAATGTGAATGATCTCTGTCCGGTGGGTGCATTGTGTTCGAGTGATTTCTTGTACCAACAGCGCGTCTGGTTCATGGAGCCGCACGATTCGGTGTGTACTCGATGCAGCACTGGTTGCAGCGTGCAACTGCACGAAAACCAGGACAAACTGTATCGCGTGCAGCCCCGTTTCAATCCCAACGCCAATGAATGGTGGATGTGCGATAAGGGCCGGTTTGAGAATCAATATATCGATGCTCCGGAACGCCTGGGCGGAGTCAAGCGGCGCGGTCGCGAGCAGTTCGAAAACTGCGACTGGCCCGCAGCGATCTCCGAAATTCAGCGTTGTCTGCAGGACTTGGTCACCCATCAGGGTGGTAAGACGATTGCAGCCGTGGTCTCGCCATTCCTGACGGTGGAAGAGGCCTATTTGCTGTGCCAATACATCAAGGGGTTGTCTCCGGAAGCGACACTGGTGCTCGGCAAGATCCCGGTCGAGGGACAGGACGAGGTCTTCGCGAAGGGCTTTACAATTCGGGCCGAAAAGTGCCCCAATCGCCGTGGTGTCGAAGAAGTGTTGAAGCATTTCCAATCGGACTTCCTGACGTGGGATCAATTCCTGACTCAAGCCGATGCGAAGCGCTGGAAGGGTGCCTATATCACGGGTCTCTATCCGGAGACTTGGAATGACGAAGCCGAGGCGACGCGGATCGATGGCATCAGCCTGAAGATTGTTCAGGACGTCTTGCCGTCGCCAATCGCTCGCAAGGCCACTTATGTCCTGCCGGGCGTGACGTTCGCGGAAAAGGGTGGTTGCTACGTCAATCACGCAGGCTTAATTCAAGCGACCGATTGGGCGTTGCGGCCCTTCGAAGCGGCTCACATTGACGGCCAGATCTTCAGTGACTTGGCAGGCCGACGCGGCATTTACCAGCCGACAGCCGTGATGTCGGAAGTGGCAGCGGAGATCCCGTTCTTCGCGCGGGCGGCCAGTGGCGTGCCGGATGGTGGATTGAATTTGGTGACTGGAACAGAGAAATCGCCGCGCACGTCGCAGTTGGGGACGGTCACGCACCCGATTCCGACGTTCCGCACGGTGGCTTCGGAGATGCTTGAGGTAGAAGGATGAAGGAAATGACTAATGTCTAATGACTAATGTCTAAAAGGAGGGAGGTTGCTACTGGTAATGGCCTTGCAAGATCCCTCTGACAAGACACCTGATAGAAGTCGGACCTATGATCTGGTCGAGCGAACTGCCAAGTTTGGTGAAGAGGCGATTCGGTTTGCCAGGAAGATTCCGAGAGACCCAGTTTCGTTACCTCTGATTAGTCAGTTCGTGAGATCGGCAACGAGTATTGGGGCGAATTGTGCAGAAGCAGATGATGCATTTAGCCAGCGCGAATTTCGTCACCGAATCGGAATTAGCAGGAAAGAAGCCCGCGAAACAAAACACTGGTTGCGAATGATCGTGGCCGCAGCCCCCGAGTTGGCAGATCCAGCTCGTGCGTTGTGGCAGGAAGCAAAAGAACTACACCTGATATGTGCAACGATCTTACGTAAGAAGAAACAAGATAGTCCTCCCGACTCAAATTGATTTCAATTTGCGTACGGCTCGTAATAAATCCTTTTAGACATTAGACATTAGGATTTTCTGCAGTATGTTCTCACAGGATTGGATAGAACCGCTCATCAAAATGGCGGTCGTGATCGGCGCGATACAGGGTGCGGTGGCGTACCTGGTGCTGGCGGAGCGTCGCGCGGCGGCGTTCTTTCAGGATCGCGTGGGGCCGAACCGTGTCGGTCCGTTTGGACTGCTGCAGCCGATTGCGGACGGTTTGAAGTTCATCCTGAAGGAAGAGCTGATTCCGTCTGGGGCGCACAAGCCGATCTTCCTGCTGGCTCCGGTGATGATTCTGGCATCGGCCACGCTGGCGTTTGCGACCGTGCCGGTGGGTTACTACTTCCCGGCGATTCTGGGATTGAAAGCACCGATCGCCTTAACGATCGCGCCGGGGATGGATATTGGGTTGTTGTTCGTGCTGGCGGTCAGCAGCCTGGGTGTGTACGGCGTGATCCTGGGGGGCTGGGCCTCCAATAGCAAATACAGTTTTCTGGGTGGTTTGCGATCGAGTGCCCAGTTGGTGAGTTACGAACTGCCGTTGGGGTTGTCGTTGATTGGCGCGATTCTGTTGTCGGGATCGTTGCGGATGGAAACCATCATGTCCGCGCAGGCCCAATCGGGCTGGTGGTGGATCATGTTGCAACCGCTGGGTTTTGCCGTCTTCCTGATCAGCGGGTTTGCTGAAGCGGCCCGGTTGCCGTTCGACTTGCCGGAGTGCGAACAGGAACTGGTGGCCGGTTATCACACGGAATATACCGCCATGAAGTTCGGCATGTTTGCCATGGCCGAATACATGCACATGATCACGGTCGCGTTTCTGGCGGTGATCATCTATTTTGGCGGCTGGCATCTGTGGTACATCGC
>CAMAVF010000242.1 GCA_945861445.1 Planctomicrobium piriforme | reverse complement strand
TCATTCCAATATCGATATATCCTGATGGGACAAGTTGTTGTAGAATAATTTGGAACTTGAGTCGGTACGGAAAACCATCCAAAAGGCGATCTCATGATCTCTCCTGACGCCCACAGTTTGTTCGGACGCCACCACCATTCCTCAATCTCGCGGCGGGGGTTTCTGGCTGCCTCGGGAACGGGATTGCTGGGACTGCCAGGTGCTTTGGGAACGAGCACTGCCTTCTCAGCGGTCACCGAGGGTCCCACGACGCCGGCGACCGCCAAATCGACGATCCTCTTCTTTCTCTGCGGCGGTGCCTCGCAGATTGACACGTGGGACTTGAAGCCCGACGCCCCCGCGGAAATCCGTGGCGAGTTCCGACCGATCGAAACCTCCGCACCGGGAGTTCGCCTGTGCGAACATCTCCCGCTGACGGCCCGGCAAGCCCATCACCTGGCTGTCGTGAACTCCATCGATGCCACCGATCCCACCAATTCCCATCTGGGATATTACCGTCAACTGACCGGCCACCCGCTCGACCCGCGCACCATCTTTGTCGTGGGCGAACGCCGGCAGCAGCGAGACGACTGGCCCTTCATGGGATCTGTGGTCTCCGCCAAGTTGCCGCAGCGTGGCCTGTTACCGAATGCCATTTCCTATCCGTGGGTTCCGGAAAGTGCCACCGACATCCGAGCCGGTCAGTTTGCGGGAAAACTCGGCATCGAACACGACGCGCTGTACCTCACAGGGAAGGTCGAAGAGCCGCTCAAGTTTCAGGCGCCGGCGCTGGTTCTCGACAGCGATTACACAGCTCAAAAACTCCAGAATCGTCGCACCTTGTTGCGCGAACTGGATCAATCGCGACGTGAACTCGAACAGTTCCGCGAAACCCAGATCTGGCAACGTCATCAGGAGCGAGCATTTTCGTTGCTCTCCTCGGCCGCGACCGCCGATGCATTCGATTTGTCGCGGGAACCAGAAAAACTGCGCGACCGTTACGGTCAGAACATCAACGGCATGGGTCTGCTGCTGGCGCGGCGGCTGGTCGAAGCGGGCGTCCCGTTCGTGACCGTCTTCTGGATGCCCGACAGAGCTCGTGCCGAGAAGCTGAACTGCGCCAGCGCCGGCGGTTGGGATACGCACGGCAACAATTTCCAATGCCTGAAAGAGATGTTGCTGCCACAATTCGATCTGGGTTTCTCGGCCCTGCTGGAAGATCTGTCCGATCGCGGACTCCTCGACACGACGCAGATCCTGGTCACCAGTGAAATGGGCCGCCGTCCAAAAATCGGCGACCCGCGCAGCGGCGGCCTCTCAGGCGCCGGTCGCGACCATTGGACCTACAGCCTGACCAACCTGCTGGCCGGCGGCGGCATCAAGGGGGGCCAGACCTACGGCACCACCGACAAGTACGGCGAATACCCCGCCGACCGTCGCTGCACCCCGGGCGACATCACCAAAACAGTCTATCACTCGATGGGCATCCACGACCTCTCAGCCATCGACAACCAGGGCCGCCCCTACGACCTGCAAGAACACGGACGTCCGCTGCTGGAGCTGTTCTAGATCATAGCCCAGTAATCATTGGGGTAGCCGCACTCACCAGAGTGCGGGCGATCAACCGAACAGCCCGCGTTCGAGCGAGCATGTGGTGCAATTAAGATCCTCGCGCGCGACACACGGAGTTAACTTGGGTGTTGGGCATAGGAGCATTCGTTGAATCGTTCTGAATACACAGTACGAGTGAAGCGAGCCAGATTATGGGCAGATATAGCGTACGGGGTCATCGCGATTTCGTTGATGCTGTTGCTGTCTTACATCGGCTACAAATGGTTTCCGCAGATTCAAGCATTGAGCTTGATCTTTCGCGACCCTGCAATGCCATTAGCAAACGATCGCTTCTATGGTGCGATCGGAGGACTCCTCATCAGTTTCTTTCTGATTCCATCCATGTTACTGCCTTTGCTGGTGGTGATATGGGTTCATCGGAGGCTTGGATTTAATTGTCCACATTGCGGCGCATCATTGACCATTTTGAAACGGGACAATCACGTCCTGCAGCATGGTAGCTGCTGTAAATGTCACTTAAGCGTATTAGCGAGAGACGCAGACGAACAATCGCCGGTCGGATTACGTTAACAAGGAATCACCATATCAAAACGTAGGCAATAAATTGGCGAAAATGTTGCCTAGCGGCCCTACGTCGTCGCTTTCGCGGCACGTTGGAAGAGTGTCCCTCGTTCCTACACTTTCGGTCTGTCACATGACCCAGTTTCTGCAACATTACCAACTTCAGCATCTGACGGGCGCGCAACGTCGGTTACTCCTGGTGGCATCGCTCGCCTCACTTCACTATGCCATCGGCACCGTCGGGTGGTTGTTCTTCATCTCCCTTGAATTGAGGCAAATAAGCAGAACTCCAGATCCCGCTCAGTTCTGGTCAAATTTCATCTTCTTGATGCCGTTCTTCCTCAGGATCTGGAAGTCAATACTTCCTTTGGTTGTGTCCTTGCTCGCCATCTCCTTCATTCCGTTCAGTCCAAGGTACTCACTGTGGCTGACGTGCCTTGTTCTGGTGTTCTCGGTCCTGTGTGCCTCGTACGACATTTCTTTTGAAGTCCATGAGATTTCCTACTTTGGTCGAAAAAGTGGCCTGATCTACTTCACTTGGTGGTGGTACTATTTGTTTGACACAGTTGAATTGGTCTCTTCTACTCAACTCACTCCCATCAACATTCTTCAAGGCAGCCTTTGGAAATGACACGCCACTTTACTTTGCTTGGCCTGTTCATAGTCTTATACGGTTGCGGAGCTCAAGTGCCCTCCGAGGCCCTTGGTGACGACATGCTCCTAAGTGGTTGCGTCCAATTCGGGACGGGCAGACTCGATGGTCAACCGGGTATCGATTTCGGATCGATTTACTACTTTGACAAACGATTCATTGTGTGGAGCGACGGTGCAGGATGTGCAATTAAAATCGGTCGTGGAACTGACCAGGGTGTGTTGCATGCACGCGAGCCCCAAACGGGCGAGTGCGAATATGAATATCCACGCAGCGGACGCGGAACCGCCACCGTCGCAGGCCAGACATTTCAAATGGCGAATGGCAACATGTTTTTGGTATCGTTTCGTGATCCTAAAGTGCGTGTGCGGCAATTACGTCGCGACTTGTCGACGATCGAGATCACACACAACGGTGAAAATGGACTGGCATTGAAACGGTTGATGAGATACGACCGTGATTTCCAAGATTTCTTTGGCAAACCTACATTTTCACCAAACCACGGCACGTAACAAATGTGTTGATCCGGAAGGGGTGGCCGTAGTGCAAGGGCGCGGGAACCACCCCGGCCAGCGCATTGGTATCGACACAACGTAAGTCTTGCAAAAACGCGAAATAAATGCAGACTTTCTCTCCCCTCGCCTCGGTACTCCGGGGAGAGGGGGCCAGAGATATCTGACATTAAGTTGCTTGCCCTCCAACCATTCATCAAACACGGCCTAGAAGACCTCCATCATGACAGTGACACGCGGATTCGTGATTTGTTGTTTGTGGTTGGTGCCGCAATTCGTGCAGGCCGGGGACTGGCCGCAGATTCTCGGCCCGCAACGGAACGGGATTGCGGAAGGGGAAAAGCTGGCCTCGACGTGGCCGGCGACCGGTCCGCGGACTGTCTGGGAGCAATCTGTCGGCAACGGTCTGGCGGGGGTCGCCGTGGCGGGTGGAACGGTCTACGCTTTCGACCGAGTCGGCGGCCAAGAGCGGCTTTCCGCGTTCGATGCACTGACCGGGAAGCCGCGCTGGAAGCCCGCAACCTGGCAGTCCAGCTACCGGGACACGATCGCCGGTGATGACGGTCCCCGTTGCATTCCAGTCGTGAAGGGGGATCGCGTCTACGCCTACGGGGCCGCGGGGACCCTGGCCTGCATCAATACGAAAGATGGCAGGATTGTCTGGTCACGCGACCTGGTGACAGATTACCAGGCGGATCTGGGCTATTTTGGTGCCGGCAGTACGCCCCTGGTTGAAGGTCCGACCGTGATCGTCAATGTTGGGGGGCAGAAGTCGCAAGCCGGCGTGGTGGGTCTGGCTGCCGAGACTGGCAAGGAACTGTGGAAGTCGGTACCCGACACGGCCAGCTATTCGTCTCCCGTCGCGGTGACGGTCGATGGGACGCGGCACGTGTTGTGCATCACCCGGTTGAAGCTGGTGTCGCTGGATCCGAGCAACGGGAAGGTGAGATTCGAATTCCCGTTTGGCCAGCGCGGTCCGACCGTCAATGGGGCCAATCCGGTGGTCGTCAAGGATCACGTCTTCGCGACAGCCAGCTACGGTATCGGTTCGACCTTCGCCAAGATTTCCAAGGACCACGCGGATGCGAAATGGGAAGGGGACGAAATCCTGTCGAGCCAGTACACGACGTCGGTGCTGCACGGGGCCTATCTGTACGGCATCGACGGCAGGCAGGACCAGGGAGTGGCCAGTCTGAAGTGCTTCGATCCCGTGACGCGGAAGACGGCTTGGACTGCAGACGGGTTTGGAATGGCGACATTGATCCTGGCCGATAACAAGCTGGTCTGCATGAAGACGGATGGCACATTGACATTGGTTGCCGCAAGTCCCAAAGCCTATGAGGAACTGGCCACGGCCAAGCTGTTCAACGCGACTTGTCGCGGCCTGCCGGCACTCTCTAACGGCCTGTTGTATGTCCGCGACACCCAGACGTTGAAGTGCTTTGACTTGCGGCCCAGCAAGTAAACCTTTGAATTGCATGCATGGGACTATGGGACTTATGGGACGGATGGGACCAATGGGACTTTGACAGTACAACTATTTGCCCAAGTACTTGACCCATGACACCTGGGTGATCAACTGATTCAACGCGGCGAACGAAATTGCGGCATTGGTGGCGAAGCGTGGTGAATCGTTGCTGGGGAATGTGGCCAGCGAGGCGTCGCCCACCAGAAATACGTTGAAGTCTTTGGACAGGTTCTGGTAGCCAGCGGTCGTTTCGCAAAAGCACATGTCGGTGGCGTATCCGGTTAACAGGATGTGTCGTACGCCTTGTTCCTTCAGGAACTTCTTCAAGACCGCGTAGCCTTCGGCATCATAGATCACGACATCGTCCGGATGGTACGTGATGTCGCTGGTGACCGGAATCGGCAGGCCCCAGAAGCCGGTGTTATTGTATTTCGCCCCCGCATCGAGACCCGGGAACTGCCGGAAATAATCGATCACGGGTGTCGTCTGCGAGAGCTGCAATTCGGCCGGCAATGATTGTCCGCGGTACTCAAACGACTTCAACTTCTGAGACAGCTCCTTCGCCCCGGCAGCGCGTTCGTCGGCCGTGGGGCGGCCATGCACCGACCGATAGAGCTTCTTGCGAATGGGATCTTCTCCGCCCGGCAGGCTGAAGAGGATCTCATGGACCTTGCCCCGCAGTGATTTCAGAAACGGATCAATCACGGTCCGCGTGTGTCGGGCGGCCAGATGGTTTTTGTCGGGCGTGCAGAAATCACACACCCCGGCAGGTTCCGGGGTGGTCCATCCCTGGCCGTCATCAATGCCCCAGGGATGGACCATGATCACTGCGGTGTCCTTCGCCCGCAGTCGGTTGGGCATTTCGATGATGCCGCGCGCGTTGTACGAAAATCGCCAGGCCCGGACTTCGAGATCGGCCTCCGCATCATCGACCAGCAACGGAGCTTCATACCGCACGAGTTCGCGAATGGGCTCGAAGAATTCGGGATGATCCGCCAGTAACGGCGGAGGATTCTCGAGACGTTGCAGGCGATTGGCATACGTTCGGGTCGCCGTGGGAGTCGCTCCAGCACCCTGCAGGGTGCGGTCGGATTGATCGACCCATCCAACCAACAAGACGAGTCCGAATGCCAGACCACAACACCAGAATTGGCGGGGAATGTTCTGCATGAGGCTGTTCTCCCAGTCAACGGAATGCAGGTACGGCGAGCAACAGGATTGTCACGTCACTGTAACAGAATTTTTGAAGGAAGGGTGAGGAGACTGAAGTGGGTAGCCGCACTCGCCAGAGTGCGGGCGCTATTTGGTAGGGCAGCAGGGCAGTCAATCAGCGGCCAATGGGCAAATTCCCCGAAGGGGATACGTCTCGTAGCCCAGGGTTGCCCGCTTCAGCGGGCTACCCTGGGTTTCCAATCAATCGTGAACACTACCCTGAAAGGGTTGCGTCCCGTGGCAGACGCTGCCGCGTCTCTATCATCCACGTCCACAACGCAGCGTCACGCCAGATTAGAACCGACGCTGGCAGCGTCGGCCACGGGGGCTCGTCATTGCTAGCTAGTTACCTACTGAGAATGCGCCAAATGCTCATACGAAACGCAAGCAGCCGGCACATTCTGCTGGTGCCGGCTGCTTCGCTGGATTGAATTGTCAGTTGATCGTCGCTCTAACCAATCAACCGCGAATGGGTCGCGATCTGGTAGATGAAGTAGCCCAGGGTCCCGATGCAGATCGGAATGCCGTACGGCAGCAGGAACATGTTCGGCTTGCGTTCAGCGGCGATCCGCGACAGTTCGGCCGGATTCTTGATCGTGCGGAATTCGTGCAGGATCATCATGAAGTTGCCGTAGTGCTTCCACCACGTGCCACGGTAGGCGACCATGCAGACGGCCATCACGCCGCCCACGACGGTGGAGACCAGGAAGGCGTGCCAGGTGACGCTGCCACCCAGCCACGCGCCGATGCCAGCCATCAGCTTCACGTCGCCGGCACCCATGCCGCCGACTGCGTACAACGGCAGCAGGCAAGCCAGTCCCACGGCGGCACCCCAGAGGCCGAACTGCAGGCCAGCCCAGCCACTGAAATACGTATTGAAGACGAGTCCCGCCAGAATCATCGGTAATGTTTGCCAGTTGGGAACTCGCAGTTCCCGGCCGTCGATCCAGGCGGCCCAGATCAAAATCGCACTGACCACCAGCACGTGACCTTGAGTCGTTATGAGATTAGTCCAGTCCATCGATACTGCCGTTCCTTTCCAGGGAGCTGTGTCTAGTTCTAAACGGGAGCAGACTGGCGACCTGACAGACTCCGCGGTCAGGCAAGATTTAACGAGCCAGCTTGCAATCCTGTTCGTTGAGGGAGTGATTCCGTCGACTTGGTTTGGAGGCGACCATGGACAGTGATGACTGCTGGCTGTCGGCTGACTGACCAGCGCGCTGTCCCTGGTCTGCAAGGTGTGCGGTCTTGTTGCCCCGCGGACAACAGGTGCTTCTCGGAAGTTTGCACTACACCGGAAATCTACCGGGGTGCGGCAAACACGCTCATCAGCACCGACACCGTTCCGGCCAGGGTGACCAGCAGCGTCGAGAGCGATGTGGCTGTAAAATCCATCCAGAAGGGTAACATGACGGCGCACCTTGAATTCGTAAATCTTGATTGTTATGAGGGGGACTCGGGGCGTGTGAAACAACCGCCCAGAAGGGAAGTCGAGCTTCCCCACTGGACGGTTTGAATCGCAACCCACGGGGTTCGCCGAACCGGCTGCCAGCAGTCGCTTACGGCGGCGGCTAAGTTCCTTACGGCATGGCCGTTTGGACGGCGTCGAACGTGCTGTTGGCCTTGGTGCCGATCGCGCTGATCGAGGTCAAGCAGACGATGACGATCAAGGCGAGCATGACCGCGTATTCCACAGCGGTGGGGCCGTCTTCCGAAACGATAAACTTCTTCACACTGGTAGCGAATGACTTCAACATGGCGAATCTCTCTTTCTGAATTGACTCTCTTGTCTCAATCTTCGGCGGTTTAAGACCCGATCCGATTCAGTGAGACACACACATGACAGGAGCCGGGGAACTGTCAGACTGGCAATGTGCCGTCGCCGTCTGAGAATCAGCTCGATATCCCGTAAACCTCAACAGCGAGGTTTGACCCTAGGACCACCGTAGCCACATCAAATCCGTGGCCACAAACGCGTCTGAGATTGCAGTCCCAGACGATCGCCATTCGTTGGCAGACGACTGTCAGTACGAACGTTTCGGCTCGCTGTCAGTCACCTGTCATACTCTGGACAGCACAAACCTAGGTCACACTCCAGAAGAGTCAAATCGAGAAGGGAAAGTTTTTCGGAGAATTCCCATTGGTCACATTGGGAGCTGTTTAACGACACCATGTCAGATGCGATCAGGGAGAATGTGTGGTGGTTTTGCCACGTGTTTTGCTACCCGACGAGTGTGCCAAGCAATCGTCCCTGAGGTCCCTTTTGTCCTTGAAGTCCTTTCGAATTCCAAAGGGACAGAAAGACAAAACAGGACCGAAATCCCGTCTGATTTCAAAGAATGCAACAGGGCGCGTTCCCATTGCGGTGACGCGCCCTGCAGCAAGTCAATTCATTCAGATCAGCCAGCGTCGCCGTGTGCGAAGTTACCGCCGCACACGACGCATGCACTGAGGCCCCCCATTCTGCATCAGGCAGAGGGACCGGGTTTGTCAGCTTCGGGCTTGGGAGCTTCGGGGGCGGCCGGCTCGGGTTGGGGAGCAGGCTTGGCTGCTTCCACCGGAGTCGGATTGCCGACCGAAGGACCCATGTCCGTGGGCAGACCACAGCACGGGGTCGGCTGCGGACAGACCTGGACTGGCACCATCGTGCAAATCTCATAAGGTTCCTGGCGGCAGACTTGTCGCGGAACCATGCGGCACATCTGCTGTGACACGACCCGGCAAACCGGACGAGCCACTCGCTGAGTCACCACGTAGGCTTCTTGACGCGGCACGCAGTAAACTTCGCGACGCACGCGTTGTTCCTGGATGACGCGGCAGGTGACGACGGGAACCGTACGAACGTGTTCCTGGGTCACCATGCGGCAAGTGCGATAGGGGACGCGATCAACCACGTTTTCACAGACCCAACTGCATGTGCGGTAGGGAATCTGGCGCTGGCACGTTTGCTGAACCATGCGCGTGATCTGTTGCGGAACCTGGGTGACAATCACTTCCGGCACGCAGCGCATGACTTGCACCGGCACCACTTCGTTGACGACTTCGCACACGTACCGTGTGCATTGAACCTGGCGCTGAACCGTCTGCGGACAGTAGATCCGCTGGCAGGTGTAGAAGCCGGGACATTGCACCATGCACGTCCGCGGACAGCCACAGGCATCAACATACGTCCGCGGAACACAGCGTCCGGGATGATAGACCTGCTGCGTCGTCCAGTTCGGTACGACCTCGGTCACGCAGCGATTTTCGACAACCGGCCGCATGACGGTCCGGCAGCGTTGCTGATTGACCACTTCGCAGACCTGACGCATCACGGTTTGCCGGCATTCGCGAGTAATGGTCTCGCAGACGGGACGGCACACCGTGTAGTTTTCCACCCGCACCTGGTCTTGCCAGACCGGGCGACGAACGACACGTGTGACTTCACGAACATTGTTTTCCCAGACAGGTTGGCAGGTGGTGTAGCGTTCTTCGCGCTGCGAACACTCCTGAACCTGGCGGCAAACCGTGTAGGGAACATCGCGTTCCTGACGATCCATGACGGTGCGATAGCACGTCAGCGGTCGGTCTTCACACACGGTCTCGTAGACATTGCGATTGACTGTGTATTCCTGTCGATCCCAGACAGTTTCGGCGACAGTTCGGTAACAAGTCTGGCGTTGCACCTGATACTGCGTATAGCAGCAGGATTGCGCGCAAGCTTGCACGGGGCAGCAGTTGTAACAGCCACCCCCACAATAACGACCAGCCTGAGCCTCGGAAGGCCCCCATCCTGAGAACATCGCCAGTACGGCGATGATCCCAGCCCCTAAATGTTTCATGTTCCCCTCTCTTCAATGCTGCGTGTTCTATGGTGCATACATTGGTCAGACGCCCTGACCCCTGCCGCTGGCTTGTCCTGAGTTGCCGACATTTTCCAAAGAAACGCTCCCCGATGCAAAACCGATTCGGTTACTACGATCAGGAAAGCGAGATCTCAAGACGATGATACCTATTCTTCCTACAACATAAGGTGAAGATGACTGGGTAACATAGTGAATTCCTGCCGACCCATCAAACTTGAATCAATCCCCTGTTAAACTGCAACGACGAGTTTAACAGCATCAATTCTAACGCGCCTGATTCTGGTCGGAGGAACATCCCTCCGTTGCCTTATCGCCTCATCACCGCAACTCACCAAACCGCCGCAAAATCAGTCCCTGGAATATGCACCTCGATCACAAGTCGTCCTGAACACAGATTGATCCGACACACGTGGGTGACGCTGGTTTTCGCAGAGCGAGCAGATGAAATCCCCCCGAGACTCGACGAATCAGCACAAAAGGTGAGTTGCTTAAAGCTCCCAATACTTCGCATGCGAATGACTGTTGATCACACGGGTAACTCATTCTCTTGCACGCAGCAATCGATGTTCCAATCAGATGACCTTCCAAGCTCCGAGGCGAGGTCGAAAGCCAAGCAGCCAAACGGCTGCCTGAATCATCCCTGGCGTCCTAACCTGAAGAATCGCTGCAGTTTTGGTAACTTTTTCCCACCAAAATCCAATAATACCCATCTTGCGCATCCTGCAAACTTGACGCAAGTCATCCAATCGGAAATTCTCGTAATTTTGATCGAGGAATTTCCACTCATTGAAGAATCTTCTCAATTCGTTTGAAGATATTACCGACACGAGTCGCGGTTGACACATGCGATCGTGTCTGCCACCAATGAAATCGGCGACGGTGGCTCATCCTCCCCCGCTGCCAGCGACGGTCAGCTTTTCATTCGGGGTGAACAGTTCCTGTGGTGCATTGGCAAGAAGTAGGAACTTCGCTGCCTACTTCCACACGCTTTGCCCGTCTTCGTGTGGATGTCGCGCCTGATTCAGCAAATCAATCAGATGATGCAATTGATCTTCGGTCATGTGTCCGAGTTGCGTTTGATGACAGGCCCGGACCTCGGTATCGAGTTCCTTCAACAGCGTCAGGCCATTCGCGGTGATGCCCACCTGCACGACGCGTCGGTTTTCCGGCAGGCGTTCGCGTTCGATGAATTTGCGTTCGGCGAGTTTATCCAGCATCCGCGTGATATCGGGTGCGCGAGACACCAGGCGCGACGCCAAGGCGAGGGTCGGAAGTCGTCCGGGATATTCGCCTCGCAGCAGCCGCAAGACGTTGTATTGCTGCGCAGTGATATCGAAGCGCTGAAACAAGTCATCTTCCAGGATCCTGAGCCGGTCGTAGGTCCGCCAGAGGACGAGGAATGCTTCTTGCGCCAGCGAGTCAAATCGCCGCGTGCAGGGCGGCTCGGCTGTCTCTGATTTCCGTGGATTCATCCGGCTCATGTTAGATGTGAGCCAGAGGGTTGTCGAGACCGTCGCGACCCTGTTTTG
>CAMAVF010000241.1 GCA_945861445.1 Planctomicrobium piriforme | reverse complement strand
CCGCTACCGGAGGCACAGCAAAGACTACGAAACGCTGACGGAGAGTAGCGAGGCTCATATCAGAATCGCCATGACACACTTGATGCTGCAACGTATCACTCGCAACCGCCTCAGTTGGTAGACGACAACTTACTTTTAAGACACGCTCTTAGCTCACATCTTCAATTTCGCCCGGCGTTGAACTTCGCGAATCACTTCCGACAGCGGCAGATCGGGAGAGATATCGGCCGGACGTTTGCCGACTCCTTCCTGGATATTGGTGACGTTCCATTTCGAATAGAAGTGCGGGGGCAGGCTGGCGTCTTGCTTCTGGTAGAGGCGCGGCGGGATCTGCGTCCATTCGTTGGTCCGCTGGTCCAGGCGATTGGAGTAGTACGCCTGCAGGGTACGGCGCTGGGTGCTGTTTTGCTTGAGTCGTCCGTTGTGGATCGCGCGGGCGTGAAAGATGACGGCGGTTCCGGCCGGGCCGATCAAGTCGATGCCGGCCGAGGCGGGTACGTCCTTGGGATTCAGGTCCAGCAATCGATTGTGGGATTCTGGCACGATGGCGAAACAGTGATCGGTGCTCGACACGTCCGAGAGGTAGAACATGATCGAGATCGCATCGATCTCCTGCCGACGTTCATACTCGCGGATGAGGTCGCGATGCCAGCCTTTGACCTCGTTCAAATTCGCGGTCGGGTTGCGGAGCATGATCGCGAATTCTTCGAACGTGATGTTTTCCCCGAGTATCGCCTTCAGGATTTCGAGCGTTTTCGGGTTCTCGATGACTTCGTCGAAGTCTGCCGTATGGGGCAGGATATTGGTCCCTTCACAAAAGGAATCGCTGAGCGAAATCCAGTTGTCGGGGAAATCTCGCACATGACGATCGACGGCCGCGTTGAATCGCACGAGCTGTTCGGCGGTTAAGGCTTCCGGGACGTGAAGATAACCGAGTCGATGGAAATCGTCGGCCATCTGCTGCAGGTCCGACTTTTCATGGACAGTGTGCATGGTGTTGTGCTTCGGTGATTTGATGAACAGGACCGGTTTCAGGGTGATGTGTATTGTGTGCAATTTGGAAGCGGATTTCGAGGGCAAAGTGAAAGCGTTGATGTTGGGGGTGCAGCCGCTATATGGTGGGGAAGACCTCCGAAAAACTCTATCTCCCCTCGCCTCGGTACTCCGGGGAGAGGGGGCGGGGGTGAGGGGGCACGATTAACCATTGAATCAGAGATCGGGTAAGTAGGGCAAATTGCGGTTTCGTGTATGCTGTTGTATTCGACCCACACGACGCTCGCAGAGCCCCTCACCCCCAGCCCCTCACCCCGGAGTACCGAGGCGAGGGGAGCATGATGTTTGACCATTTGTCGCCGAGAATTGATTGCCTCACCAATTAGCCGCTGTGCTCGAGGTTGGAAGCACTTTCAATAGGATTGCTCCCCAAGTCATTAGCCTTCGAAGTCGTAACTGCGTCGTTTTTCACCCGGATTTTCCGGCAAATGTGCTGGAGGCCACCTCTAATATTGGTACACTTGGATGTGTTGATGCCACTTCAAGATTTGATGAGGTCAAATGCTCGGACGTCATGGGTTTCTGCTGGTGCTGGTGGTGAGTTTTGCGGCAGGTGCCTCTGAGGGACTCGGTGCGCCAGTGGATCCGACGGAATCGCAGTCGGCCGCCCAGGCAGCGGTCCGCACTGCCCCGATTGAGTTCACCCGGGATGTACTGCCCGCCCTCACCAAAGCGGGATGTAATGCGGGGGCCTGCCACGGTTCGTTCCAGGGACGGGGTGGCTTCCAATTGTCTCTGTTGGGGTTTGATGCCGCGTTTGATCATGACGTCATCACAAAGGCTTCTCGCGGACGGCGATTGAATGTCGGTGTCCCCGAGCGTAGCCTGCTGCTGCTCAAACCCACTGGCGCGATGCCGCACGGCGGTGGGCGCCGGATTGCACCCGATTCCGAAGTCGCCGCACTGATTCAAGCCTGGATTGTCCAGGGACTGGCTGCTCCGCGGCCTGATGATCTGCGCGGGTTGACTCTGAAGGTCGAGCCCCCCGAGCTGACGATCCCCGTCCAGCCGGCAGGTGCCGCGGCGGTTCCCGTTGCGCTGCGGGTTGTCGCGAGTTTTGCGGATGGTTCGTCGCGGGATGTGACGCACTGGGCGACCTACGACATCCGCGAGAAAATGACGGCCGATGTCAGTCGCCTGGGTCTGGTTACCGCGCATCGGCCGGGCAAGACGGCGGTCCAGATTCGCTATCTCGGGCAGGTCGCTGCCGTCAGTGTTTCGATTCCCTATGCGGCTCCGTCGACGTTTGAGTTTCCCGTTCAAAACTATATCGATGAATTGACGGTGGCCGAGTGGCAGCGGCTGGGGGCGAAACCGGCTCCGCTGGCGGAAGATGCCACCTTCTTGCGACGCGTCTTCTTGGACCTGATTGGAACATTGCCGACTCCGACTGAGATCAGAAAGTTTCTCAGCGACACGTCGCCGACGAAGCGATCGCAGATCATCGATGAATTGCTCGCACGTCCCGAGTATGTGGACTACTGGTCGCTGCGCATGGCCGATCTGCTGCGAGCTCATCGGCGGTTCCTGGGCGACAAGGGGCTGGCGAGCTTTTCGGTCTGGATCCGCCAATCGATTCGTGAAAACAAACCGCTGGATCAATTGACGCGAGAATTGCTGACGGCCCAGGGCAATTTGTTCCGGCACGGGCCTGTCGCCTATTACTTTATTGATGAGAAGGTCGAGGATCTGGCGGAGACGACATCGCAGGTGTTCCTGGGTGTCCGCATGCAATGCACGCGGTGCCATCACCATCCGAACGAAGTCTGGAGTCAGGAGGATTATTATGGTCTCGCGGCGTTCTTTACGCGGTTGGAGACCAAGGACAGCGGGACGGTGGGTGCGCGATTTGGCGGACCGAAAAGCATCCGACCGTCGGCGACAGAAAATCCCCGTCGCCGGCCGCTGTTAACCGTCGCACCTCGCGTGTTTGGTGAGACTTTCCCGCCCGCCGAGGGGAAGACAGATATTCGGCAGCAACTCGCGGCGTGGATGACGAAGCCAAACAATCCGTACTTCGCTCGCAACTTCGTCAATCGCTACTGGGCGGCGCTGATGGGCCGCGGACTGGTCGAGCCGGTGGACGACATGCGCGCCACGAACCCGGCCGTCTTCGCCGGACTGCTCGATGCCCTCGCCAAAGACTTTGCCGCACACCAGTTCGACACCAAGTACCTGTTGCGGACCATTTGCAATTCGCGTGTCTATCAACTGGCCCCCGTATTGCATCCGCAATATGACGCGGACGGGCAGCTCTTTACCCATCGCCTCCCACGGCGGATGTCGGCCGAAGTGTTGCTCGATGCGATCAACCAGTTGACGGGAACTTCAGAGACATTTGAAGGTCAGCCGCCAGGGACTCGGGCGATCGCCCTGCCCGATCCCTCGGTGCTCTCGACGTTCCTGGACACGTTCGGTCGCCCATTGCGGAACAGTCCGTGCGATTGTGCTCGCGGTTCGACACTGGACCTGTCGCAGGCGTTGCATCTGGCAAACAGCAAACTGTTGCATGATAAAGTCATCGCCTCGACAGGACCGGTGGCGGTGGGTCTGAAGGCGGGGCTGACCGATGATCAACTGTTGGAAGAATTGTATCTGGCGGCCTTGGGACGTTTGCCCACCGAGGTCCAGCGCCAGGCCGTCCGTCAATCGCTGGCAGAAGGCGTGTCGCGTGATGAAGCGTGGCAGGACGTATTGTGGGCGCTGATTAATTGTTCGGAGTTTGTGTTTAATCACTAGGGAAATACGATGTTCCAGCTTGATGGACAATCGCGAAACTGTGAAGGGCTATCGCGGCGTGCCTGGTTGCAGGTGGGCGGCTTATCGCTGTTTGGACTGTCCTTGCCGCGACTCCTGCAAGCCGAAGCCGCTCAGCCGGCCGCGGCCCGCAAGGATATCAATATTATTATGTTATGGCTCGATGGCGGCTTAAGCACCATCGATACACTCGATATGAAGCCCAATGCTCCGCTGGAGTATCGGGGTGAGTTTTCACCCATCGCGACGAACCTGCCCGGGGTCACGGTGTGCGAACATCTGCCGCGGATGAGTCGCCACATGGACCAGGTTTGCCAGGTGCGGTCGATCGTGCATCAAGGCAGTCAACATGCCGAAGCGACTCATTGGATGTTTACCGGCTATCCGCAGGTCCCGGATGTCAACGCGGCGCCGGTGGGCTCGGTCGTGTATCCCTGTTTTGGGTCGGTCGTCTCGAAAGAACTCGGTTGGAAAGCGGGCATGCCCCCGTATGTGCTGTGCGGAGGCGGAATCCATTATTGCGGCGGCGGATATCTGGGGTCGGCCTATAACGCATTGATCATTCGCCGTAATCCCGCAGACAAGGATTTCGCCGTGGATGATGTGGCCATTCCCACTCAAGTGGGCGCGGAACGCACCTTGCGGCGGCAGAAGATTCTGGATCGGCTGGATGACTGGCAGCGTGACGTGGATCGGTCGGCCGAGACGGTCTTTAACCGCAGTGAATTCTATCGCCAGGCCTACGATCTGATGACTTCGCCGAATGCGAAGAAGGCGTTTAATATCAACGAGGAACCCGACGCCTTGCGCGATCGTTACGGACGAACCAAGGAGGGTCAGGGAACGCTGCTCGCGCGGCGGCTGGTCGAGGCCGGAGTCCGGTTTGTCGCGGTGACTTTCGGTGGCTACGACACGCACGACAAGAACTTTATCCGCTTGAAAGACCCATTGCTTCCGACGCTCGATCAAGCCTGGTCGGCGTTGCTGACCGACCTGTCGGAACGCGGCATGCTGAGTAATACCGTGGTGATTTGTGCCAGCGAATTTGGTCGCACGCCGCGCGTCAATTTTGCCGCCGGCCGGGATCACTATCCGCTGTGCAATGCGATCGGTTTCAGTGGCGCGGGGGTTCAGGCTGGACGGATCGTGGGGCAGACCGATTCCAAGTGCGAGCGTGTGTCGGGCAAGGAGCACTCGACGCTGGACTACGCGGCGACGATCTTCCGACTGATGGGGATTGACGACACCAAGGAGTACATCACCAACGACGGCCGGCCCGTCTTGATCAACAGCGGCGGCCGGGCGATTGATGAGGTGCTGGCGTGACGTTGCTGCGTTCTTTCGCCTTTGCCGCACTGGGACTGCTGTCCGCCGCGTCCGGAATCCAGGCCCAGACCATGGCTCCCGATTATCAAGAATGTCTGCTGGATCAGGTCTTTCCGAACGGTGGTCAGCGGGGAACCACGGTTAAGGTCGAACTCAAGGGCTATGAAAAGGGACTCTCTTCGCCCAAGGATATCCTGATAGATGGGCCACCCGGCGTGACCGTGAAAGAGGTGAAGTCGATCGACGGTCGGACCGTGCAGGCGACTCTCGAGATTGCCGCGGACGCTCCGTTGGGGCGCCGCTGGCTGCGAGTGTTGAACGAGCGTGTCGGTCTGACGAACTTCGCCTACTTCGTCGTCGGCAGCCTGCCCGAGCATGTGGAGGTCGAGCGGAACAACACGACCGCCACCGCCGAGGTAACTCAATTGCCGCGTGTTATTAGTGGGCGCATTGATCCTGCGGCGGATGTCGACTTCTTTCGGTTCACGGGTAAGAAGGGGCAAAAGCTGGTGGCGGCGATCGCGGCCCACTCGCTCGACGTCCACGGACGGGGCCGCAACTACGGCCTGGCGGACTTCAGCCTGGAACTTCTGGATGGCCAGGGGCGGACACTGGCTGCTGCGGAAGATACTCTGGGTTTTGATCCTCTCATTGAACACGAACTGCCGCAAGATGGCGACTACTTTGTCCGAGTGCAGTTGCTGAACTACCTGGGCTATCCCGAGGCCAGTTATCGTTTGACCGTCGGTGAAGTCCCCTATGTGACGGGGGTGTTTCCGCCAGGGTTTCGCCGGGGAACGCCGACTGAAGTCGAACTCTTCGGCCCGAATGTGCCGCCGGGAACCAAACGCCTGATGGGGCAAGTGCCGCCCGCTCAGTCGGGTATTCCGCTCGAAAAACTGGCAGCCGCAGGCATACCAGCGTGGCTGGGTGAAGAAGGGGCGGCGTGGGATCCGGCGTATCCTTTGCGACATGTGACCGTCGAGCATGCCGCGAGTTCCGGGATTGATGTTCCGCTGCTGGCGGGGGACCTTCCCGAAGCGCTGGAAGCCGAGCCGAATGAGGATCGCGCACAGGCGGGTCTGCTCGCGATTCCGTCGACCGTGAATGCTCGGTTCCAGCAGCCCGATGACAGTGACTGGTATCGCGTTCGCCTGGAGGCCAAACAGAAGGTGCAGTTCGAGATCGTGGCACAACGGTATATCCGCTCGCCCGTCGATACTCTGTTGCAGGTCTATGACGGCCAGGGACGATTGCTGGTCGAGAATGACGACGATCCCTTCGGGCCGGCTTACGAGTCGCATCACGACTACCTTACGACCGACAGTAAGCTCGTGTTCGAGGCGCCCGCGGCCGGTGAGTTTTTCGTCAAGGTCACGGATCAGTCGGGTGCCTACGGGCCGCAGGCGATGTATCGCTTGAGTGTTCAAGAAGATCGACCTGACTTTCGTCTGCTACATTTTCTCGATGGCGTGCCGATCTGGGGCCCGGGCTCATCCGCCTGCATGATTGTCCGCGTCATCCGTGAGTCTGGCTTCAACGAAGACATCGAGGTTTCCGTCGTTGGCCTCCCCGCAGGTTGGTCCAGCAAGTCGGCCACTTCGCTGGGCAGCACGGCGGAACGCAGGGACGTGACTTATCAATACCGGGTCTTCTTGACGCTGACAGCACCGGCCGATGCGCCTCCTGGGACTCACGTCCCCTACCGCATCGTGGGCCGTGCGAAGCGCCCGGATGGCACCCAGTTGGAACATGCCTCGCTGCCGATGACCCTGTTTTATTCAGGCGATGTGGGATTTTTCCGCGCGAGTCCGCTGTCACGGGCCGTCGTGGCGAAGCCACAGGGACCGTGGTTGGAATCGGTGACCAAAGAGCTCACGATTCCACGCGAGGGAACCGGCAAGATCGTCGTCAAAGTTCATGGGGCTGCGGCCGATCTGAAGGAGATCTCAGTCGTCGTGAATCTGGCCTCGGTGGGAATCGGTTGTGGCCAGACGACGCCGCGGAAGCTGCCGATTGTCAACGGTGAGATTGAAGTTCCCTGCACAATCCGCCCCGATCTGGCTCCCGGGACTTACGGCATCACCGTGGCCCAAAGCTGGCTCAGCGACATCCGCGGCGGGATGCCAGGACCCTGCACCGAGTTGATCAAGCTGACCGTCGTTGCGGCTGTCTCCGCGAAGTAGAGAGTTTTCGATCTTATAGTGTTTTCAAACTGACGCGGCGCGATGGCAGTCTAAGTCCCGCAGCCCGGATGATTTATCTCCCCTCGCCCCAGTAATCTGGGGAGGGGTTGGGGGTGAGGGGTTTTTCGAGCGTCGTTTGATCGTCAGCACGAGGCTGCATTGTTTTGAAAAAATACGACTCCGCATCAATGGTGAATCGTGCCCCTCACCCCCAACCCCTCTCCCCGGCGTACCGGGGCGAGGGGAGATAGAAATTCGCTTTGAGTGCAATTATTAACTTCGTCTCGTCAATCGCGCCAGCCACACTGACGAGAGTAGGTGCCGTACACTACATCACAACGGTATCCACCGCCGCCGGGCTTATTTGCCGGCCGCTGTCTTCGCACGCACCGCGGGACTCTCAATGCGATACAGATGCGTCTTGGACCGCAGGATCAACGCGTCACCGGCCACGGTGGGAGACGCGTTGAAGCCGTCATCCAGCTTGTTCTCGGCGACGATTTCCAGTTCGCGGGCTGCCTTGAAGACGGGGATTTCTCCCTTTTGCGAAAAGCAATAGATCAATCCGTTGGCGAACAAGGGGGATGACCAGTATTCGCCGGGCAGCCGCTTCGACCAGACGACTTCGCCGGTCAACGCGTCCATGCACGAGGCCACTCCGCCGTCATTCATCATGAAGATCAGATTGCCCACCAGGATCTGCGAGGGACGCTTGGGGATCGCCTTGTTGGACTTCCAGACGATGTTTTCCGAGATATCCCCCAGCCCCGTCGGACGCACGGCGACCAGTGGATTCGGTCCGTCAGCCGAGCTGATATAGACCAGTCCATTGCCAAACAACGGACGCCCGGCGGCATTCATCCCGCCATGCCGGACCATCCACAGCGGTTCGCCCGTTTTCGGGTTATAGGCAATCGTCGCGGCGGCGAAGGGGCTGATCAGCATTTCGCGCCCGTCAGCTTTGATCAGTATGGGAGTGGAATAGGCCTTCTTCGCGTCACCGTCGGTCGTCCCGAAGTCGATGTTCCGGTCCTTCCTCCAGACGGTCTCGCCAGTCTTTTTATTTAGAGCGACCAGGTACTGAACGTCGTAACCATCCATCGTCAGATAGAGCAGATCGCCATACACGGCGACCGAAGAACCGGGGCCGCGAAAATGGTTGCAGGGCAGATCCCGCCGCTCCCAGATCTTCTTGCCAGTTTGGGTGTCGAGGCACGCGGTGCCATACGCTCCGAAATGGACGTAGACGCGGCCCTCTTCAATGTAGGGGGTCGGGGAACCGTAGCCGTTTGTGGCGTGGGTAAACTGAGGCGTGTCCACTTCGAACAGGACGACGTCATGGAGGGTCTTACCGGTCTCCAGATCAACGCAGACGGCTGACAGCTTCAGCGGGACGTCCAGTTTGGTTTGGCCCTCGGCCAAGTTTTGGATTTCGGGACTGTTGGTAATCCAGATTTGTTTGCCCCAGATCACCGGAGACGACCAGGCCCGTCCGGCGATCGGGACCTTCCAGACGATCTCGGGGGAACCTTCGCCAAACGTCACCGGCAACTGGGTGGCCTGGGACGTGCCGTCTCCCCGAGGCCCGCGAAACTGGTTCCAGTTTTCATCGGCGGCGGCGAAAGAACAAATCCCCAACAGCAGTAACGTACTGATAATCGGTCGCACCGGAAGACCTCATTCACTGGGATGACAGTTCGGGTATCCAACGTAATCACCGAATGATTCTACACGAGTGACTTCGACGAGGCCACCCGTTGGGAGGGTGAGGCTCCCGCCGAACCGCATGGTCTTGCGACACTCGACTATGGCTAGAAGTCGCCAACGACCTCGCCTCCCGTCGCGGACATTAAAGCCCGCCGCACATCGGCTGGGGTCTTGGCTGAAATGAAACGGACGCTCCCGTCGCCCAGCAGTGCATCGAAGCCGCCTTCATGATTCAGTTTGGTCTGGGGTGCGAAACTCAATACCAAGTTCGCATCTGCATCGAGCGGCGACATCCAATGTACGGCCTGCTCGGCTGGCACTTCGATTACAAAGAGCGTATTGCTCAGGCCATCGGTGATTTCGCGAAGTTGGAGGGATTGGCCTGGCCGAATGCTGCTGTTGGGTGTCACGACGGCCAGATAGTTGGTGTTGGTGTAAGGTGCGGAATGGTGGGAAGACGGGCATTCATACCCTGGTATACTGGTGGAATAAGCCTTCACATTGGCGGGGTCGTTCCACGGTTTCGACAGGTCAATGGTCTCATACAGTGCTGCTTGATCGAAAAACGGCAGAATCAAGGTTCGCCAACTGTGCAGCGGCTTGCCATTCGCATCGACGGTGTAGGCGGGAGGCAACGCATTGTAGACCTCATGATAGTTATGTAACGCCAGACCGATTTGTTTAAGATTGTTTTTGCATTGCGAACGGTGTGCCGCCGGTCTGACCCGGCGCGTGGCTGGCAACATGAATGCCAGCAGGACGATGCCGATGCCGAGCACCGTAAGCACCTGGACGATGCGGATGGCAAGGCTCGGCTTGGGCTTCGACAGGTCGCCGAAAGAGTCCAGAACGGGGGCGGGTATGTCGGCCATGATCGGATTCCAAACTGGCGTAAAGAATCTTGACGCGAGTGCGTCAGACGATGTGCTGCAATTTCATCTTACGCATCCTGAGAAGTGAATGACATCCCAAAGCCCATGACTCCAGTTACTTCGTTTTCAATGCGGCGACCGTGGCTTGATGCTGGGCCCAGGCGGTTTCTTGCAGGGTCTTGACGGTGTCGGCCGGAATCGCTTCCGGGGCGGCGAGACCGATTGGACTGCGTTCCATCATCGCGCTGTAGAGCATGCACGAATAGAGATACGAACCCCAGAGGCCCGGGTGAGCGCGGTCTTTGGCGAACAGACTTTCCAGCTTTTCGGTCGAGGGCTTGTCGCCGAAATAGCGGATGTACGCATAACTCGCATCGACCACCGGCACGCCCAACTCCTTGCCCATCTCGATGTGCAGCTTATGCTGCCGTTCGAAGCCTTGGGGATAGTCGCTGAGGATGGATGCGGTGCCAAACAGCACCGCCTTGGCTCCGTGCTCTTTCACCAATGCTTGAAATTGACGGGCGAACGGCTGGAACTGCGACTCTTGCACAAAATAGATGTCCTGCAGGACGACGAAGTCCCACTGACCAGACGCGATCATCGCCCGGGCCGACCCTTCCCCCGTGCCGGCCTCCCAATGCGATTTCAACGATGCACCCCCCTTCACGCAGCCGCCGACCTTGATGGGGCGCCCGCCCTTATCTGATGCTGCCAGCTTCTCTAGTAATTGGTTGCTGACGATCGTCGGGCATTGGCTGTTGCCGATCAGCAAGACGTTGATCGGCTGGGCTTTGTCAGGACCATCACCCCACGTCGAATTGGTCACGACGAAACCCGCCAACAACGCGATGGCCCAGTAGATGGACTTGATTCTCATTGGAGATCTCCTTGGATTTGGCATTAGCAATTATCACTAGCGCCAGCGGATCACGTACGCGACTTGGCGAGCGCCTCCTCGGCGAGTTTTCGCTGGCGCACGTCGATCTCTTCATCGGCAATGACGGATTTGTAAGTCGCTGTCGCCTCGTCCTTCCGTCCGGCGGTGAGCTGGATCTCGCCGATCATCAGCAGCATTGAGCCTCGCCAATAGCCCCCCTGTTTGCTGAGGTCCACCTTCCGCAATGTCGTGATTGCGGCATCGAACTTGCCACGGCGGGCCAGGATGCGGGCAGCGCCTTGGACCGATAAGAACTGGTCTGCAGAATCAAGCCGCTGGGAGTCGTCAATCACCGACTGATAGGCGGCCAGTGCCGCTTCGTCGTCCTTCAAGTTGTGTTCGCGATTGTTACCCAGTAAATGCCGAATGCTATTGCGGAGACGCTTCTCGCTGGTCCATTCGAGTCCCCGCACGAAGTCGGCTTCCGCTTCCTGGCCGGATTTGATAATCGAATAGGCCAGTCCTCGAGCGGCATAGCCATCGCCGATTTTCCAGAAGGGCCAACTGCTGATGTCTTCTTTACTGAACTG
>CAMAVF010000240.1 GCA_945861445.1 Planctomicrobium piriforme | reverse complement strand
ACGGAGAAAGCCTGCTGCAACTTCGGGCCGATTCCCTGAGCGACTCGGAGCCCCTCGTCAAATTCTGGACCCACTGGAGAGCCGGCCAATCCGGTTCGAATTGCTACCGAACTGCCGCCGTCTAATCGACATTCCGGGGAATGCACCCTCCTGCAATCCTGCAATCTACGAGGCTACGCATCGTAGTACATGGCGAATTCGTAGGGGTGCGGCCGGGCACGCAGGGCTTCGACTTCGTTCGTCGTCTTGTACCAGATCCACGTATCGATCACGTCTTCGGTGAAGACGTCGCCACGCAGCAGATAGTCGTGATCCTTCCGCAGAGCAGCGAGGGATTCTTCCAACGACGCGGGCGTCTTTGGAACATTGGTCAGTTCTTCCGGCTTGAGGTCGTAAATGTCCTTATCGAGTGGTGCGCCCGGATCGATCTTGTTCTGAATGCCGTCCAGGGCGGCCATCAACATGGCGGCCATGGCGAGATAGCCATTCGCAGAGGGGTCCGGACAGCGGAACTCGATCCGCTTGGACTGCGGATTCGAACTGTAAACGGGAATGCGGATCGCGGCCGAGCGGTTGCGGCTGCTGTAGGCCAGGTTGATGGGGGCTTCGAATCCGGGCACAAGCCGTTTGTAGCTGTTCGTGGTCGGACAACAGAACGCCATCAGCGACGGCGCATGCTTGAGAATTCCCCCCATCGCGTACATGGCCATCGGACTCAGGCCGGCATATCCCGAGCCCGCGAACAACGGCTGATTGTTCTTCCACAGCGAAAAGTGCATGTGCAAGCCGGAACCGTTGTCACCAAACAGCGGTTTGGGCATGAAGGTGGCCGTCTTGCCGAAGCGGGCGGCGACGTTGCGGATCACGTATTTGCAGAGCAACAGGTGATCGGCCATTTTCAGCAGGGGCTGGTACTTCATGTCGATTTCGCACTGACCGCCAGTGGCGACTTCGCGGTGCTGAGCTTCGACTTCGACTCCACATTCCATCAGCCGCAGCATGACCTCGGTCCGCAGATCTTGCAGCGTGTCCATCGGGGGCAGATTGAAATAGCCCTCTTTCACGCGGATCTTGTGCCCGCGATTGCCGGTCCCCTCGGAGCGTCCCCGGTTCCAGATCCCTTCGGCACTGTCGATGTGGTAGTACGACTCATGCTCGTTCTGATCGAAGCGGACTTCGTCGAATACGAAGAATTCCGTTTCGGGCCCCAGCATGGCGATGTCGGCGATGCCGGTCGACTTCATGTAGTTTTGTGCCTTGCGGGCGACATTCCGTGGATCCTTGGCATAGTCCTCACGCGTGAGCGGATCGAGGATGTTGCAGTTCAGGGCCAACGTATTTTTCATGAACGGATCGATGAAGGCCGTTTCGGCCTGCGGCACGACCAGCATGTCGCTTTCATTGATCGCCTGCCAACCACGGATGGACGATCCGTCGAAGCCCAGGCCATCCTCAAAGGTGGCCGTCGTCAGTGCGGCTTGCGGAATGGTGAAATGCTTTTGTGTTCCAGGAAAATCCATGAAACGCAAATCGACCGCTTGAATTTCCCGTTCGCGACACAGGGCGAGTACTTCCCGAGGTGTCATTCAGCTTTCCTTCAGTCAACAGTTAGGCCCGAAATCGTGGCAGCAACCCGTACCGACACCAGCACAGAAGAGCATATCCCGTGCCTTAAGTTGAACTTAGCTGTGTGGCGTAACTGGCGTATTTGATTGATATTACACCGATCGTCCGAGAATTCACAACTGCGAACAGGGGATCGGACTGCGGAATTCGCAGGCACCCTGCATAACGATTCAGCATCGCAGCACAATCCTTGTTACCGTTGAATGTGTAGCTCGATTGGATGTAGAACTGTCAATGATCCGCGAAAACTCATCTCCAGGAAACGACTTATGAAACTGCAACTTGCACTGTGTTGTCTGGCCGGGGTAGCACTGGTCGGAACTTCGCCTCGTGAATCCCGGGCCGAAGATGCGGCGAAAGGGGCGAAAGCAGGATCGGAGCAACGGGTCTATGTGGGAACGTATACCGGTGATGGAAGCAAGGGGATCTACCAGACGGTCCTGGACCTGAAAACCGGCAAACTGTCCCCGGTGGAATTGGCGGCGGAAGTCACCAATCCATCGTTTCTGGCGGTCCATCCAAGCCAGAAACTGCTTTACGCAGTGATGGAAATCTCGGATTTCGAAGGAAAAAAGGCCGGCGGCGTGGGCGCGTTTTCGATCGATCCGACAACGGGCAAGCTGAAATTGCTGAATCAGCAGGGATCTGGCGGCCCTGGTCCGTGTCATATCGTGGTCGACCACTCTGGCCGATTTGCACTCGTGGCGAATTACGGCGGCGGTTCTGCCGGCACGTTGCCCATCAAGGAAGACGGCAATTTAGGCCCGATGGCCAGCTTCGTGCAGCACAAGGGGACCGGAGCGGACAAATCACGGCAGTCGGCGCCTCATGCCCATTCCATCAACGTGGATCAGTCGAACAAGTTTGCGTTTGTCGCCGACCTGGGTCTCGACAAGGTCATGATCTACAAGTTCGATGACAAAACCGGGAAACTGGAAGCGAATCAACCGCCTGCGGGGCAAACGGAACCTGGCGCCGGGCCACGTCACTTTGCCTTCCATCCGTCGGGCAAGTTTGCCTATGTCATCAACGAGATGCACTGTTCGGTAACCGCGTTTGCCTATGACGCCGCGAAGGGCGCCCTTGCACCGATCCAGACGGTGACCACGCTGCCGAATGGCTTTGACGGCAAGAATTATTCGACCGCCGAAGTTCAGGTACATCCCTCGGGAAAGTTCCTGTATGGATCCAACCGGGGCCACCACAGCATTGCCGAGTTCTCCATCGATGCTGAGACCGGCAAGTTGACGCCGATCGGACATCAGCGAGAAAACATCAAGACGCCCCGCAATTTCGGCATCGACCCCACGGGCCAATATGTGATCGTCGCCAACCAGGACGGGGGTAGCCTGGTGGTCTTCAGTGTCGATCAATCCACCGGCAGACTGAAACCGACCGGTCATCAAGTCGCAGTCTCGCGTCCAGTGTGTGTGAAGTTCATTCCGCTGGCGGCAAAATGATTGAGAACCCCTAACAAAACCGGTTGTGGCAGGTTCAGAACCGCGATATTTCAAGCGGTTCTGAACTGACGCAGAGGTTTTGTTAGCGTTTCTAAATTGTTCCGATGTGCTTTCCCTCTGGACGGTTACGGCTTGTCTGCGGTATTCTGCATGTTCCGGGAAGTGTCGCTGTTCTTGGCGAACGAGGGCCCTCGCTAACAGCCTGTTGAAACAGGTGTCTTGAACTTTGCCAACCACACGGAATTGAGCGTTTTTTCGACGTTCGGAGAGTTCCAAACACCTTTTTTAACGGGCTGCTAAGGTTCTGCATTTATGTCGTCCGTGCCGTTTGATCCGTATCACAAATGGCTGGGAATTCCCCAGCGCGACCAGCCGGCACATCATTACCGTCTGCTTGGTATCCCCGCGTATGAGGATGATCCTCAAGTCGTGGAAGCGGCGGCCGATCGTCAGATGGCGTTCTTGCGGAAGTTTCAAACGGGCGAGCATTCAGCGGATGCTCTCAAGCTGCTTAACGAAATCTCGCGGGCTCGGATCTGCCTGCTCAAGCCTGACACCAAAGCCGCCTACGACGCCACGCTGCGTACGGCGCTGAACGAGACCGCGCCCCCCGCGGCGATACAAATCAATACGGCACTCACCGGTGCCAGGCGTCCGGTGTGGATGTCCTCGGCAGTGCTCGGCGGTGCCGGAGCAACCCTTGTCGGCTTGCTGATTGTGATCGTCCTGCTGTCGTCGTCGAAATCTCAATCCCCACCGGCAGCGACTGATTCCGGGAATTCGGGCCCAGTGGTGCCTGAGATTTCCGGGCCGGCGAAACCCATTGAAAACGCTCCGGCAACCGTGTCCAGCGGAGCGAATCCCGCGTCCAAGTCACCGATCGCCAGCAAGCTGCCCAATCAGGATCGGCCACTCGCCAAGGGAGACAAGGCACCCTGGCCGACATTGGTCGGCACCGAGCCTGAACCGGTAGTGAAACCGAGCAAAGCGGTATCGACTGCCAGTTCCGACAAGCCTGTCAAACAGCCCTCCGTCGCGAAGCCCGGATTGTCGTCTGTGGTCAACCTGCTGGCTCGAATCGACGTGAATCAACATCGTATCGCCGGCCAATGGACTTCCGAGAATCAGCAGTTGGTCAGCCCGTCCGAAGGGATAACGCGACTGGGAGTCCCATACACCCTGCCCAACGAGTACGACTTGTCCCTGAAGGTGGAACGCACGAGTGGCAAGCGCGGATTCGGCCTGGTATTCCCGGTGCAGGGGCATCCCGCGCAGTTACTGATTGACGGACAGAATGGGACTCAAACCAAGTTGGGGAATGGAATCGCGGGCAATACGGAAAACGAGCGGCAGTTCGACGGGCAATTATTGACCGCTGATCGACCAGTCGAGTTCTTGTTGCAGGTCCGTCGTGGTCGAGTAACGCTGGCGGCCGACGGAAAAGAGATTTTGACCTGGAAGGGTGATCCGGCGGTCTCCTTCGTACCGACCACGAACGAGAATTTCACGAACCCGATCGATCGTGAGTTGATGTTGATCAGCGTTATGAGTACGTTCCGAGTGTCGAAGTTAGAATTCAGTCCACCTCAAAAATCCAAGTCGTCTGAATCGAAGGCAGAAACGGTCGATTTGCTGAGCCGGGTCGATCCGCAGCGGAATTCCCCCCTGGGGGACTGGACGCTCAAGGACGGGACACTCACGGGGAGTTCGGAACAAGCGAATCGCCTCATTCGCCTGGAGGTCCCCTATCAGCCGACCGCAGCCGAATACGATCTGGCAATATCGATTACGCGTGATGAGGCCAAGGGGGCCTGCATCGTGGGACTTCAAGTCCAGGGGCATCGATGTCTCTTGCTGCTGGTCACTGATGGCCAGGACAATCTGTTTGGAATCTCGGACATCGATGGCCAGACGGGTGCTCAGAACGAAACCACGAAACGCACCGCCATCCCCGCCAGCGGCTTGCCGTTGCTGATCAAGTGCCGTGTCCGTCAACAGGCGATTACGGTGGAATCCAGCGGTGATAAGGTCATTGACTGGAAGGGGGATCCCGCTCGGCTGTCCGTTCCGAGCTACGTCGTTTTCCCCGATCCCAAGGGTATGATGCTGGGAGTTCAAGGCGGGACGTTTCGTTTCAACAGCTTCACCTATAGTACGGCCGGCGACGATTCCGAGGCGGGAAATCCGGACGTCGCGAGTTCCAAATCGTCGCCCGGGATGTCGGCGGACTCGGTCTTACAGATTCCGAAACAATCAACTCCCGACGCTGCCGCTCAAGACGCTGCCCGCAAGTTGGTGCGAGAAACTTTTAAGGTGGAATACGCCCTGGCCAAGAAGGCGGACGCCAGGCATCTCGATGCGAAGATCAACCTGGCAAAGTCGCTGCTGGCACGTGCTGAAAGTACGACTGACAATCCAGCAGCCAGCTACGTGATGCTGTCGGATGGGGCCGAGTTTGCGGCGGAGTCGGGACAATTGGCCCTGGCCTGGGAGATTCTGGTTGCGCTGGGCGATCGTTTCGACCTCCCGTCTTTGCCGTTGATGGAACGTGCCACCAAGGCGGCGTCCCGCCTGGCCAAGAGCGATGAGGACGTCGCCTATCTGGCATCCATGTACGTCTTGTTGCTGGATGAAGCGGTCCGCCTGGATGATTTTGAGACGGCAGCCAAGGCCGCCCCCGCCGCGGCAGGCGCCACCCGCAAGAATCTGGTGTTGAAGGAACAGTTGGCGTCGTACGCCCGACGAGTGAACGGCCTGCGCGACGCCTTCGAGGCAGCCAAAGCCGCCAAAGACTTCTTAAAAGTCAATCCGGACGATGAAACGGCGAACCTCGCGTGGGGCCGCTACGTGTGCTTCTACAAGGGCGATTGGCTGACGGGACTACCGCTGTTAGCCAAATCGTCGAATAGGGCACTCGCCAGCCTCGCCAAGCGAGAAGTGGACCAGTCGCGCGAACTGCAGGCGCTGACTCAGTTGGGGGATGACTGGTGGGAAGTGGCCGAGCAGGAAAAAGATCCTGTCCGGGCGACCATCCGCGAGCGGGCCGTCGATGCCTGGCAACTGGCCCTGCCGCTGGCCGGCGGACTGCAAAAACAGGCATTGGAGACGAAAGTCGAACGCATTTTCAAACCGACCAAGTTCTTCGAGACGACGGGGAAGGGACAGGGCATCAGCGTGGCCAATCCCGACTTGAATCCCGGCCCGTATTTCACCGTTGAGTTTTGGATTGCGACGCAGGCGAAGTCGGGCATCCTGCTCTCCAAGCGCGAGGACCGTCGCGATTCCGGCATCGTCGTGGGCATGGATCGCGGGCGCCCCAATATTGCCGGTCGATCCTCATCGGGATCGAGCATCGGGAGATCCCGACAGGTCATCAATGACGGCCGCTGGCATCACATCGCAGTAGTCAAGATGGGGCATAAGCTGGGGCTGTTTGTGGATGGCAAGTGGACGGCCCAGACGGAGTTCGCTGACACGTATCTGTCAGGTTCGCCGTGGAAAGTGGGGCACGATGGCCAGTCCAAATACGAAGAGCCGGAAGCGAAGTTCTGCCGCCTCCGGTTTTCCAAGGAACCGCGCTATCTGGTGAGCTTCCATCCCGAGAAGAACTATGCCAAGGACAAGGGAACGATCTTCATCCCGTAGGGCGTGGTTGATGAATCGTTTCTTACCTGATGGCAGGTCGCGAATTGACCGCGAATACCAGCTCGAAGCGTAAGCGAGTGCATTCCTGTGGCTGTAATATGACGGAATGCGCTCACTCGCTCGCGATTTTTGTCGTTGCACCTTGGACGAAATCGGGCGAGGAGTGATCTCCATGACTGATCATCTTTAAAGGATTGAGAATACATTGAGGGAACACTGATCTACGCTAATCAAGACAAAAAATGTGACACCGCCCGATTGGTCTGGTCTTTGCCTGGATTAGCGTAGATTAGCGTAGATCAGTGTTCCCCAAATGAACTCTTCCTCTGCCCTCCCGTGCGAAGTGCGCTACTTCAAAACTTACGCTTCGCGGTTGGTGCCAATTGCCCACTGTGCTATGGCGATTTTTGCGCACGCCGATTTTTCAAGTTTCCTCTTCTCACCCCCGGCCAAATCTGATATTGCACCGTTTCCGGAAGTGATTTTCGAGGTTGTCCACGGTCGTTGCAGCGGAACAGGGGTGTTCCTGCCGTAATGATTTCAGCCTGAAAATCACCTCTGATGATGGGTCTTACCCAGGGAGGGGAGCCCGCTATACTTTAGGGGGATGCGCACATGGAAACGTGGGGGGAATTGTTTTGGGACGCGTGGATTCGGTTGCGCCTGTGGTGCCGTAGTTTGACTCGGACTTACTGGCCCCCACACATCAAGGCCTGGCAAATCTGTACCGCCACCGGGATCTTGAGCGTCGTCCTAACCCTGATTGCGTTGAGGTATCAACCGGGAGCTGCCGCTGGCAAGGCAGATTCCGTGGCCGGCAAGCCAGTGAGTCCGAAGGTAGCGCTCGCCAGCAAGAAACTTGCGGAATCGAGCGATCCATTCGCTGACCCGCAGCTCAATGGTGAGTCGCCCCCGGGACAGGAACTCGTTGACGACAAATCGCTGGCCGGGGTTGACGACATGTCTCCCGACGGCGTTGTCACGGGCGACCATCCCGATCCTGGTTTTGAGGTGCCGGGGTCTCGCCGGAATAAGAAGGACCAGCCCATTGGCGAAGAACTCGCCGGCGTGGAGATTGCACAACCCGCTTTGTCGACCGATCTGACGCCACTGTCGGACACGGAAGAGGCAGTCCCTGAGGGGCCCCTCTCGACAGAACCGTCATTGCCGCCCGATGTCCCGGAAAACACTCCGGCTGAGGCACCCACGCTCGCGGCGCCATTGAATGACGCCTTCGAAACCCCGTCGGTCGCCGACGTTCCCAGTGAGGGGACGCCTGCTGCTGAGCCGGTCAACGAACCCGCCAGCGAACCCGTCGTGGAAACTGAGACTGCCCCGGTCGCGGAAACCCCTGCCCCAACCAAGTCACGGTTGATCCCCAAACGGGACGCCAAGCACTATTCACGGCTGGGCAATCACGAAGACAGCGAAGAAGAGCGGCACTCCGTACAAGATATTCGCGTCGCTCCGGCCAACGAGTTGCCCGAGCCGGTCAAGCATGCTCCGCTGGTCACGGACATTCGTTCCAAGAGTCACTATTCGCGGCTGGGCAAGCACGAAGATTCCGAAGAAGATCGGCATTCTGTCCGCAACATTCGCCCCAAGCGGGTTGACGGGGTGCCGATTCCCGGCGGCGCTGCCGCTCAGGCCGCAGCGAAAGACGCTGTTCCGGCAGCCGACACCGATTTGACCCCTGCGGTGCCCGCCGAGGAGAATCCCGCAGACAATTTGACTCTGCCACCAGCGGAAGCAGTTCCGACTGAAGCCGCACCGATGGATCCAGCTCCGCGAGATGAGGAAAAAGCTCCGTTCGAACCGACCCCTGCCCGGCGCAATCCCGATCAAGATCTGGTCACCACCGCACAGCCCGCGGTGGAATCGGTAGTCAACGAGCCCACCGACGAAGGACCTGCGCCGCCCGTATTGGTGGCTCCTGAGTCGCCCGCCGAAGAGTCACCGGCGAAGCCGCGGGATTATCATGGTCCGGTCCTGTCAACAGACGGCGTTGATCATGAATCCCACCAGGAAGAGGACATCTTTACGCGGACCCGGCGGAAGACCCCAGTCTTGAGTGAGCTTCCTGCTGCCGCACGGCCGAGTGTTCCTACTGAACCCCCGGTTGTCGAACGCCGCAAGCCTGTTGATCCGACGACAGCACCGCGGACGACGCGACGTGGTCCGCCGCGTGAGATTCACGACGAGGAACAAGTTCGTCCTGCGACGGAGGTCGTGGTCCCGAATAGCCGCGTGGTGCCGATGGCGGTGCCGGATGCGACTGGGCCACGTGGTCCGGAACGGATTACGGTTCCCGAGCGGATGCCGCCCGTCGAACCATCAGAACGCACCGCACCCCGAGGTCGATCCGAATCGGCCTTCGCCGTCCCACCCACGACGCAAAGCGTACGGCCGGAAACGGCTCCGCGCCTGGTCATGGACATTACGGGTCCGAAACAGGCACCGGTGGGAACGCAGGTCGTCTGGCACTTCAAGATTCAAAATCTGGGCTCGGCACCCGCGACCGGAATTCTCGTGTCGGACGTGCTGCCCCCCGGTTTGCAGCATCGGCTCAGCCCCGATTTGGAATATGCGATCGAGCGCCTGGAACCGGGTGAAAGTCGCGAAACGAATTTGACCGTCCAATGCGTGGCGGCCGGTACGATTACCAATCGCGCCGTGTTGCGGGCCGATGGCGATCTATCAACTGAGGCCGAAATCCAGATCGAAGTTGGCGGGTCTGCACCAGGCAGCTTTACCCCTGCCCGCAAGTCGCCACTGACGCTGGCACATCATGGGCCGGCGCGGTGGCTGGTCGATTCCACCGGACAATTTCTGGTGACGGTCACCAATACCAGCAATGAGCGACAGCGCAACGTGACGATTTGCCAGACGTATCCGAAAGGGACAAACCTGGTGCATGCCACGATCGGTAATAAAGTCGATCAGCTGAACCGCACGGTCACCTGGACGATTGCCGATTTTGCACCGGGAGCTTCCTACATTCTGGAGACCGAATTGCATTGTCTCACCAGTGGCACTGGAACGAGCAGTGTCCAGGTGAAAGTGGGCGAGACCTTGATGGCCGAGGATCGTTGGACGGCGGTGTCGATTGTTGCGGATGGCCGGCCGTAATTGAGAGTTTGAATTGTGTTGTATTCGAAGTCCGCAGCCGTTCCGATGGCTGCGGACTTTTTTTTGTGTGCCGAGCATGTTTCTCAGCTTGAGGGTGCAAGTCCCCTACACCAGCCCATACCGTCGCAAGGTCGCCGTCAGGACTTCTTTTTCGCTTGCAGTCAGCGGAGTCAGCGGCAGGCGAACTTCGCCCGTATCGCGCCCCAGGGCCTGCATCGCGGCCTTGATCGGAATGGGATTGGTCGCGATCCCCAAGAGGTCACGGCAGAGCGGGAAGAGTTTGTAATGCAACCGCTGGGCATCTTCCAGGTTGCCGGCATTGAACGCCTTGATCATGGCCATCACGTCACGCGGGACGATGTTTCCCACGACCGACACCACACCGCTGCCCCCCAATGCCATCATGGGCAGGGTCAGGCTGTCATCCCCCGACAGCAGCGTCAGGTTGGTCAAGGCAATCACCTGCGACGCCTGATCCATCGAGCCCGTCGATTCCTTGATCCCCACGACCGTAGCGAGCTCCGCAATCCGCGCGATCGTGTCAGATTCGATGTTCTTGGCAGTTCGACCGGGAATATTGTAAAGCACGACAGGCAGATCACAGGCTTCGGTCACGGCCTTATAATGCTGATAGAATCCCTCTTGAGTCGGCTTGTTGTAGTAGGGACCCACCATCAAGGCGCCGTCAGCTCCGGCCTTCTGGGCGGCTTTTGTCAGGCGAACAGCTTCCACGGTATTGTTGGATCCCGTCCCCGCCATGACCTTGATTTTCCCAGCAGCCTGTTCACACACGATCGACACAATCCGTTCATGCTCATCGTGCAGTGTCGTCGGGCTTTCGCCGGTCGTTCCCATCGGGCTGACGCAGTCGGTCCCCATTTCCACATGCCAGTCGACCAGTTTACGCAAGGCAGCTTCATCCACGGCACCGTTCTTAAACGGCGTTACCAATGCGACGGTCAACCCTGCGAACTGCTGTCCCTTGCGACTCATGACAAATACTCCCCGGTCGATCAAGCATTGATCTCAACGAAATGCCACCGACGGTTGCAAAAAATCCGCGTCAGCGCGACGCGATACAGATTGAAAGTTCATTCTACGATGGACGACCGAGAAAAGCACTCAGTGAGCTCAGCGGCATGAGCCCCGGGATACTTGGCGACCGGAATCCGGACGGTGTACGCCACCCGGATCACCAGTCTCCCGCGCCAGGGGGGTTGTCTACGATATTAACGGGCTTTCCAGTCAACCCCTGCCATCTGAGCCAAAGCCAACTCCAAGGCATGTGTCCCATGCCGGCCGTAGCCGAGCGACTTGACCGAAACGTACAACTGGTTCGCCAGGGCCAGCCCCGGCAAGCACAGCCCCATCTGTTTCGCCTCACTGAGAGCAATGCCCATATCTTTAATAAAGTGTTCGACCAGGAAGCCTGGATCGAAGTTGTTGTCCATGATGCGTGGACCGAGGTTATTCAAAGACCAACTGCCGGCGGCACCGCTGCCCACCGATTTCAACACCGTCGGCAGATCCAGTCCCGCCTTGTA
>CAMAVF010000239.1 GCA_945861445.1 Planctomicrobium piriforme | reverse complement strand
TTCGACGTCACCTGATTGTCCAGACCGTACTGCTTTTGAGTCGCTTCGGTCTCGCCTGCCAAGTCTTCCACCTTGGGAATTTCCGACTGCATGCGAAAGGCGAGTTCAAACGAATTGATCCGGGCCTCCAACGACGCCTCAGGACCTGTCTGTGCCTGGTGCGCTCGATTGAGTTCCTTCAAACGGTCCAGTTGCAATTGCTGAATTTCTCGCGACAAACGCGAATTGCCGATGTATTTCACGCGGGCTTGCGGCGACGGCACGCTGGCGTTTCCAAACGCCGTGCCCTGGTACACGGCGGGTAGGAATGACGAACTCCAATTGTTGATCCCGCCGAAGGCGAGCGTTGGGCAAATCGTCACAAATGAGGGCAGATTCGCATTCTCGGTCCCCAGCCCATAGCTGACCCACGACCCGATACTGGGCCGAATAAAGTTGTCGCTGCCGGTATGGACTTTCATCACCGCGCCGCCATGGGCCGGATTCGTTCCGTAGACCGAATTGATCATGCACAGATCATCGACACGCTCGGCCAATTTCGGAAACAGATCGCTGACCCACAGGCCACTTTGACCGTACTGCTTGAAGGCCCACGGCGACTTCAGCAAATTTCCCGTGCTGTTGAATTGCACCTTCGGCTTGTCGAACGGAAACGGCTTCCCATCGTCGCGAGCGAGCAGCGGTTTATAGTCAAACGTGTCAACTTGCGAGGGTCCACCGCTGAGGAAGATGAAGATGATCCGCTTCGCCTTCGCGGGAAAATGCGGGGCGCGCACGGCCAACGGATTGGGCGGCGCAGTGTCTGCCAGTAACGACGACAGAGCCAGCGATCCGAATCCAACCGCCGTGTTCGCCAACGCGCGGCGACGAGAAATGGGAGCATCGAACATGATTCAACCTACCGTATATAAATAAACTCGTTGGTCGCAATCGCCACGTGACACAACACGCCCCAAGCCTGACGTTTTCGTTCAGCAACGTCGGGCACCTTCGCGGCCAGCGACTGATCGACTTTAGTCAAAAATGCCAGGTGACCCTCGCGCTCTTGAGCCGTGGCATCGCGGCCCAGCACGGTCTGTGACAACCGCGACAGCCGCTCGTCGTCGCTGCCTGCCTCGGACAGTAATCGCCGCGCCAATTCGTCTGCTGACTGCATCACGAAATCACTATTAAGCATCAGCAATGCCTGCGGCGCCACAGTCGTCATGGCTCGATCGCCGCTGGGAACAGCCGGATCCGGAAAATCCAGGAGCTGAAACAGGTCGAAGACATTGTTGCGAATCACGGGCAGATACAACGAACGGCGCTGGCTGGTGTAGTCGCTGAGGTCAATCGAGGTATGGTCAAACAGGTAGCCCCGATTCTTGACCTTCAACAGCGAGCCACCGACAGTGGAATCCAATTTCCCGCTGATCTGCAGCAACGCGTCGCGTACCTCTTCGGCTTCCAGTCGCCGCACATTGGCACGGCCGTAGAGCCGGTTTTCGGGGTCGGCCGCCACCAACGCTGCATCGGGCAGACTGCTAAGCTGATAGGTCCGCGAATTCAGAATCAATCGATGCAGTGAACGGAACGACCAGCCATCGGCCACGAACCGCCGCGCCAACCAATCCAGCAGTTCCGGATGTGAAGCGGGCTCACCCAGGAGTCCGAAATTGTCTGTCGTCCGCACCAGTCCGGTTCCGAAATGCCATCTCCAGACGCGATTGACGATGACGCGCGAAGTGAGTGGGTGCTGGGGATCGGTCAACCATGCGGCAAGCTGCCGACGGCCACTTTCCGAGGTCGAAAACGCGGACGGTTGCGGTCCTCGCACTACAGGGGGAGTGTGACGCGGAACGACATCGCCCAGCTTGAGCGGGTTACCCCGGATATGAATGGCCAAGTCCACGACTTTATCTTCCGTGACACCCATGGCAGCGGGTAGATCGGGCGGGTTCTTCTCCACACCCGCCAACGCTTCTCGCAATTTCGCCAACTCGGCCTTCGTCGCTTCCGGGTACAGCGTTTCCAGCTTTTCCGGTGGCTTGGCATCGGCGGGCAGCTTGTCCTTGGCCTGCTTGTCCGCGGCGACAATGAATGCGTCCAGAGCCTGTTTCTTCATGGCCAGTTGAGCGTCGTACTCGGCTTTCATGGCGGTGGCAGCGGGCGAGGTCAGCGGGTTCTCGTGCCATTTCGCGACCTTGGTGTAGGTCTCCATCGTCTTCGTGCTTTTGAATACTCCCGCCAGGCCGTAATAGTCTGCCGTCTGAATCGGATCAAACTTGTGATCGTGGCAGCGCGCACACCCCAGCGTCAGACCGAGAAAGACGCGTCCGAAGGTGTCGAGTTGCTCATCGACAATATCCATCTTCATTTTGTCCTGGTTAACTTCCGCCAGGACTTTCGGACCAATCGTCATGAAGCCGGTCGCGATCAGCAACTGGTGGCGATGCGCCTCATCCGACGCCGGCAGCAGATCCCCAGCCAGTTGTTCCAGGATGAATTGGTCGAACGGCTTGTCCTCGTTGAAAGCCGCGACGACATAATCTCGATAGCGCCAGGCGTTTCCATGGGCGATGTTTTCATCCAACCCATTCGAATCGGCGTACCGGGCCACATCCAGCCAGTGCCGGCCCCAGCGTTCGCCATAAGCCGGCGAACTGAGCAATCGATCGACGAGCTGCGCGTACGCATCGGGGCGATCATCGTTGAGGAACTCGTCAATCTGGGCGGGCGTCGGCGGCAATCCCGTCAGATCGAACGTCACCCGGCGGATCAGCGTTCGCTTGTCAGCACGCTCGGCCGGGGCCAGTCCTGCGGCTTCCAGTTTGGACAGGACAAATCGATCCAGGATGGAATCTGCCCAGGCGACGTTTTTCACTTCGGGAACCGGCTGATCGGCCGGCGGTTGAAAGGCCCAGTGATTGGGATCTCGGCTGCGGACCGCCGTTTTTGAGACTTCGGGAAAGGGAGCCCCCATTTCGACCCAGCGGACCAGGTCGGCAATCTGACGGTCCGCGAGCTTGCTGTTCTCGGGCATCTTGAGGTCTTCGTCCTCGTGACGCACCGCCTTGATCAACAAACTCTCGTTGGGCTTGCCTGGCTGGACTGCGGCTCCAGAATCGCCCCCGCGCAAGACTGCCGCCCGCGAATCCAACCGCAATCCCGCCCACTGCTTCTTTTCGCCGTGACACTTCTGACAGTGCTCCACCAGCACCGGCCGCACGCTGGATTCAAAGAACTTCAGTTGTTCGGCGGTCGGCGCTGCAACGGGGGCGGGATTTTCTACGGCCAGGACTGCGAACAGCAGCACACCAATCATCTTCGGTCCTCACTTTGGCAACCCGTCCCGAAACAGCTTCGAGACGAACGGGCGACAATTATTTTGTGACTGTATTATAGGTGGTTCCGCAGAGCCGACGCCAGTTGTTGACGCCGCTCACAGTGAATTCTGAACGAATCAGAAAATCACAGAAAACGCAGCTCTTGACGTCCATCTGTCGTGTCGGGATCAGGAATTCCCGTGGTCGCGACGAATTCATTTTTAACAGAAAAATGGGACGACAGAAAAATGAAGACCATTCCGTAGAGTGAATCGTCTGACCGGGATCTTTCTGTCGTCCCATTTTTCTGTCAGCCCAGGTTCTCCGAAAGGCCAATTCAGAAGCCATTTTGGGATCAGTAAGAGTCAAAGATTGCTCGACCTTGGAGAGTCAAGCTACGGAAGCAAAACATGCCCGATCAACACGCTTGCGACCGAACTGACATCTTGATTCGAGAATTCGCCAGCGGCGATGAAGTCCGCCTGGCCGACGTGTTCTACCACGCCATCCATCAAACGGCAGCGGCCGATTATTCTCCCGAGCAATTGGCCGTCTGGGCTCCAGTTCAGAGTGATCCCGGTCGCTGGGCCGAGAAAATGCGGAGCATCCAGCCGTTCGTGGCGGAAATTGGGGGCATGGTCGTCGGATATGCCGATGTCCAGCGAAACGGGTACATCGACCACTTCTATGTCTCACCCCAGTCCGGGCGGCGCGGTGTCGGTACGGCACTGATGGATCAGATTCATCAAGTCGCCCTTTCAAATCGCGCACCGCAACTCTTTTCGAGCGTAAGCTTGACGGCGCGACCGTTTTTTGAGAAGTTTGGTTTCATGATTGATGCAGTGCAGCAGGTCGTCGTCGACGGTATTGCGCTGAGAAATTTTAGGATGTCGAAATCTCTGACACCAACTTGAATCGCAGTTTCTGCGGCCTAACAGGTTATCGGGGCGCATTTTAAGCGACGTTGGCGGCCCATTTGGCCCCAGTTTTTGCGAACTCACGCCGTTGCAGGCGGGAAAATCGATTTATGCCAACTTATCGATTCGTCCGTCTCTAACGCGCTGCCCCAGGAACTTATTTCCGACGGCTGTGGCTTGACGATAGCTTGCGAAACTGCTCAGCTTACCTATTTCCGCACAATCATATATCGAAGGCGACATGCGAGTACTCGTCACCGGGACCTCGACCTTCTTCACACCGAGACTCATCCAGGGCTTCGCGACGCGTGGCGTCAGCGTGACTGCTGCCGATGACCATTGGTGGTCCATCGGCAAAGCCATTCCCAAAACTAGGTGGCTGCGCACCCCGTCCCTCTCGCAAGATCCCGCCGGGTATCTGGCGGCAATCATCCGAGAACTCAAGTCACGACCGTATGATCTCCTGCTGCCGACTTTCGAAGAGTCGCTCCTGTTTTCGGAATTCCGCGAGGAAATCGAATCCCTGACCTGCATGTTGCTGCCCCCTTTCGAAGTGATGTGGCAGTTGCACCATAAGCCCAGTCTCTACGACTTGTGCTGCGAATTGGACATTCCCGCACCCCCGACCGTCACCCAGCCCTGTCCTCGTGACCTGGCAGAACAGGTCAGTCACCTGCAATTCCCCGTCGTCCTGAAATTGCCAACGAGCAACAACAGCATCGGCCGTGAATACTGCGAGACGCTGACGGAACTGGTGGAACGCTTTCAAGCGGTGCATACGCAGGAAACTCAGCAGCATGCCGAACCTCCGTTCGTGCAACAAAAAATCGACGGCGAAGCGATCTATACGCTGATGTTATGCCACGAAGGCCGCAAGCTGGGTGAGGTCATTTACCGTCCGTTGCGAACATTCCCTGAAAACGGCGGGACCTCGTCACATCGAGAATCCGTCGATCACCCGCAAATCGCGTCACTGACCGAGCGCCTGGCCCGAGCGACGGACTGGAGTGGCTTCCTCGGTCTGGACTTCATTGTAGATCGCAACGACGGCACGCCCTATTTGATTGACGCAAATCCACGAGCCAATCCGGCCGTGCATTTGGGGTATCTCGGTGGTGTCGACTGGTCCGGATTGCTGATCGATCTGCAGCGCGGCCGCGAGCCTGCGCCTGAGCCTCAGGCGGCGCGGCCTGGCGTCCGCAACAGTACTCCGCTACTGGACGCGCTGTGGCTGATGGAAGGTCTGCGACCGCAGCGCAACTGGGCTCGGAACCTTTATCAGCGCCTGCAAAAAGTGCTCAAGCCCGATTGGAAACTGGACTCGTGCCACGACTTTATGGGCCGCAGCGAATGGTTGTGCCACATGGCGATCGCCTGGCAGGGTTTCTCGGCCATCGGCAAGTCGCTGCTGACAGGCCAGTCGGTCGGCAAGTGCTTTCTCAATGGAGCGAACTACGACCCTCTCACGGTGCGCGAACTGAGACAATCGCAAGTCGTATCGAACGACGTGCTGGCCATGCCAGCCAGAAACGTCCAGAACGAAGTCGCCGCGGCGAGCTAGAGCGTATCCACGACCTGTGTAGCGGAATCTCATGAGAGTTCCACCGCGTGTCCCAGCAGTTGAGATGTTTAGGGACTTACAAAGTCGGTCGGCAATTGGCGGAACTCTTACGAGATTCCGCTACAAAATCTCTCACTGCGTAGCCCGCCCACGCGAATGAATTCTCTCCCCTCGCCCCAGTAATCTGGGGAGAGGGGCTGGGGGTGAGGGGAACGATCAACCAATCATGTTGAGTCCCAGAATTGAAGTGAAATTGGCCTATTGGATTAGGCCATCTCAATGACGCTCGCAAAGCCCCTCTCCCCGGAGTACCGAGGCGAGGGGAGAGAGATTTCTGTTCTTTAGCATCTGAGAAAAACCTGAAGCTAAATCGCTCTAATGCGGCCTAACTCAACGTCCATCAGGTCATAATATCTGTAATCGCCTGACCGTGATCGATGTCGAGGCGTTTGCGGCCTGGGACCTCCAGTCGCCGATTGTCCAGGCCCAGCAGACGCAGCACGGTCGCATGCAGATCGGTCACGTAGTGGCCATCTCCCAGGGCGTTATAGCCCAGTTCGTCGGTCGCTCCGTGGACGTGACCTTGCTTGATCCCGGCACCTGCCAGCCAGACGGTAAATCCGTTGGGATGATGATCGCGGCCATTCGTTCCGCCAGCACGCACTTCTAACCCGGGCGTCCGGCCGAACTCCGTACAGAAGACAACCGTTACTTGATCCAGCAGTCCGCGCTGCTTTAAATCTTGCATTAACCCGGCCACCGGCAAGTCCACCGTCGCACAGAGCCGTGTATGATTGTCTTTCAGCTTCTGATGCGAATCCCACACCCCATACGACGACGGGAAGACCTGCACGAATCGCACACCACGTTCGACCAGCCGCCGCGCCCCCAGCAGTCGTTGCCCCGCGACTTTCGTATTCTCCTTGTCGAGTCCGTACAGCTTGGTCGTGGCCTCCGTCTCCTTGGAAAAATCGACCGCTTCGGGAACCGCCGCCTGCATCCGAAAGGCCAGTTCATAAGCCCGGATCCGTGCCCGCAACTGCTGGTCTTCGGGATATTCCACAGCCGTCAATTCATTCAACCGGCCGATGAGTTCATATTCATTCCGTTGCTCATCAAACGTCTGCTTGGCGGACCGCTGACCGAACGGCAACGGGTTCTTGGGATCCAGCGCCAGTGGCACCCCCGAGTGCTGCGGCCCCAGGTAGTTGGAATCGATCGACTGCCGCGTGTCAGACCGGGTCGGTCCCCCCAGCACGACGAATTTCGGCAGGTTTTCGTTCAGAGTTCCCAACCCATAGTGAGCCCACGCACCGACGCTCGGCTGGACTTCATCCAGGCGATGCCGCCCCGTGTGGATCTGATTCTCTGCCGCGTGATCGTTATCGGTCGTCCACATGTTGCGCACCAAGCACAAGTCATCGACTTGCTTCGCCAGATGCGGCCACCAATCGGTCACTTCGATACCACTCTGGCCATGCTTCTGCCAGCCCACCTGCATGGGGTAGATCGTGGGATAGACGTCGCGAACATCGATCTCTTCGGACGCCACCGAACGAAATCGCTTCTTGTGCAGCGGCGAATTGATCGGGTTCTCGAACGGCGTCTTGTCGAACGTCATGCCCGCGTAGGTGTTCAACGCCGGCTTCGGATCGAAAGTCTCGAGATGGCTGTAGCCACCGGAGAGAAAAACCCAGATCACCGACTTCGTGCGCGGCGGGAAGTGCGTGCCACCAGGAGCCGCAGGGCCCGCGGCAGGTTCCGCAGCGCGCACCACGCCATCATCCGCCAGCATGGCACCCAATGCCAAACCGGTAAAGCCCATCCCCACATCGGACAGAAAGGTCCGACGCGAACGGCCACAACAGACATCAGCGGGTAACAGTGATTTAGATGACATGGGATTACCGAATCGTGACAAAGTCATTGTGGTTCAAGATCACACGCACCAGGCCGTCGCGCGCGCGAACGGCCGGCTCGGAGTTTGGATCAGCAGACCCCGCCTGCTTCGACAGAAATACCCCGCACGCGTCACGCTCGGCCGCAGTCGGAACGCGTGACAGGACACTCTCAAATGTGGCGCCGATGAAGCGCTGCGTGCGGTCATTCTGTTCGGCCTGGGCTTCCGCTGGCTGTTCGACACTCTTCCACAACGCACTGGCCAGCGTCGCACTCAATTGATGCACGAGTTGACTGTTGGTCAATGCCAGGGCCTGTTGGGGGACAATACTCCGCGTGCGCCGATAACAATCCAAAGGATCGGGCCCGTCAAACAACTCACCAAACTCACTCTTGCCCCCCGTTTCCGGGTAGCTGCTGTAGTACAGACTGCGACGCGTGGTGGTCAACGCCTGGTTGTTTTCCAGCTCCTGACCTCCCGGTTTCAAATCGAGACGCCCCGCCGCATACAACAAACTGTCGCGGACAACCTCAGCTTCCATCCGTCCCGCATTCATTCGCCACAACAGCTTGTTCTCGGGATCAGCGGCCGCCTCGTGCGACGCGGGTCCCACCGACGACACTCGCCGATACGCCGCACTGGTCACGATCCGGCGGTGCAGATGCTGCATGCTCCAGCCCGATTCCATGAATTCGAATGCCAGCCAATCCAATAACTCGGGATGAGTGGGCCGGGCTCCATTCCTCCCGAAGTCATGCACAGTGGCCACCAGGGGTTCATGAAAGTGCCGGCCCCAGATGTGGTTGACGGCCACCCGGGCAGTCAGCGGATTCTGCGAACTCGTGACCCAACCGGCCAGGGCTCGCCGGCGACCGGTGCTGGTTTTCGGAAAGACCGGCGTCAGACCAGAGTATTTTTCCGCCAGCGTGGAATCCGTCACCGCAGCCTGCGCTTTCGCCAGGGCCATACTCGCCGCTGCAAGTTGCTTCGAGGCCGCTTCGATCTCTTTCGGTCGCATGGCATCGCTGGCCGGCTTATTGTTCGCCACAGCCAGAGCGTGTTCTTTTACAAGGACTTCTGCCGCTGCCTTCTTCGCACCTGCCTCACGTTCCAGTTGGCTTGCAACGAGTGCCAAAGCCTTGGGATCAGCCCCAGGTGATTCACCATATTGCGCCCGATCGGCAGCAATCCGGGCCTCGACACTCAACAGTTCCGCCTGTGCGGCGACCAGTCGAGCCTCAGCAGCCTGCACCCGCAACATGGGGGCCGCCACAGCCTGTCGCGCGATTTCCAATTTCAACGACGCCTCACGCAACACCGGATCGCCGATGGAACTGGAAACGACGGAACTCGCCGGGGCGACGCTACTAGCCGAAGCCACCCAACCACTGATGCCAGCCACATCCCGTCCGTTCGCATAGGTGGGAGACTCAAAGTCAAACGCGGCCTTGAGCACGCCTGCGCCAGCGGCAGAAGCCCCAGTAACCGCAGGACCTGTCACGGTCACATCATCGACTGCCGCCACGCTGCCCGTTCGTGCGTCAAACGTGATCGCCTTCGTGGCGTCACCCACCGGATTCCAATGATTCAGTGCAATGGGCACGCTGTCCACTAATAGCTTGTCGTCAGTCAAACTGCGGACGCTCAACAGGCACCGGTCGTCCTTGATCTGCACCACCAACTTGACCTGAAATCGCTTCTGGCCGCCTGCGAAATCGTAGCGCCCCGCTTCGAACTCGGTAAATGAACCGGGCTGATAGGCCAGAATGCGACCCGTATCGAATCCGACGAAACTGGCCGTCAAGTTCTTCGTAATGTCCTTTGCCAATTGGAAATTGACGTGCTTGTCGCTCAGAATCAGCAGTTGAAAACCAATCGCCGTTCCTTCTTCCAAAGACTTAATCTGCTGGAGCCCGTTCAGCAGCACGCGCCGCCCTGCTGTGGCATCGAGCAGCAATGATTGGCTGCCCGCCAGAGCCCGGGGATTGCCCGCTTGTTCTGCGGCCTTGGAGGCGGCATCAAAGTCTCGCTGGGCTTGAGCCAGCCGTTCATTGAGCTCCGGGGGCGATGCCTGCAGCTCCTGTTTGGCCGCAGACAATTCCGCCTCGCCACTCGAGATCGCCCGGCGACAATCATTCAGGACAGTCTCTTGAATCTCCGGCCGCAGACCCGGATACCAGGCCCGTGCCGGCAGTTCGACCGGTTCGATCTTTAATGACACATCCGCCAGAAATTCCGGCACTCCCGGTGCTATGGAGCCCCGTTCCTTCACGCGATTGCGTTCGTCACCGCCAGTATAAAACCAGGTCGGGGCGGAAGGGGTCTTGTCAAACACGCGCACCATGCCCAGTCGCTGGACCTTGCTGCTGCCGCCATAAACGTATTCTTGAAACGGCCCGGGATCCGCTTCGCCCGGTTGTCGGTCCTGACGGACATAGATCGGCTCGAAGAACGCGCGCAACTTGAAATAGTCGTCGTGGGCAATCGGGTCGTACTTGTGATCGTGGCAATGCGCACAATTGAATGTCAGTCCCAGGAACGCCTTCCCCGTATGTTCCACAGTACTGCGCATCCAGTCATTCGGATTCATCGAGTAATAGTTGCGGATCAGATAGCCCGTCGCAATCGCCGCAGCGGGATCGTCCGGGCTGATTTCGTCCGCGGCCAGCATCTCTCGCACCATGCGATCGTAGCCGTGATCGGCATTCAGCGAATTCACAATCCAGTCGCGCCAGCGCCAGATCTGCGACGCACTGTTCCGCACGTCATTGGCATCGCGCCGGCCATACCAGTCGCTGTATCGCCAGACATCCATCCAATGCCGCGCCCAACGCTCACCGTACCGCGGATCCTTCAACAATCGATCGATGACCGTTTCATAGGCTGTGGGCGAATCATCAGCGAGAAACGCTCGCAGCTCATCCCGGGTCGGCGGCAGGCCGATCAAGTCGAGATACAGGCGACGTAGAATGACCGGCTTCTCGGCCAGCGGTCGCGGAGTCAATCCCTGAACCGCCAGCTTCGCGGTGATGAAGGCATCAATTGGATTACTGTCCGGGGCCGCATTCGTAACCATCAGCGGCACAGGCCGCACAGGCTTTTGAAATGCCCAGTGCGCACGCGGATCTTCCTCCGGTTGCTCGTTCTCTGGAGCAAGCCCTCCCGCATCAATCCAAGAGCGAATCAGCGTGATCTGCTCGAGCGTCAACGGCTTCCCGTCGGGCGGCATGCGCAGGGACGCATCTTTTTCCGTGATTCGTTCGACCAGCAGGCTGTCGGCTGCTTTTCCGACCTCAATGGCCGGTCCGCCATCTCCACCCAGCCGAATCGCCGCGCCCGTATCCAGCCTCAACCCCGACTTCTGCTTCAGTGCCCCGTGACAGGCGAAACAGCGTTCCTTCAACAGCGGCTTGATGTGACGCTGATAATCCGACTCGGGCTCCTTGGCGACACTTACGGAAACACACGTAAGCAGCATTCCTAAGGCCAGCGAGTACTTCATCGTCGGTGGTCTCCGTTGTGAGCAATTATCCCGAGCAAGTGACATTAACCGGACATTCGCTCGAACACGTGGCGGGACCACTTATTATGCCTGAAAACGGCACCAAAGTCTACTTCTGACATCAAATCTGCAGTGGTGCTAACAGTGGGATGGGTCTCTGACCCGTCCGAGCCCGTAACGATCGACTTGAAACACAATCAGACCCTCGCGAGCACGCGAGTTTTGAAGTTGGGATCTTGGCGAAATCAGTTGTTGAT
>CAMAVF010000238.1 GCA_945861445.1 Planctomicrobium piriforme | reverse complement strand
CCCTTGGCGAGATGGACTGGATTCAGTTCATTGTCGCCCTCAAACCGTTCGCCGATCTTGTAGTTCGTATCTTTGACTTCAATCCCGACGAACATGAGCCCCGGCGTTCCTTCGCGTGTGATGTAGAGAAAGGCAGCCGTGGACTGAGGTTCGATTAACTTGGTCTGGTCATTGTAGAACAATAACCAATTATCAACCGGAGTTCCCACGGCTTGTGCTTCCTCAAGCGTGAAAACGGTGTCCGGTGGAGTCCAACGCTGCTTGCCGAGTTGCCAGGCTCGAAGACCGATGGGCTGCAGTGCGAAATAGCGTTGGTTGTCTTTCGGGGAAAGATATTCTGAACCCATGATGTCGTAGCCTTCAGCGGCAGCCCAGGCGATGATGTCATTCAGGTGCGTTTTGATTTGCTCGGGACTGCGCCATTTCTCTGGCAGATTTCCCTTCCGGCCCGTATCGAAATCATAGAAGACCCGCTTGGCCTGCGGGTCCCAGACGGACTCGAGCAGGTAGTTGCTCCCGTTACGGTCCGTTTTGAAAACCATTCCTGGAGTAAGAGCCCAGTCGTCACTGGTCAGATTGGCTGCGACGAGATCGACGCGTGAGTAAGCCTTGTCGTTCACATACTCGGACCAATGTAGATCCCACCAGTCGGCCCACTGCCTGGCAACCCGTTGAAACAGAATTTCTTTGGCACGTTGCTGCGAGGGAAAGCCACTGGAACTAATCCCTTCGAGATTCACGTCGTTGAACTTTTGCCCCGTCAATTTGTGTAATGCCCATTGTATCTCATTGGCAGGGCACCCAAACGAGTAATGCTTGTCCCGCATCTGTGGTCCACCACCATGCCGTTGCGCAAACTTCAGAAGCTCCGAATCTGTCGCCGTTAACCCCATATCCGAACTGGGGGGCAATAGTGTCTTCGGGATCGCGCGAATCAATGCAGGAATCGCGCGTTTGTCACCAATCGCCCGCAGGGTAAATCCCAGGCTGCGGAGCATCATGTTGTCCCGAGTCGCATCGAGTTCTTTGATCAGATCGGGCACTGCTGCTGGACCGAAATCGACAATCAGTTTCAGCGTCTGCAACCACGGGTCCTTGAACCGCTCACTGCCCGCATTTTGTTCTTCGAGCAGATCCAGCAGCTTATTCGTGGGGCTGTCGCTCCGCTGTCGTTTTCTTGGTGGCTGCGTCGTCGCCTCGTCCTTGACGGGTTCTGCCTCTCGCTCAGCCTCGCGGCGAATCGATGGATTTGCTTCCGCAAATCCCACCCAGCCGAAGCGTCGGCCTTTCCAGAAATGGACCGGATTCAACTCGTGGTCACCTTTGGACCGAACACCGAGGATGACGTTTGTGTCTTTCACCTCGATCCCGACAAACATCACCCCGGGCGTGCCCTCTCGTGTCACATAGAGAAACGAGGCTGTCGCCTGGGGATCGAAAGAATTGGTCTCGTGATCGTAAAACATCAGCCACTTGTCAACCGGTGTCCCGACCGCTTGGACTTCTTCCAGCGTGAAGATAGGAGTTCGCGGCCCCCACCGCTGCTTGCCAAGTTGCCACGCTTTGAGACCGATTGATTGCAACGCGTAATAGCGTTTGTTGTCTTGGGGAGAGGTATATTCCGCTCCCATCATGTCGAAACCTTCTCCGGCGGCCCAGGTCAGAATGTCGCTCATGTGTGTTTCGATACTTGCAGTTCTCCACTTCTCCGGCACATACGAATAACGACCCGTATCGAGATCAAAAAAGACCCGTTGCGTTTTCGTGTCAAGGACCGGCTCCAGGAGATGATTGGGCCAATATCTCGTAGTCGTGAATTTCATGCCTGGAATCAGCTGCCAAGCCTCTTTGGTGCCAGGAGTCGCGGAAAGATTCACTCGCGAATAGGCCGCGTCCTTCAGATAATCCGACCAGTGTTTTTCCCACCAATCCGCCCACTGTTTAGCGGCCCGGTAAAATAGAAGTTCCCTCGCACGCTGTTGAGGCGGAAAACCGTCCCCGATGATGGTCCAGAGTTCCACTTGGTCGAATTTTTGCCCCGTCAGCTTGTTCAATGCTGCTAAGATTTCGTTGACTGGGCGGCCAAAGGAGTAGAGATTCTCTCGATACTGCTCAACGCGATCAAAACGCTGTGCAAACTTCAAAAGCGCTAGATCAGTGGTGTATAACCCCATATCCGAACTGGGCGGCAGAAGCGTCTTCGGAATCGCTCGAATCAAGGCCGGAATCGCTCGCTTGTCGCCAATTGCCCGCAACGTGAAGCCCAGGCAGCGGAGCATCATGTCGTCTCGCGTCGCATCGAGTTCCGTGATCAGATCCGGCACTGCTGCTGGACCGAGATCGACAATCTGCTTCAGTGTCAGCAACCACGGGTCCTTGAACCGCCCACTGCCCGCATTTCGAACTTCCAGCAGATCCAGCAGCTTATTCGTGGGGCTGTTGCCACGCAGTCGTGATTTGGGATGAACCTGTACTGCCTCGCTTCCGCCAGGCTTGCTTTTCCCCGAGGCGCGCCGGATCTCGTCACCGAGCAGTTGGTCTGGATCCGGGATGTCTTGGAATGGATTTGGCGGAAGCGGAACTCCCTCCTGAAAATTGAGTTCCTTCTGTTGAGACTTCGCTGCGGCCTTCACTGTGGGAGTCGCGACACTAGCGGGTGCTGAGTCAGATTTCGTCGTCGATTGTTCCACTGCCCGAACACCGCCCACGAGAAAACACATCATTCCCAACAAGCAGGCCAGGTGCACCACGGTCCGTCGATTTGTCCGAGTCATCGTGTTCCTGCCTGGCTTGAGTAATCCGGCAATTCGTTCCTCCAGCGTCCATCGAGTTCCCATTAGGCCGAGTACCGGGAGCGGACGGTTTCGGCCTGAATATTGTTCCGCAAGCTCGAGCAACGTCTGGGCATAGTTGAGTGCGTCGCCGTGCTGGAGTATGAAGTTATCGCAGACTTCTTCGCGCGCCCGGGCCAGCCACCGGTTCAATCCGAGCACCCCTGGATGCCACCACCACAGGACGGCGGTCAGACGCTGGGCCGCATTGACCCAGGGGTCTCGACGGACTACGTGGGCGCATTCATGAATCAGGACGTCTCGCAGTCGTGTCGCTGGGCCGGAATGCAGAAGGGCGCGCGGCAGCACAATCGTGGGGTGCCACATTCCCAGCACGATGGGCGACGGAACGAGATCTGAGATCGCAATGGGAGGCAGTTGGCGCAATCGCACCACGTTGTGTACTTCATCGAAAACCGCTTCACACGCCTGCACTTCTGCAGATGAGCAACTCGACAGCGAACGACCGATCCATCGTAGCTGCCAAGTCTGCCAGATCCACCTCCACATCGATACGACCGATCCCGCAATCCACGTCACCGCGACCAAGCTCAGCAACACATTCAGCCAGTCTGCCGGATTCATTCTCGGCGGAGTTGCAGGACTTGTATTGGATGTCGGATTGGAAGCGAGAGCGTCCGAGGATGACTTTGCGACGGGCTGCGTAACGACCGTGGAGCTCGTTTGCTCTATCGCAGGGGCCTGAGTCATTGCAGCGAGATCTGGCTCGCGTTCGATCGAAGCTGGATCGCCGCGTGGTACAGCAGATTAAGGCTGCGACTGTGTTCGCCACACATCTGTTTGCGGCAACACCAGTACCAGTAGCGGACTGCTCAGCACCAGGACGAGTGCCAGCAGTCCGATGGCATGTCGTCGTGCAGAGCTGCGCCAAGAGAAGGTCATCAGTAAGATCGCCGCGACACTGATTACAGTGACTTGTCCGATCACTGTTACGACGAACGATGGCAGCGAGGTCATGACTTTTTCCTCCGCGCATTCGAGATCAACAGGCGAATCCGCTCGGCTTCACTCTTCGACAGGGTGCCACCGTTGAGGAGCGTCAGGACGAGTCCTTCCGGTGAGCCGTCAAACACGGTCTCAATCAATCGCTGCACGCTCGTCTGCTGAGATTCTTCTCGCGAAACAGTCGGTGCATACAGAAATCCGCTGTCGCCGTCGCGGTGCGTCAGCCACCCCTTTTCTTCAAGTCGCACGATGAGGGTCTGAACCGTATTCCGCGAAACACCACGCCGCTCGTTCAGCAGTTTCCAGACATCCGCCACAGAACACTCGGCGCGTTCCCAGATGACATTCATGATCTCCCATTGAGTTTCCGACAAGGCCGGAAGTTCCTCCGAGTTCGTCATCGCGTTCCTCCCTCAGGCATTCCAGTTCGCAACACTACCTACATGTGTAGGCGTAATCTACCTACACATGTAGGTGTGCGTCAAGTCGGGTTACGGAGCTCTGCAGAATTGATGGCCCAGGCGAGCGTCCGGCGTAAGCCGGATGGTTGTTAGTGACTCACGCCAACATTGAACTCGACCGGCGAAGATTGCTCGACGGTGGTGAGCCAAACGACGTAAAGGGGCCGGGCGACGCCGTGAAGGATATTTCGACGCCATGGGAGGGTGAGGGACCTGCCGAACCGCATGCGTCCATCGGCCGTCGCAAGACTATGCGGCTCGGCGGGAGCCTCGCCCTCCCATCAACTCGAATCACGAATTGGGTTGGAGTAGTGCGAGAAACCTTGACAAAAATCCTTCACGGCGTCGACGGGCGGTGTCGTTGATTGCTGACAGGCGGGAAGCCTATCCCACGGGGTTGACGCCTGCGGATTACTTGGAGGTCAACGCGAATTCGGCGGGCTTGGAGCTGGTGGTCACTTCGAATCCCAGTTCCGTATTGTGATTGTATTTGCCGGGGACCATTTCCACGCCCGCTTCGTTCGTGGCGCGGATTTGAATGCTGTGCTTGCCCAGGGCGGCGCCGTAGATTCCCTCGAGATACTGCAGATCAAAATGTCCGTTCTTGTCGGTGACGGCGGCGGAACCGGCGACGCGCGTACTGGCACCTGGCGTTTGAATGATCGGTTGAAACAAGACGGTGGCGCCCGGCAGCGGTTTGCCGTCCAGCGTGACGGTCCCGGAAACTCGGGCCAGCGGCGGGTGCTTGGTGCCCCCCATCATGCCCGACATCATCGAGTACATTCCGTAACACACGACCACGACGACGAGTGATCCGATGCCCAGTTGTTTGGCGTAATAGACGCGGGCCTCGGCCGCCGCTTTCGCCTGGGCACTGACCTTGTCGCCGCTGCCTTCGCCGAACGGCTTGCCGGTCTTCTTCATCGTCGGTTCGGCGGAATTCTTCATCAGCGAGGCCGATATCTCGGCCGTAGTGCGGGCTCGCGGTGCGGGTGTCGCCGGCTCCGTGGGCGATGAGAATCCCGTGTCCGAGTCGGAGAAGCCGGTTTTGGTCGGTGCGTCGTCGGTGTCTCCTGTCAGGTAGGTATCTGAATCGATCGCTTTGCGACGTGAGGTCGCCCCCTTCGCCGGCCCGTCCCCCATCAGAATGGCCTGCAATTCGTCTTCAATTTCGGCTTCGGTCTTCGCCACTTTTGGCTGGGGAGCCGGGGAGGCGACTTCGGTGGGTTCGTCGCCACCGGCCGCCGGGACCACGAATTCGACTTTGCACTTGGGACAATGCGCCCTGGTTCCCGCTTTTTCGTCCTTGATCTTCATCGAGGCATCGCATTCGACGCATTGATAACGGATGGTCATCGTAGTCACTCTTCAGGATGTCGTGCGCGGGGACGCGGGGTCGGGGTGTGTGGGATTTGTTTCAGCGGAATCGGGACAGAACACTCTTATTGACGGCATCAAATTTGCAAAAATCGAGTTATCTATCATCCCCTCGCCCTGGTACTCCGGGGAGAGGGGTCGGGGGTGAGGGGCACTCCGAGCGTCGTTCGACTTTGGTATTTCCAGACGTTTGTTGTGGGGTTGTCATTTCAGGACCGCGAATCGCAAGTTAATCCTGCCCCTCACCCCCAGCCCCTCTCCCCGGGGTACCGAGGCGAGGGGAGTTGATTCATCCGCAGGGGGCAGGGCTGAGATTGCTAACTCGCTTTCCTCTTGTGAAGGCGTTCAGATCACTATGCCAGAGGTATCACAGTCAGGTGAGATGCGAGACATGGTGAACCGTCTGGGTCAAGCCCTGTCCTCGCAGTCCCAGCCCGCTCAGACGGTCTGGGAAGGCCGTCCTGCATTTCACAGCGCAGTCTTCACGGTTAGTAATCGGACACCGGGATGCCATTGGCAATGTTCCCCAGATTGGCGAACACTGTCTGGTTGACATTGGGATTAATGACATGCACGCTGCCGTCCACAAATACAAATTGGGTGGCCCCCCCCGTATGGCTGCTGCCGGCATTGTCGTAATGCACGCCTTTATTGGGACCGAGTCGGGTGCTGAACAGAGTTGCAGGTCCACCCCAGCACCACCCATCGCTGCTCTGCAACGAATTGTTGATATTCCCGACTGCGCCGGGAAGGTAGTTGAGGCGCGACACTTCACCAGCGGCAATCACATTCGACGTTCCGTCCGAAACGTCACGGATATTGGTGTTGCTGTTCACATAAAACACGCCCGCGTGCAATTGAGCGGGGGGATTGACAGGGATCAGCGGTGCCGCATTGGCCAATTGTACGCCAGTCAGATCGTACGTGGCTCGTTGCAGATCAAAAAATGGGATCCCCGAACCAGCACAGCCACCGTAGTCATTGCCGCCCCCCTGCGTCCAAGCCGGGTTCACCCGGAAGATGTTCGAGTACTGCTTGGCCAACAGGGTGTTGCGACGTGTCGGGCAATAAAAGCTGGGAATTTCCGTCTGCGCAGGGTACAGGATGACGGGGCCCGTACCCATGTTCAAAATGGTGGGGACGCTGCCGTTATAGAGTACATTGAAGTTGAAGTTCCACAGATTGTAGGTTGTTACTTGATCAATCTGGGGCAGCAAAAACAACATCCAACTGGTGCCTTGATAGCCTGTCGTGCCACTCCCCGTAATGCCGTTGATGGTGTAGTTTTGCGCACCGGTGGTTGCTTCCAGCGGGCTGGCGTATTGTGCCGAACCGGCGACAGTGCTTCCGCCCCAGAGGCTGGTGACCTGCCCCGGCGGGAAGAGCTTGAACTGGTCGTGGTAGTTCTGTAACGCCAGACCAATCTGCTTGAGATTGTTCTGGCATTGAGACCTGCGGGCAGCCTCGCGAGCCTGCTGGACGGCAGGCAGCAACAAGGCCACCAGGATGGCAATGATGGCGATGACCACCAACAGCTCGATGAGCGTAAACCCATTGCCATGACGACTTTGGCGCGCGCGAATTAACATGATTTAGCCCTTAAAAGAAGATGAATTGCCGCATTTTCTAAACCCATCGGACCGATCGGTTCGATTCTCCAGCCCTAAAGTCCGTGTCCAACACGGATTTGCAATTCTCACAGCAGTCTGCCGGCAAGTGCTGCGTGGGCGCAACCCTTGAAGCATCATTAAGTTTGCGCGATCGCTGCAGGAAATGCCACCCGAAAATTCGGTTCGCACAAATTTCGTGAAACGCGAGTCCTGGTTGGGCTTGTCACCCGAGCCGGTTCTCCGCGAAATCCGGTATCATGCGCTGAGGCGAGGCGACGCGTCGGCGGATGAAATTTCCCCGGCGCACCAGGGCATTGCTATCTACACAACATTTTTTCAAAAACTGCTGAATAAATGAAGGAATCTGCTCTCCTCGCCCTGGCCGGTAATGTACGAACCGGGCGGGGAGAGCGGGCTGGGGGTGAGGGGCACGATTAACGTGCGATTCACAGTCCTGAAATGACAACCACATAGTAAACGCCGAAAAATACCAAGTCGAACGACGTTCGGAGCGCCCCTCACCCCCGACCTCTCTCCTCGGAGTACCGAGGCGAGGGGGGCGATTGTCGCTGCGCTCCCTTGTGATCAAGACCGATCATCGATGTGTCTACTCCTTCAGCTTCAACAACTCCACCTTGCGAAACTCCACCGGATGGCTTTCCGACTGCAGCGAAATCGTCCCGCCCTTCAAGATCTTGTCTTGTTTCGTCAAAAGTTCTTTGGCGTGAGCGTCGCGTTCATCAAGCTGCGGTTCGCTGTATTCGATGACCGTTTCGCCATTGATGATGTGCTTGATCAACTTGCTGTTGTGAACTTCCAACTCGACCGTCACCCATTGGTCGCCGGCGTAGGTCTTGGATTTGGAACTGTTGCAGTGCTGAGTAATGAGCTGCCCGTTCATGACGACATTGGTGCCGGGCGTGCAGAGATTGGCCGTCGAACGCGGATCCTTTCCGTTCCCGCCCAGCAGTTGCACTTCGATCGAGGCGGGGAATTCCTGGTCCTTGCCCATCGTGGCCGGTGATTCGCCGTGAATCATCACTCCGCTGTTCCGAATGGCCCAGTTCGGCCCCCCTTTGATCTGGTCACCGACGAACCGGTATTCGACTCTCAACCGGTAGTTGCTGAACGGTTCCTTATAGAAGAGATGTCCGAACTTGGCTCCGAATTTGTCGTACTTGTCGTAGGACACCTTCAGCACGCCGTTCTCGACACGAAACGTGTTGCCGTGGTTTTCCCCAGCAGGGAAGTAGCGAATCTTGGGAATCCAACCGTCCAGATTCTTGCCGTTGAAGAGCTGAATCCATTCTTCCTTGGCGGCCTTGTCCTCGGTCTGAGCGAACGTCGGAACGAACAACAGGCAGCCCAGGCTGAGCAGCGTTTTGAGCGAGAGCTTCATCGGCAGATTCCCCAGGTTGATTGGCAATTGGCGGCACGATTGGCGCCGCCATCGTAGCTCGCTGGGTGGGTGCTGGTCCAGCCAGGGCGCGGCGTGAATTCCGCCGTATTCGCGATAGGATGTGCACTCTTGCCCGTCTGAATTCAATCATGCGAGTACGGTCTCTGAGCGTGTTTCCTGGTACCCACCGCTCCATGCAATCATCGCAAACACAAAGAGACGGGCAGGAGTGCCCATCCGACAGGACAAGCTCGCTCCGGGCTCAAATTCGGGCGTCAGTCTTCACGGCTGCGGTGGAGATGCCTAACATGGCGGAATCTCTGGTTTTCCCGAGATCAGTTTCCGAGATTGTTCGAAGGCGCCCACTGGTGGGTGGCTTCTTTTCCTGCATAGGGCCCCGGCCCGCAGTTTCCGCCGACGGCGGACAATGAAAGAGTGGAAATGGCAAATCGACAAGCAGAAGTGCTCGCAGCTCAAAAGGATCTGGATCTGGAGAAGAAAACCTACCAGATCGAACTCGATACGACGATGGGCAAAATCCTGCTGGATATGTTTGCCGATGTCGCTCCTGGACACGTCAAGAACATCCTGGGTCTGACCAAGATCGGCTACTACGATGGAATTATTTTCCATCGCATTATTCCCAATTTCATGATTCAAGTCGGCTGCCCGCTGGGCAACGGCACCGGCGGTCCCGGCTATACGATCAAGCAGGAATTCAACGCCAAGCCGCACGAACCGGGCGTGTTGTCGATGGCCCGGACCAACGATCCCAATTCGGCCGGTTCGCAGTTCTTCATCTGCACCGCCCGGGTCCCCCACCTGGATCGCCAATACACGGCCTTCGGCAAGACCGCCGATGCCGCGAGTCTGGATATCGTCATGAAGCTGGGTTCCGTGCCCACGGGCGCGAACGATCGACCCCGCACGGAAGTGAAGATCAACTCGGCCAAGGTGATTGAGAAGCCGAAGACGTAATCACATCATCCGTCTCATAAGTCCCATCAGTCCTATCCGTCCCATTCGATTCAGAGGACTGATGGTCACTTAAACAGTCGTCACGCCTGCCAGGCGATTCAGACCAACGTGCCCGGCCCACCATTGCCGGGCATCCTCTTCGCCCCATTGCCCTGCGACGCTACATGCATCGAGTGCCTGTTCCACTTCCCGCACGGTTTGAAACCGGTCTTCCGGCCGTTTGGCCAGGCATTTCAGAATGATGGCTTCCACATCGAACGGCAGATTGTCGACGAGCTGGCTGGGGGGCAAGACGGTCGCTGCGTGATGCGCGCGCAGGACGTCGAGAATTTGTTCGCGGCGGAACGGCGGATCTCCTGTAATCAGAAAATAAGCCGTGGCCCCCAGTGAATAAATGTCGCTGCGCAGATCGACCTGCCCGTCGATGTCAGCCTGTTCGGGGGACATGTAGTGGATGGAACCGCTCAGTCCACGCTCACCAATGGCATCGGTCTTTTGAGCCGCTTCGTGCGTCGTCCGGACCAGTCCAAAATCGAGCAGCTTGACGACGTCGTACAGTCCACCGCGCTGGGCCGAGAAAATGTTGGCGGGCTTGATATCGCGATGAATCAGCCCCGTTTCATGGGCTTCGCGCAGCGCCCCGCAGGTCTGCCGCAGCAGATAGACTGCTCGAGCGGCGGGCAGCGGTCCAAACTGGTACACGATCTCGGCCAGATTCAAACCTGGGAGGAACTCCATGACATAAAAGAACGTGCCGTCCTCGGTGTGCCCATAATCATAGACATCGATGGTATTCGGATGAGACAGCTTGGCGGTCGCCCGCACCTCACGTTCAAACCGGATCAGTGCCAGGGGATCGGACTGGGCGGCAAGTCGAATCAACTTGATCGCGCAGGGACGCTTCAGCAGCCGGTGTTCGGCCAGGTAGACCTCGCCCATGCCCCCCGCCCCCAGTAACTCCTTGAGCCGGTACTGGCCCAGTTGCTGCGCGCGAAATACTTCTTCGCGCAGGGTGTTAATGATGTGTGCCCCGATCGCCGAAGTAATCACTCCCAGAACCAGCATCAGAATGTTGTCGCTGACTTGTTCGAAGGTGACGACATGTTCGCCGAAATACCGGACATCCGCATCGATCTGCCGCAAAATCAGCGGGGGCAGGCCGGGCAGCAACGCCATGGGACCGATCACCAGCACAGTGCGTTGCCACGTGTTGGGAATGAACGTGCCATACAGCATGATCACGCCAAAGAAATAGACCACGCAGCTCTTCATGGCGGCGACGGCAGCCACTCCATCCCCTTCATGAACTTTCAGGCGGAGTAACGTGTATTGATAGACCACCAATCCGATCGCTGTTGCCCAGAACAGGCCGACCTCGGCCAACCGCAGTTGTTTCAGCGATACGCGTTTCCATTTCGAGAGCTGCCAGGTCGAGATTCCCAACACGATCGCCACCTGCAACTGCAGGTTCCTGATGGGTGAATCGGCAACGAACAGACTGCGCACCCAGAAGGCACTGACCGCGACAAACAGGACGAGTGCCGAAGCCTGTAATCTCTGGCGCAGCAATGCCAAGGTTTCGTCCTGAATCTGCGGGCGACTCCCCCGGATCAGCTTGACCGGCGTCTGCGGTGTGGACGAATTGGTTTGCGACGCCATGTCGGGAGGCAAAACGCCAATAATCGTGGCATCCAGATCCAGGTGATTCATCCGCCGCTCACTTACGCCGCTGGGTTCCGACATGACTTTAGCCCGGATTATTCACCATTGTTCAACAAAAATGGCCTCGTGTGGCGTATAAGTTGTTAACCACAACAAACTTCAACGCACGCACGGAGGCCAGCTATGAGTTTACAGTCTGTCACGGGATTGTCATTCGATTTTCCCAAGATTCGG
>CAMAVF010000237.1 GCA_945861445.1 Planctomicrobium piriforme | reverse complement strand
CCCACGGGGGCTCGCCATTGCTAGCCAGACGAAAATGCCGGTGACGGAACCCTTACAGGGTACACATCCTCTTGGGATCCCTACCCAGGGTAGCCCGCTGGTGCGGGCAACCCTGGGCTACGAGACGTATCCCCTTCGGGGAATTTGTCCAATGACCGCTGGCAGTCTGTTTAAAAAGCTGTCTGGACTCTCCGAGCGTCGACAAAACGCTCGATTCCGAGTGGTTGGCAAAGTACCAGACACCTTTTTCAACAGGCTGTTAGACCACCAGGAACCGGTTGAACTGCCACGGATCCGTGTCACTGAGCGGGTAGTCTGGATACAGCGTTGCAGAAATGTCCTTCTGCATCCCGGGCATCCAATCGACCGGCTGCGACACGTAGGGTCCCAGGTACTGGCGTGCCAGGCTCATGATCTCTTCGTGGGGCAGATCCTCCGGCAGACAGACCCCTTGCCGCGGGTTCTTGATCATCCAGCAGATGGCTCCCATGACCGATGCCGCCACCTGCAAAGTGGTGGCGTTCTGACCGGGAATGATCCTGCGAGCTTCTTCAATATCCAACAAGCTGCCAGTCCACCAGGCAGTAAAATCGTGTCCCATCAGCAGGCAGCCCAGTTCGTCCTTGCCGCTGATGATGTCATCCTTCAAGATCCGCCACTTCTGCTGCAACTGATAATTGCGCATCCGCAGTTCATGCAGCGAAGCGATCGCTCCATCGCAGGGGCAATAGGCGTAATGGACGGTCGGGCGATACACGACGTGTCCCTGATCATCTTCCAATGTCAGGAAGTCCGAGATGCTGAACGCTTCGCCGTGACGGATGACCATCCCGAGGATTTCGCCCGACGGAACCCACGAGCGGACCCACGTGTTCATCCCATACCGCGTCAGGCAGATCTGATTGCGCGGCCCGGAATGATGCAGCCTCGCCCCGCGCGGCAGTGATTGTTCGTGAGTGCCCCAGCCCATCTCGGCCGGGGCGATCCCCTCTTCATAAAAACCTTCGACACTCCAGGTATTGACGAATTCATTCACCCGCCGCGGTTGCTTGGTGATCTGCGTATCGCGTTCGCTGATGTGGATGACTTTGACACCGGTCAGGAAGGCCAGTTGATCATACCGCCGCTCTTCCAGAGCTTGCTGCAGCGCGGGAATACGCGGGTCCTGGGGTTTGTCGGCGACGATCTTCCGTGAGATATCAATCAGCCCCTGCTTGGTGAAATGCGAGACCAGCCCCGGATTGGCCCCATGCTCGATGATGGCAGTTGTCCCCTGCTGATTCTGCCACCCAGCGACCAATTTGCGAATCGCCATGTAGCGTACATACAACGTGCGATCGATCGTGTGCTGCGAGTCAGCGTTGGAAAATGGTTCCCAGAGTTCAGTGGACGTGTTGATGTAGAGCACTTCCTGATCGTGGCACCAATCCAGCAGATCGATGCAGCCCAGGTTCCAGGCCAGATCGATCAGCATGTCGCCGGGCTTCAGATAGCGCGCGAATTGCTCGTCATAATGGTCCGGAGTGATCCGTTCCTGCACGTAATGCACACCTTGATCAAGCATGGACTTGATCAGCGAGCGGTTATCGACCATGTCAATGACGGTAATCCGGTCGGCGGGCATTTCGAGATGCCGCAAGAGCACCGGCAACAAGCATTGCGCGACACCACCGCAGCCCAGAACGAGAATTCGACCGTTGTAGTTGATCTTGTGCGTCATGTTCTTCCGTCGTGACACGCCGGAAAATCCGGGCGAAACTCTAATAGATGTCAAATGATTCCATACAAGGGGCCACCTTTGGCCGCCAGGCTGTCGACTCTCCGCGTTACCTCCGGATCCTCGACGAGCGGCGGGGCGTGATGCGGTTTGATGCGGGCATCAATGATCAGAGACCCACGGCAGCCCCAATGTTTTTGATCGGTGAAACTGCCGACCCCAGCCAAGTCCGCGGCCGGATTGGAACGGGTGAACGTCACCCACAAAAAATTGTTCAACGTTCGCGCGGTGAACTCGCAATCATCGACGATCACGATCAACGGAAAGCCGTGTAGCGTGTCGGCCAGCTCTGGCGATTGGGAGAATTTCTCCGCGGCAGGATCTCGCCCCTGGGCATCGCCGCGAAACTCGGGGGCCTGGATGGCCAAGATCCCCGGCAGGCAGACTCGCGGATCATGGAATCCATCCGGCAACTGCAGACCAGTAGGAATTTCCGTCGCCAAATCCCGCCGTTTGGGGCCCGCTGCTGCGATGACGACCTTCGAACCTTGATTCAACCCGCTGCCGGAATAGTCCAGGGTGTCCATCGTCGTGCGCGTTTGAAAATGCAAATCGCGTTGCCAGTCGACTCGTTCGAGCAACTGCTTCAAGAAGGCGGCGATGTCGTGAATATCGAGGTTCGGCTGATCCTCTTCGGGCAGAATCAACAGGTACTTCGCGAGCGACAGTTGTCCCTGACCAAGAATCGCATTCGCCTGGGTCAACAGCTCTTGCGGCATCCGCTGCTTCGCGTATGGCACATAACGTTCGCTGCCGATCGCCAGCAGCAAGGGATGGACTCCCGCAGCATCGACCGCATGCACGGCCTTCACGCCGGCGATCACCGTCGGAATGATCGGACCGGTAATCTCATGAATGATTTCTCCGAACGACGTATCCTCTTGCGGGGGGCGTCCGACAACGGTGAACGGCCAGATGGCATCGCGGCGATGATAGACGTGATCCACGTTCAATACCGGAAAATCATGAGCCAGACTGTAATAACCGAGATGATCCCCGAACGGCCCCTCGGGAAGCAGTTGCTGCGGATCGACCGTCCCGGTGATGCAAAAGTCCGCCTCGGCCGGCATCGGTAATTCTCCGCCGCGCTGCACGAAGCGGAGGGCTCGGCCGCCCAGGGCTCCGGCGAAGAGCAATTCTGACAACCCTTCGGGCAACGGCATCACGGCCGAAAGCGTCAGGGCTGGGGGGCCGCCGACGAAAATGTTGACTCGAAAGGGAACTCCCCGCTTGATGGCAGCAGCATGATGTACGCCGATTCCGCGATGGATCTGATAGTGCAATCCAATCTGCCGGTCGGGTGCATACTGTCCCCCTGATAGTTGCACGCGATACATGCCGAGGTTCGATTTTCCCAGTCCGGGATGTGCGACATCTTCAGAATAGACTTGCGGCAGAGTGATGAAGGCCCCCGCATCCCGCGGCCAACTGACGAGTTGCGGGAGTTCACGGATCGTCGTCTGACACTCCAGGATCGGACCCCGGCGCACCTTGCGGAGCCACATGTGCGACAACGAACGGGGGACATCTCGATAGCGCCAGGGATTCTTCCAGAAATGATTCGGATCGATCTTCAACTCGACCAGATGCCGGACAGCGTCCAGCGTATCGCGAAACAGATACCGCGTGCGTTCCAGCGTCCCGAATAAATTGCTGACCATCGGGAAGCGGCAGTTTTTGACCCGCGTGAACAACAGGGCCGGGCCACCCGCCAGGTAAACCCGCCGCTGGATCTCAGCCGCTTCCAGGTAGGGGTCAATTTCCTGTTCGATCCGTACCAGTTGCCGGGTCCGTTCGAGATCGTGAACACAGGATTGCAGATTGCGATAACCCATTGGCAGCTTTTGATGTCAGGCGTCGAACCACGGTCGGCGGAATTTTTGAACGAATGCATACGGTCGTCCGTCCGAGGATTATACAAGCCGGTCAACGGATGCGAAGAATGACCAGATACGAAGAGGTGATCGTCAGAAGATGAGCTTCTGATCAATTCTTACGATTTCGTAAGTATTCTCTTGCGAGAAATGCGTCAATATTCTACCTTCAGTGCGTAAGCAGTCGGATGTTGGTTGCATGAGGTATCTGCCCCACCGCATGCGGTCTCCCGGCTGCTTACTTTTTTATCAATTCCGGTGCGAATCGCACTGCGACCACTCTATCAACTTGCAGCGCCAGCACATGGATTTCCCCTGATGAAGAAGGGGAATTCGTTCGCTGACGCTGCGAGTCTGTACTCAAACAACCGCCCGGCAAGAAACGTACGTGGAAGGTAGGCAAATCTCTTTCGAATGTGTAACATCCGATGAGGCAACGTGTTATCCAGGCAGCAGTTGGCTCGATCTGACCCGGCTTCGCCCACGCTGTCGTGCAACGCCTGTCGCTCAATTTGCGTGGAGATTTGAATGCCCGAAACGCCTGACTATCCACATGATCTGGCTCAAGAGGTTCTGGTCCCCGCCGCAGGGCTGAAAGACTTTTTGACGAAACTCCTCGTCAAGAAGGGAATGTTTGCCGCAGAAGCCCAAATTGGGGCGGCGCGATTGGTTGAAGCGGACTTACGGGGAATTCAATCGCACGGTTGCCGCATGGTTCCGCGTTACCTGAAAGCCATGGACGAAGGCAATATCGATCCGCGCGGGCAGATCTTGAAGCTGACCACCACACCCGCCATTGCAGTGCTGGACGGAGGCCGCGGATTAGGGCACGTCGCCGCGACGAAAGCCATGCACATGGCGATCGAGATGGCTAAGAACGTCGGCACGGGAACCGTCGCGGTGAAGAATGGTCAGCACTTTGGTGCCGCGGCGATCTACGCCATGATGGCGGTCGATGCTGGCATGATCGGATTCTGCACGACGAGCACCGCACACGCCACGGTCGCCGCCTATGGCAGCCTGGTGCCGGGCACGGCGAATAACGCTCTGGCCTGGGGAGCCCCCGTCCGCCGTGGCCCGCCGTTTGTCCTGGACATGGCCGTCGCAACGTCTTCCTGGGGCAAAGTCCAGGCCGAGAAGTTTTACGGGGGCGTGATTCCCGGCGGCTGGGCACTGGACGCCCAGGGCCAGCCGACAACCGATCCCGCTGCGGCCAAGACTCTACTTCCGGCAGCCGGCGCCCGCGGTTATGGTTTGGCGATCGTCAGTTCGATTCTTGCAGGTCCGCTGGTCGGGGGCCGGATGCCCATTCACAAGAACCGCGGAGTCGAAGAAGATGGGTCCGAGCACTTCTTCTACGCCATCGACATCAGCAAATTTACGGACATGGAAAGTTATTACGCCGAGATGGATCAGTCGCTGGCCGACATCCGAGCCCTCCCGCCGGCGCCGGGATTTGATAAGGTGCGGATACCCGGGGAACTGGAGGCAGAACGAGTGGCCAAGTGGTCACAAACCGGTATTCCACTGCATCGTGGCCCGCTGCAAGAATTGGCCGACCTCGCAACGAAACATAAATTGATGGTTCCGTGGTAAGTTCCTTTCCATCGCCAGTCAGGAGGCAACGCAACGCATGGCCAAGAAGAAAGTCATCGGCAGCATTGCAGAGGGAATGCGCGTCCGAGTGCGCCAGGGGGTGATGTCACCCGAATTTCCCGAACTCTCGCTGGCAGGCTGGACCGGTACCGTATGTGAAGTCACCGGCAAAGCTTCACCCACCAGTTGCGTACTGGAATGGGACGCCGACACCCTGCAGCGCATGCCTGCCGAATATGTGACACGCTGCGAACAAGGCGGGTTGTATCACCTGATGGTGTGCTTGAGCGAAGACCATCTGTTGCCGCTGTGATGAGATTGAGCGAGAGTGTGGTCGAAGGCTAGTTGCATACAAGCCCGAAGCGCCAGCGAGTGCATTCCTCTTCATATCCATCGAAGAATGCACTCGCTGGTGCTTCGGGCTTGTATTTCAGTGGCCGCTGGCCACCGCATGCTCTTCTACAACAAGCTCTCCAGCAGCAATCGCATCTTGCGCAATTCAATCTGGCGATGAGCGGGATCTTGTAGCTCGGGCAGCAATTCGACTGAGAGAGCCCGCTTGTAGGCGGTCCGTTCCAGTTGACTCACCAGGCGGCTGTAGTCGACTTCACCCAGGCCAATCCGGACTTGCAACTGCTCGGGTGTCGTATCGCGCAGATGGACGTGGTACGTATAAGCAAACAGGGGCTCAAACGACACACCCCGATGCGGTCCGCACATGTAATAACTGGGATCGAGGGTCAATCCGAGACCCGGTGTCGACTGGCACAGCTCGACCGCGGTCCGGGGATCTTCGGTAATCTTGCCGGTCTTCGTCGTAATCGAGACCCGAATTCCATCCTGATTGGCGATCTTTAGAAAGCCTTTCAGGCGGTCGATCTCGGCATTAAACGGAGTTCCCAACGGAGACGCTTCCAGGGTGATCTGGGTCACCCGGAGTTGTTTGGAGATCTTCGAGAGGATCGCGAACGTGCTTTCATTGACATCCGACGCGAGGCAAAACGCAATCGGTTGCAGTCGCGTATTTTCGCGGAAGCGAGCCAGGAACCCCTCGGGGTTCGCGGCAATCTCAGACGGCTTCAAATGGTCGGTGTTTTCGTCCATCCAGACCTCGACTTTGTCGTACTCGAGGTCCACCAACTGGCGACACGCATCCCAAAAGCTGACGTCTGAATAACATCGGGTAGAAGCGGAAACAAACACTCCGGGCACTCCTTGGCTGGGAGTAAGTTCTCTCGGGAGGACGACTGGCGGCCGACGGGAAATACTCCCCGTTTGCCCAATTCCAAAGTCATCCAGACCAAGTTGAGACTTGCAAAGACTTACTAATCAAGAACTTGCAACGAAATGACGGGCCCCATCCGTGACCGCCGTCGGATGTTAATCTACCGCGATCAGGCAGACTCTGCAAGACGAATGGATTGTTGCCAGAAAATCGGTCGTAATACTGGTAAGGATTTTCGGGCCTGGACCACCCGGCTGCCGATATATGGGTTAACCGAATGCTGGCGGCGATTGGATTTGTAACGCCACCTACGGCTACCGGAGTTATCGCGGCCACGGAGGGGAACCATGCGGAACGTGTCAATTGGGGCGGCCACCGCCTGTTTGCTGATGGTGTTCATGTCCGGCTGTGCGAGCAGCCCCATCGTGCGTGGACAGTCCCCCGAGGGGATGGCTCGAGCACCGCGTAACGGAGGACCCATTCAACGAGTGGGCTATACCAACTACGATCAATACTATAGCGACATGGGAATGGACCCGTCCGCCCAGGGCTACGATTGCGGCCCCGATGGCTGCGGACACGAATTCTGCGCTCCGCAGCAATGCTACAAATTCCAATACGTCGTGCCGCAAGGGTTGAACTACCCTCCGCAGAACGCGATGCCGGGAGTGGTCCAATATCCGTACTACACGGTGAAGGGCCCGGACTGCTTCTTCCATCAGTAATAAACTGTGGCAAAGCCGGTTGTGGGAATTTCAGAACCGTGCCCTTTCGCACGATTCTGAAATGACGCAGAGGTTTTATCAGAATTAAGAAGCAGATCCGCGGCAGGCGAATCACAGTCACCGTCAAAAGCCCTCGGGACGATGCGTAAGAATCGTTCAGGGGGTTTTTGCGTTTCCCGCCTGAGCCAACCTGCGCCCCTTAAGTCCCTGACGTCCATTTGAATTTCAAGGAACGTCAAATAGCCCAGGGACATTAAGCACGCACGAAATCCAACGGCGCTCCCGGACAACGCCTCCAGATCAAAACCTGGAGAGTCACCGCTTCCTTCAATCCGTGCCAAGCGCTATGCCGCATGTCGGTGGAGTGCCAGTCGCCCCGCGCGGATGCGGTGCAGCACGGCTGCCAGCGACGGACCAGCGGGTCATCCAGGTTGACCCAAGCGACGGTTGTCCGGAAGTCTGCCGTTGAATTGTCGGTCGTGTATGATGTGAGGCGAAATCGTTGCGGCCCGGCAACTCAATGAAGGCTGTGTCAACGCCATCAGTGACTGCAAGTCCTCGATGATGAAGATCATGTTCAACGCGAGCATAGCCTACTCAGTGAAGCAGCGAAGTCAATCGACACGGGTCGAAAAAAAATCGCATTGGGCAACACTTGACAAGACACATCCCGAGTGGACATGGACCTTGATCTGAAAGCGGTAAAACAATTCCATCGGAACTGGCTGCGTGATGCTGCGCTTTGTCGTGCTGACACACGATTACCCTGACTGGCATTGGGACTTCATGCTGGAGTCAGCCGGGGTTCTGCGCACCTGGCGACTGGAGCAGACGCCCAATCTCTCCAGTTCTGTCAAGGCCACGCCGTTACCCGATCATCGTATCTTTTATTTAGAATACGAAGGACCAGTAAGCGGCCAGCGCGGTCACGTGCAACGCTGGGATCAGGGACATTACGAATTGCTCAGCGAGACCGACGGCAATCTCACGATCGTAGTGCATGGAACCCGGTTGCAGGGCCAAATCAGGTTGAGCTCGGAGCAGGGGGCGACGTCATTTCAATTCACAGCGGATTCGGGAATGTCAAATGACGAAACCAGAATGACGAAGGACCAATGACAAATCACCCGGCCAAACCCCATTCCTTGCCACTCCGGGGACAGCTCGATACCATGTGGACGTGTTGAATTCCTGGAAATCGTCGCGATTTGGAATTCACCTCACCGCTTGACGGAAAATGTTTCCCAAAACACACTTCAACTTAGCCAGCAGGAACGGAACGTGGCAGTCTCTATCGAAGAATTGCAGGCCAAGGCAAAGCAATTACGCAAGCACATCATTCGCATGACGACAGCCGCGGGGAGCGGACATCCCTCCAGCAGCTTGTCGGCCGTCGAAATGATCACTGCGCTCTACTTTGGCGGCTTCATGAAGTACCGCCCGCAAGAACCGCAATGGCCGTCGCGGGATCGCTTCATTCTCAGCAAGGGACACGCGGTCCCCGCCCTGTACGCCGCGATGGCGGAAGCGGGTTACTTCACCGTGGAAGCGACCATGTCCCTGCGAAAGCTGGGCAGCGTCTTCGAAGGCCATCCGAACATGGCCCGCATGCCGGGTATCGAAGCCTCGACCGGCTCGCTCGGGCAAGGCTTGTCGATTGGCCTGGGCCAGGCTCTGGGGCTGCGATTGGATAAGCTCGACAGCCGCGTCTTCGTCATGACAGGTGACGGCGAACTGGATGAAGGTCAGGTGTGGGAGGCGGCCGCGGCTGCGGGCAAGTTCAAGCCGGGCAACTTGACGCTGATTGTCGACCAGAACGGTTATCAGCAAACCGGTGCCACCAAAGACGTGCTGGATATGCGGCCCATCGCCGACAAGTTCGCTGCGTTTGGCTGGCACACGCAGGTCGTCAATGGCAACTGCCAGGCGAATGCCTTCGCTGCCCTGACGATTGCGACCAACATCAAAGACCGACCGACCTGCATCGTGTCGCAAACACAAAAGGGTTTTGGCATCCTGCCGTTGCTCGAAGCCGAAGGAGACCTGAATTACCACGGCAAGCCGTTGTCTGCCGCGCTGGCCGAGAAGGCGATCGCCTTCCTGGGTTCTTAGCTGTTGGATTCAGCGGCACGCAATGTTTCAACATTAAAAATACCGGTGGCGAAACCCACCGTACGGCCTGCAAAGATAAAGAGATTCCAGCATGTATTACGGTGAATTGAGTGGTTTGAAATTGGGGGCTGCCACGCGGGATGCGTTCGGCGATGCACTGAAGGAACTGGGTGCCAAGCACCCCGAAGTGGTCGTGGTCGACGCCGACGTGGGGAACTCGACGCGGACCGAACCCTTCATGAAGGCGTTTCCCGAACGATCGTTCAACGTCGGTATCGCCGAGAGCAACATGGTCAGCGTCGCCAGCGGCCTGGCGTCGTGCGGCAAGACGGCTGTCTGCTCCAGCTTCGCGACGTTTCTGCTGAGCAATGCCTTCGATCAACTGCGGATGTCGGTCGCGTTTCCGAAGATGAACGTCAAGTTCGTCGGATCGCACTCGGGGATTTCGATTGGTGAAGATGGTCCTTCGCAGATGGGTATCGAAGACGTCTCGCTGGCCTGTTCGTTGCCGGGCGTGAAGGTCATCGTCCCGTCCGACGCGGTTCAAACCGCCGCTGCCACGGCCGCAATGCTCGCCGAGCATGGCCCCATCTATCTCCGTACCGGCCGCAGCAAGGTTGCTATTCTGTATCCGAATGGTTGCGACTTTCAGATCGGTAAAGCGATTCAACTGCGTGATGGTTCCGATGTCACGATCATTGCGAACGGCCTGATGGTCGCCGCCGCTGTCGATGCTGCCACCGAGTTGGCGAAGGCGGGCGTCAGTGCCCGCGTACTCGACATGCACACGGTCAAGCCTGTCGATGAAGAAGCGATCGTCAAAGCAGCCCGGGAAACTCAACGCATTGTCGTGGTCGAAGAACATCTGATGCACGGCGGATTGGGCTCGGTGGTGGCAACCGTTGTTAGCCGCACGGTTCCAGTGCCGATGGCCTATGTCAATGTCGGTGACTGCTTCGCCGAAAGTGGCGATCCCCAGGGTTTGCTGGACAAGTACGGGCTGAACCCCGCCGCGATCGTGGCTGCGGTGAAGTCGGTCATGGGCTAGGATTGAGTTGTGACGTGATCGCCTATCGCCATTTTCGAAACGGCGACCCGCCGCAGTTGCTGAAGTTGTGGCACGAATGCGGGTTGGGTCGCGGTACGGCATTCGGCATCACCTGTGACGCGCTCGATCTCCTCGTCTTCTCTGTCCAGTACTTCGACGCCCGGGGTCTGATCGTCGCCGTGGATGGCACCCGCGTCGTGGGTTTCGTGCATGCCGGATTCGGTGCGAATGATACTGAAACGGGAATCTCTGCCGAACGTGGCGTCATTTGCCTGATCATGGTCCACCCCGGTTACCGCCGGCAGGGGATCGGCCGTCAGCTTGTCGAGCAAGCAGAGAGCTACCTGCGTGCCGCAGGGACGGTTCAGGTTCAAGCCGGTTCTGCCGCTCCGCGCGATCCCTTCTACATATTGCTGTACGGCGGTTGCCAGGCGGCCGGGTTCCTGGAGTCCGACCCCCTGGCCGCCCCGTTCTTTAAGGCCCTGGGCTATCTCTCTGTCGAACAACGGTTCGTCTATCACCGCGACCTGAAGTCGACGTCAGACCCGATCGATTTCCGAATTCTGGCGAACCGCCGCTCGTTGCAGCTACAGATCACCGACAAGCCACGGACACTGGCACCGTGGTGGGTGACTCGTCTGGGGCAGTTGGAGTCGATCCGATTCCAGGAAGTTCCCAAACGGGGCGGAACCGCGTTGGCCGAATTGACCTGTCTCGGACTGGAAACCTACACGCACACCTGGAAGGCACGAGCAGCGGGCTTGATCGACTTGTCCGTGCCTCAAGAATTACGCCGCAAGGGATACGCCAAGACGCTGTTGCTCGACGTCTGCCGCCGGCTGCGAGAAGAGCAGGTGGACATTGCCGAAATGCAGGTCTCAGACAGCAACCTCGCCGGCATCGGCCTGCTGCAGGCGACCGGCTTCAAGAAGGTCGATACCGGCCACGTGTATTCCAAGTACCTGGGATAGCGGCGATTCCGCAACCGTGACACATGCGAGTTGGGGTCGGGCCTGCGATATTTCGAAATTGGCCGATGAGGGTCGAAGTTTGCAATTCAACGGCAATCTCGGCCAATTTCGAAATATCGCAGGCCCGACCCCGACTCGCATGGACTACGGTTGCGGAATCGCCGCTATCCCAGGTACTTGGAATACACGTGGCCGGTATCGACCTTCTTGAAGCCGGTCGCCTGCAGC
>CAMAVF010000236.1 GCA_945861445.1 Planctomicrobium piriforme | reverse complement strand
CACAGGACCTCGGTGCCGGTCCGGCTGTGAACGTCAACGATGGCGACGTCACGCGACGCGCGGTGGACGATCCGGCCCAGGTGTTCCAGCAGCAGCGACTTGCCCGACCCGATGGGGCCGAACAGGATGCCGCAGTGGCGCTGTTGTTCGACGATGAACAACAGGCGAGAGAGGGCTTCTTCGTAGGCCGGGCTTTCGAATATCGCCGTCTTGGGAATCCCGATGTCAATCCGTGATTCCTGCAGTGACCATCCATGATCAGGCATCGAAGTTTCCTTAGGCAGGATTATTCATCAGCCGCTGGGCGCTAGCCCACGGTTCGGGCAACAATCGACTCGAATTTCCAAACGAACCGGACTTTGGCGCGTGGCGGCTGAATTGACAGACTGTTTTTCGTAGGTTCGAAGCAACTGATTATCCACTTACTTGTTGCGCTGATTTGCGCAGGTTCAATGAATAATCCGGGTTAGGCAGCCTGTTGAAAAAGGTGTCTGGAACTCTCCGAACGTCGGAAAAACGCTCGATTCCGTGTGGTTGGCAAAGTTCCAGACACCTTTTTCAACAGGCTGTCAGGGGATTGTCGGCAATTCTGTTTCCGCGCCTTAACCCCGATGCCGGGACTTTAGGAAATCCGGGAAGAATTGAACAGAATTGCGGCGACATCTTCACGCAATCGACGCCGCTTGACAGGTCACGCAAAAAAACAATCCCGCCCACCTGTTGCCAGATGAGCGGGATTGTTGGATTCAAATCTGTGAATGACTCTCGATTATTCGAGGATCTTCTTTGTTGCGGCGACGAGCTTCTCGATGGTCTTGGAGTCGAGCTTCGACTTGTCGAATGCTTCGTTGACCTTGACGGTCGATTCGTTCCACATCATGACGGTGACGGCGGCGTCCTTGGACAACTTGTAGTTGTCGGGGCCGGTGGTCCCTTCGATGATCGTCAACGGAACATTCTTAATGTCCCTGGATTTGGCGATGGCTTCGAGTTGCTTTTCGACCTTGTCGGCATCTTCAGTGATGACGCAGACGAAGGCGGCCATCTTGGCGTCCTTGTTCTTCCCAACCACGCCGTCGATCTTGGCGATCAGGTCGGCAACCGAATCATTCATTTCGCGGGTGAAGATGGTGACGACCGGGCGGGAGCCGTACTTGCAGCGATAGCACAGGGTGGTCCCCTTCTCGGGACCGGTAATATCGCGCACGTTGAAGGCCGGAACTCGTTCTCCGACCGGCAGACCTGACTTCAATTCGCCGGCAAACGCCAGCCCTGCCGCCAGCATACAAACCGCCGTGGCACCGATCAGCTTCTTCATGGACATTGAAAATCTCCTGCGTGTTCAACTAAATGACTCGCGGCCCACCCGCGAGTCGAAGGCCCGATACCGCCCCCATGGCAATCAGAGACAGGGAAACTGTCCACTGCAGTCAATCGAGTGGCCCCACCGGCAAGGTCGGCATCGGAAAAGTCGCTGTACGTGATACACCTCACGCCAACGGTATCTTGCCTCATTCTACGCCAGACTTCAAGTCAACGCGGGTTCGCGCAGGAAATTCACACCTGAACGTCACCCTGGGATGGATCCGCAAAATGGGCGGGGCGGTCCGACAATTCGGGGAAGGCAAGGCTCGTGCTTTTGACGTTACGCAGTTTCGGAGGGTATCCACAGATTTCACAGATAAGAATCGCATCTGCGTCATCTGCGAAATCTGTGGATATCAACGACTCAAACCACGCGTCGTTGGACGTGTCTCCTGGCCCGTCCGAGAGGCAGCAAGCATCGACAATCACGAAGAACAGGAAATTGAACCACGAAAGTCACGAAATTGGAGACGTTTTCTTGTTCGTGTTTGTTGTGTCGTACTTTTTTAGGGTTTGAGAATACATTGGGGGGAACACTGATCTACGCTAATCTCCGCTAATCAAGACAAAGGAAGGCGACGCCCATCAATGGGTCTTGTCTGAATTAGCGTAGATTAGTGGAGATCAGTGTTCCTCAAATTGAATTCTTCTGTGCAACTTCAAAAGCGGGAGCCTCGCCCTCCCTTTTCAGGCATGCGCTACGGCAGGCTGAAAACTGCAGCGCGTTTCTGTTCTTCGACCGACTTCATCCGTTCTTCTTGTGGCATCGTGACGAAGATCCAGTCGTGGCACTTCACGCGTACGCAACGGCCGGGGCGGTAACCTTCCAGGAGTTCCGTGAACTGCATCCGAAGCTGAATGCCGCTGCTGCCCGGTGGCGGGTTTGGTGATTCCTGCCACTCGAGAACCTGGCCGATCTTCTTGTCGCTGCGGTGGAACCAGGTCCGCAGCGTCTTTTCGGCGACCGCGACTCCGAAGCCTTTCTCCTGAGTCGCCTTCAATTCGGCATACAACGACGGATCCATGCCGCCGAACAGTGTCAGCGTCACGGTGCCGCCGCCGAAGTCATTGTCTTCCACCCGATCGATCCAGCCGGGAACCCAATGCTGCTTCTGGTACTTGACGTGCCGGCGCGTCTGGAGTTCCGTGGCGAACTTGCGGCTGGCGTCATCCAGCCAGATTTCCGAGACCGTGAATTCCTGGTCGCGCCAACCGGGTGACCAGCCGAGATTGAACCGCACTTCTTGCTCGGGTGCGATGTCCGTCAGATCAACCAGTGTGCGGCCCTTCCAAACCTTCGTAAAGTCATTGATGTCGAAGGTGTAGGGCGTGTTAATGCCCCCCTTCACCATGTCTTTGGCTACTTGACCCGTGGGCGTGACGTTGATTTTGCCCTTCTTGACATCCATCGACACCACTTTCCAATTCTGCCCGCGACGCTGGTAGTAGCTGAAATCGTCGGCGAGCGAAACCGCGTGGTTGTGCTTGAGCTGGAATTGCGATTGGTCCTTCGGCAGGGGCGGGATCGTCGCTTCTTCGCCGGCTGGTGGCAGATGGAACTCGCCATGCACGTGGGTGCCGATTGGAATGTCGCGCAGCTCGGCCGGCGCACCCTGAAACCAGATCTCGCCATACGGCAGCATGGCAAAATAGTGCAGTGGCCCGCTGTTGTCCCCGTACAGCCGCAAACCGCCTCGGCGATTGATCGGGTCGATGATCACCAGTTCGCCCGCAAGGTACTGGCTGGCACCGGGGGAGGGAAACTTCCCCGGTTGCAAAGCCTGATCCTTCGCATCTTGAGCCCACAAGTGCAAGCCCGCAGGCAGGACCAGGCAAGTCAGCAGCAGAGCGACGATAGCGATTCGATGGCAAGCAGTCATGACAGTCTCTAACAGCGGCACAGAAATCAATATCCAGGCGAACCCGACGGCGTAAGCCCAAAATCATACCACCGCGCCGAGTGACCGAGAATGGGGGCGACAGCGCTGTTGCATCGTCATGGCTTGCCAGCCACGTCCGCGTTGTGCTATTCGTGATGGCTGGGGATCATCATGGACCTGATGCCCCGGAACATGAGCCATGCAAGAACAATTGACCGTTTGGAATGACGAGGCAGATCTGTTGCGACGGGCGGTCGCTCCCCAAGCGGAGTGGTTCCCTGTTCCTCAGCGCGCTGCGGCCATGCAGCCACTGGTCTGGCTCCTGGCCCTTGTCCCGATCCTGCTGGCGGGTGTCCGGGCCCCCTGGACCGAAGACGCCGCCCGCTGGGGTCTGCGCAGCTTGAAGCTGTTGTCGGCCGACGAATGGGGTGAGTTCCTCGATCCGGGCGACATCGTTTTCCAGGGGGCGTTGGCCTACGAACCGCCGTTGATGACCTGGCTGACCGCCGCTTCGATCTGGTGTGCGGGTCCATCGCAACCCTCGGCCGTCATCTTCCCGGCAGCCCTCTGCGTCTTTTTGATTGTCGTGGTTTCATTCGAACTGGCTCGCACACTGGGCGAAGAGTGGCTGGGACTGTTGACCGCCGTGCTGGTGGCCACTCATCCCATGACGCAGCAACTGGTGCAACAACCCACGGCCGCGACGATGGGGCTGACCATGAGCCTGTTGACGCTGTGGAGCCTGCTATGCCATGCGGAAAATGGCGGGGCGACATGGTCCCGCTGGTTGCTGCTGGGCAGCCTGTGCTGGGGGCTGTGCCTGATGTCCAGCGGCCCGATGTCCGTAGTCACCCTCATCATCGTGACCCTCTACCTGGCAACCGCCCCCAAGGGCAGTGTCGGTGGCCGGCGGATTGTCCCGTTGAATCGCAAGGCCGGCTGCACCGACTGGCGACAGTGGAAATCACTCTTTATCTGGATGTCGCTCGGAATCCTGTTTGGGGGTTGGTGGCCGCTGATGATGGCCTCGCTGCATGGAAATGAGTTCTGGCCAATCTGGCTCGGTTTGTTCAACAGGTCGGGACCTGCGGCACCGCTGACTCCGGAAGTGCATCACGGGCTGGAAAGTTCCACCGCGGCCATCCTGCCTTTGCTCAGTGGATTCGTCCTGCTGGGCATGTATCGAATGCAGCGGATTGTGTTCCGCAATGCAGAACCACTACGTCGCCGCAGCCAGCATTTCCTGCTGATCTGGACCGCGGTCGCGGTATCCCTATGGCTGCTGTCGATCATCAGCTCCGAGGTCGCACTCTTCCAGCGATCGCTCTGGACGGCATTCCTGTTGATCCCCCTGTCCATCCTGGCCGCGGGTGGCTTGCTGGAGATCGGTGAGCGTCGCGCGGGATTCGGTGCGACCCTGGCAGCGTATGCCCTGGGAGTCATCGTCGCCGTCTGGCGATATCGAGGAGCCTGGCTGGATGTGTCGAAGCTCTCTCATCAGTTTGCCCTGGTAGGCGTGTTGATGATCGTGTTCGGGTCCAGTCTGTGGCTGACGATGCGGTTCATTCACGGCCATGAATCACGCCAGCGCTGGCTGGTACAAGGGGGCATCTGGAGTCTGCTGATCGCGCATTGCGTCTGGGGAACGACCTGCCTCGCGGTGGGGCCGCTGGCAGCGAAGAACTCGCGCGAGCTCCCGCTGCTGCAATTCTGGACCGACTTAAGAACCTGGCGCGTGGACCAGCCCCAGCAGGCTCCCGGCGGCGAATTGATCCTGATGACCCCTCAAATCCCATCTAGTCGACTGCACTACCTCGTGCAGAGTGTCTGGCCGCGCCGCATGCTGAAGCTCGCCACAGGCTGGGAAACCGTCAGCCCCCGCCACCCCGGTTCACCCTCCAGAATCATCGTCACGTACGGCAAGCGAGAAATGATCCGCCCCAGCAAACCGGGCGATTCCACGGCCCTGGTCCCCATCGTCCCACCCCGCCTGTACCAGCAAGCCGATCATCAACAAGGCGAACTGTCCGCTTACGATCTCCGCGACTGAGACAGACAGTCTTAATACGAACTCAATTTCCCCTATCTCAACACGGCATCTGGTCGGTATGATGCCACGTGTCCCCGTTGCGGAGGATTTCCAGGCGCCAGGAGATCATCACATGGCAAAATTGGTCATTCAAACCGGCAAGCTGGCCGGCAAGCAGCTCGCCATTCCCAGCAAAGAAGTCCTGATCGGCCGTGATGAGGGCTGCTACATCCGCATGGGCTCACCCGACATCAGTCGCAAGCATTGTTCGTTGCGCGCGACTCCCGAAGGCATCCGGGTCGCGGATCTGGGGAGTGCCAACGGGACCTGGGTCAACGACGTGCAAATCGTCGGCCCGACCATCCTGAAACCCGGCGACCTGTTGCGAGTCGGCCCGGCGCTGTTTCAAGTCGATGGTCCTAAGCCACCGCCCATTCCCGATGCCGATATTGCCGACTGGCTGACAGACGGCGATTCGAAGACGGGCATGACCAGCGACGAAGACACGGCCATCCACAAGGCGTCACCCGCCGCAGTCGCCACAGTCGCGGCCCCGGCCCCCCGCCCGCTACAGCCACCGCAACCCGCCCGGTTGAAACGCGTGTTCAAGACGATCGCCGAAGAAGCACAGTACATCATTGCCCTCTATCAAGAACAAAAAGCTCTCGAAGCCGAACAGGGGCAGGGCCAGCCATAAGTGTCTTCAAATGAGATAAAACCCGGCCTCCAGCCTTGCAAAACACGGGAAACATTGAGATAACCCGATAGCGGATTCAGCGAGGGCTTCAGACACAGGCAACCGTGTCCCCCGAAAGCTCAAGCCAGCCGCGGTTTCCAGTCGATAAGTGGGGACCATTGCGGGCGAAGACAGGAACGGGATCATCCCCAACTCCAGTCCAACCCAGCAATCAGACAGTTTGTAGTACGACAACGGGATGTGGCGCAGCTTGGCTAGCGCACTTGACTGGGGGTCAAGGGGTCGCAGGTTCAAATCCTGTCATCCCGATTTAACGTAACTGATGCTGAACGCACGAGTTAGCATATCTGTCCGCGGTGGGCAGAGCGGCAATAAGTCCTTGCGAAAAACGGTACATGTACCGTCCAGCACAGGAAGCCGCTCATGCCCCGGACTGAAGCACCACCTTCTTACCGCCTCCACAAGGCGCGCAATTGCGCCGTCGTGACCATTGACGGCGCGAATCATTATCTTGGTCGTTATGGCTCGGCAGAGAGCTATAGCCAGTACCTCGAACTCATTTCCGGTTGGGTCACACAGAGAATCGGCCCCCAAACCCAGACTGCTCCCAAGCGCGATCAAAGCCTAATTGTCAGTGCGCTGATCTTGGTCTATTGGCAGCATGCTCAAGAGTATTACGTCAAGAACGGCTCGCCCACCGATGAGCAAGCGGGAATTCAAGCAGCGCTGCGTCCCCTGCGTAATCTCTACGGTCACACATCCGTGCACGAGTTCGGCCCGCGGGAACTCAAAGTTGTGCGGGAAGCTCTGATTGATGCAGGGCTCTCCCGTCGTGTGATCAATCAATATATTGAGCGGACAAAGCGGATGTTCCGCTGGGCAGTCGAAAATCAGCTGGTTCCAGCAGCGACCTATCACGCTCTCGCTGAAGTAGCGGGACTGAAACAAGGCCGCAGTCGAGCCCGCGAGCTTCCGCCCATTCAACCGGTCCCCGAATCGGACATCACGGCTGCTCTGCCGTATCTCTCCGCCGTCTTACGCGCGATGATCGAATTTCAGCGCCTGACTGGATGCCGACCGGGAGAGGTGTGTCAGCTGCGCCCTGGTGATATCGATCGGTCGAAGGCAATTTGGGTTTACCGCCCCGGAAGCCACAAGACGGAGCATCATGGTAGCGAACGCCGGATCCATATTGGACCCATCGCGCAAGCCGTGCTGACACCTTGGCTCGAACGGCCGGACGAAGCGTACTGCTTCAACCCAAAAGAAAGCATTCGATCCGAACCTCTGCCCCCAGGCATTGGGGGTCGTGTTGCCCCGGAATCGCATCCGCGGCCGGGGCGCCGGGGAAACCATTATACTACCCATAGCTATCGGCGCGCGATTGAGCGTGCTTGCGAAAGGGCAGAGATCCCAGTATGGGCTCCCAATCGGCTGCGACATAATCGGGCCACGGAATTGCGGCAACGCTATGGTCTGGAAGCGGCACAAACGGTCCTTGGACATCGAAAGGCGGACGTCACACAGATCTATGCGGAACGAGATTTTCAATTTGCGGAAAAAGTCATGTCAGAGATTGGATGAGTTCATCAAAGCGATTTGTCCGAAGCACGGGGTTTCGATAACGTCCCCTTCCTTTTAGGGGATCAATTCGAGGTCGGCAACGAGTGAGGGGTTCTCTGCGTCTTGATTTCGGTGGAATTCCCGGCTACGTGTTTGACTGCTTTCTGAAGAATTGTGATCGAAACCCCATCTGTGTTGGTAGGCTAGGATAAGCAGAATCAAGATCTAGAAAATCACAAGGGGGACTGCATGACAACGAATATATTGCCGTCACCTCAGCAGCCTGAAAATGAAGTATCGCGGAACAGGTCGGCATTTCTATTAGGACTGTACATTGCAATTCCCGCCGTCGACGCAATTGTGGAGCCGCTCGTCCAACTTTCGGACATACTACCGATTTCAAAAGTTATGCTTCTGGATGCCGCGTTGTCTCGGTTGGAAGAATTTGATCTCAGAAGCAGTGATTACGGCGCCGATGTCAACCGACGACCTGTTTCATTGGATATGCTGAGTTACATGTCGCGACAAAAAATTAAAACAATCGCCGGTCTGTTGTGGCAAGGGCAAACAGAATTGGCCCACTGGTATCAGGCGGGTAATGCGATTGGGGCCTTGATCGTAACGTGTGATGAGCAACGTCGTCACCCGTCGTCGCAAGCGGTCGCATTCGCCAAATTGTGCTTAGATCAAGCTGCTTCACATTTGGGCAAACAGGTCATTCCGGACAACGGGAGTGCCTTGGCCGACTGGTTGAAGAACTTGGCTGTTGAAATCCCTACAGATTGCGAGGGAGCAGGCGCGCAACCAGAGGAAGGGGCGGAAGTTGGCCAGTCACTCCGAGAGGAACTCGGAGTGACTGAACCAATCGTTGTGCATTCTGATGAAAATCATCAGCTGAGAATCGTAGAAACACTTGCCGCACAGCTTCGGGATCGTAAAGAGGACACCCGCGCAAAAGTCGAACGTCAGCTAGATGCTCGGAACCAGTACATTTACGAACGGTTTTCAGCTGGGCTTAACGCCAACGAGGTGCGGGTTCTGACGAATCAAAGGATTGAACGCGAAGGATTGCCGTGGGAAAAGCTTGCCGGGAAAGCGGACGTTCGACGGATCGCAGTCCAATATGCCAAGAAGTTTGCAAGACCCGCTTTGCCGAAGGCGAAAGCTGGACGACCACGAAAAGAAACCCCGAATTAAATTCGGCAGGGATTTATACAGGATTGATTTGCCTCTGTCTGCGGGGCTTTGCCGCGGCGTGCTCCGTAAAATTAGTGCATGTGGTACCGACCAAACACTTTTTCAGAGAGAGCCGCAATGCCGACCCGCATGTGTTTCAAAGCAATTGTCTTGACGTCAATTCGGACTCTCCACACCCAGCATGATGAGTCCGACTCTCTGTGCCCTGCGCAGTTGCAAGGGCGACGTCATCTACACCCAGATCGTTAGTTGCACGCGACTGACGATGTAGCTAGCAAAGAGCAACTTCGCACTCGGCACTTGACAAGGTGTCAATCCACATTCTGTGCCATAGCAATGGTGACCAGCACTGGTCCCTCGCGAAGTTGTCTATCCAAACCGCCACTGCTCACAGCGTCCTACGGCCTTGACCAGTTGGCGATAGTCCCCAACGGCACCCCGCATTCGGCCTAGCCGCGAATCTTTCGCCAGGCTGTGAATGTGAAGTTTGAGAAAGCTTAGGCGATGATCAATTTGAAAACCGAGACAATTTTTCCGATTAGCGAAGCACCAAAACACTACCCCGGCACGCGACCTCATCAAGCTACTGCCATTCGGCACGCATTACGCGGCGTGAACGGAACGCTACTTGAGAGTCTAATGGTAGGTGGACGTAGGGTCACATCAGTTGAGGCCATCCATAGGTTCGTCATCGCCTTGAACTCACCCGAGCGCTCACAAAAACGGAGCATATCCTCTGATGATAATTCCGTCGATCAACAACTGGACGCGGCTGGATTTTAGCAATAGCAACTGGAACTCGTACAAGAAAGGACGAGAACTTTGCAAGCCGTATTATCAATGACATGATGCCAATTATTGAGCGGTGAAAGGACCGACTCACGGCCGCTAATAGTCGACGCCACCAGACGAATGGGCAAAGGTAAGACCTCAGGACTTAATTTTCTATGCTGACCAACAAAAAATGCCCGCCGGTTGATTCAAGCAACCGGACGGGCCCATTCAAGGAACAACATGACAGATATTATACCGCCAACCAACGGCGTCGTGCAAGATGCCACGCACACATCACTCCCCATCCCCATCCCCAACTCCACGACTGACGACGCGAGTCTCGATGCGCTTGGGCAACCCACCAATGCGGGTGAGTGCGGCCCAGCTGCGGAGCTGGCGACCGAGCAAATTCTGGCATCTGATCGCATTGCTTTCCTCGCCGATGAGCTACTGCCTCGTCGTGCACTGTGTTGTTGCATCACAGCAGCACGGGCTCAAGTCTACGAGCTAGCGCTACTGTGTTGGCTGCACAGCCTTCCTGACATCGAACAGGTGACAGTCCGATGCTGCGGCCCCCAAATCCATGTCATCTTGTATTTTTTTGAAACACAGGATGTCGACTCAGCGGAGCAGCGAAAGCTATGGCAAGCTATCGCTCACGTAGCGTATGAGGCGATGCCCCTAACACCTGACGACACAGGTAAAACAGAAGTCTATCGGACGATTTTCCCTACTAATTCGAGACGTGGTGCCCAGGTCGTCCGACTGAGCGCTGACGAGATTCTGGATTTCCGCCGACACATGGCTACGTCGCCATTCTGGGTCGTCATGCAAGTCCTGTACAACGCCGACACGGTGACTCCCTGCCCAATGTGTCGCCAACCTGGGACTCATCTTTCCGCGTTCGATCATGAAGGCAATTGCGACGGGTGTGGCAGGGTTAGTTTGTCGGACATGCGCGCCCTGATGGTATACCCGAACGCGGATCTCTGACATGAGTGACCGCGGAGTCTGACCTACCTGGCATCTTGCCTGTCGCCGACAGGTATCACACGCACAGTGGAAGTCACTGTCCTAAAGGACGGTTGACCTGGTTTGTCCCGACGCAAACCTGACCTCATACCGGTGCGTTCCCTTTTTTTATTCCGGAGGTAATTGAATGCGAGTTGTTACAAGTTCTGCCCTCGAAGAAGCCTTGGCTTACGACGCATTGGGGTTGGTTGTCATACCCCAACGCTCCGGTGATAAGCGTCCGTTAGTACCTTGGCATGAATACAAGCAGGCGACCTCCAGCTTAGGCGAACGCGTCATACGCAGTTTTTGGGAATACCAGTTTCCTGATGCAGGAGTCATGGCTGTGCTGGGGCCGCCGAGTGGCATCGTCGCGGTTGACATCGATGGGGAGCAGGCCCATCGTGCATTCCTGGATCGGATGGGCGAGCTGCCCCACACGGCGACCGCGAAGACGGGCAATCCGGACCCGTATCGGAAGCATTTATTATTCCGGCTGCCCCCAGATCTGAAGACAACTGCCAGGATCACGCCCTGGGATCCCGGCTTGGAGTTTCGCGGCCACGGTGGTCTGATCATTCTACCGCCGTCCATCCACCCCTCGGGAAACGCGTACCGCTGGATCGATGGCCGGAGCATCTGGGCGGCGGGGCTCGCGGATTTGCCAGAGCAGATCTGCCGGGAATTTTGGCAGCGGTCGGAGGCGCGGCCCGTGTCTAACGACTCGCTCAGGCCCCTGATGTCAGAGGGGCGAGCCGTCTCAGACGGTATCAAGCTGACGACCCGCGACCGTATCAATATTTCGCGAATCCCGTTCATAACAAGAGCTACGCGCCAGTTCTTGCTCGCGATGTACGCGGCAGGCCCGCAATGGAACCAACGGCTGTTCAACGCCGCTTGTGATTTTAATGGCTGCGGATGGTCAGAGTCCCGTGCGACACACCTTTTATTAAAAGGTGCCCAGCCCTGGAATGATCAAGAGCTGAGTAATGCGCTCGCGACAATTCACTCCGCCTATTCCCAGCAGCGAGTCCCTGCGACCAAGCGAAA
>CAMAVF010000235.1 GCA_945861445.1 Planctomicrobium piriforme | reverse complement strand
CGACCGTTGAGTTGCAATCGGAACTTCGGGACGGCCAATTTCCAAAAATCGCACGCCCGACCCCCGAGTGCCCACTCGATCGAAATAGGACGCATGGGACTGATAGGACACATGGGACTTATGGGAGACGCGGTTTTTCTGGTGACTTCCAGGATCGCGCGGTGATCGCCAATCCTTGCAGGGTCAGATCGCGGTAGTAGCTGTCGGCTAATCCGAGTTCCCGGGCCACGATCTCTCCCGCTCCGCCGGTGATCAATACCAGCGGGGTCTCGCCGGGATGTTCGGCCGTCATTCGCTGGATCAGTTCTCGGACGGCCCCGATGTGTCCCCAGTAGATTCCACTCTGCAATGCCGCTTGCGTTTCAGTCCCGACTGCTACGGGTTGGATTTGCTGAAAGCTTTCCGGCGCAATCCACGGCAACTGCGCCGTGTGATCGTGCAGCGCCCGCGAGGATAGCGCCAATCCGGGCAAGATCGCCCCGCCCGCAAACGCTCCCTCGGATGTCACCCAATCAACGGTCGTCGCCGTGCCGGAATCGATCAGAATCAGCGGCTGACCTTCCGGTCGCAGCACGTTACTTGCCACTGCCTTCAACAATCGGTCCGTGCCGACTCGATCGGGATAGAGAGTCTGGTTGACGATCGGCAGGCCCACATTGTTCGCCAGGAATCGCGGTTCGGGCCACGTCGATCTCGGCCAACTGTCGAGAAGTCGTTCAAGGACCGGCGGATTGACAGCGGCCAGCAGGCTGACCGGCGGAGTCTCGCCCAGCACTTCTTGCAGTTCCAGCCAGGGGAACGATTCATCCTCTGCCGCCGCGACCAGCACGCGCTCGCACGTCGGCAAGACTCCCGGTGTCACCGTAAGCCAATCGCGAAAGACGCCGAACTTCGTGCGGCTGTTCCCGACATCGACAACCAGTAGTGGTGCAACCGTGGTCACCATGAGTCTCGCGTGAACAAGGACGGATTGGCGTTGTGCGCTCTGAATCGCTTTTCCAAAAGGATTGTACGTTAGCGGTCTCAGGCTCGCCCCCGCGGATGAATTATCTCCCCTCGCCCCAGTAATCTGGGGAGAGGGGCCGGGGGTGAGGGGGACGATCTATCAATGATGTTGAGTGCTGGAATGTCAGGTGAAATGGCCGTTTGGATGAGACAATCGTAAGGACGCTCGAAAAGCCCCTCTCCCCGGAGTACCGAGGCGAGGGGGGATAGATCCGTTTCTTGTTCAATCAAAATCATTCTGCCCGACATCATCCTGCCAATCTTCACCCTCTCACACCATCGAACCATCTGGCGGCGGTTAAGATTGAAACGATCTCGCCCGACTCACCGGGTCAGACCGTCCATCCCATCTTATGCGGCTCGGCGTTCGGAGGGGAGGCAGGCCAGTTGATCGAGGATCCCTTTCAGCAGGCGACGGTATTCATTCTCCATCTGGTGATGGGTGCCCGGCTTCACTTTCGTGACGGCTCGGACGGTCGTCTCCTGCAATGTCAGGCCGACCAGGCCCTGGATGGTGGTCTCGGCCAGAACTTCGGGCCGGAGTTGACGCAGTTGTCGGCCGGCGTCAGTCATCGCTCGCAGATAGACTTCCAGATCGTGGCCTGTCGGAACTTTGACATCCACGATCGCGTAGATAAATCCCTTCGACAGGTTGATGACCTCTTTGATCTGTCCGTTGGGAATGATATGCAGCTTCCCTTGATCATCGCGAATCTGCGTGTGCCGGACTTCGACTGCTTCCACGATGCCGCGAGCCGTTCCGATCTCGACATAGTCGCCAACTAGAAACTGATTCTCAAACAGGATGAACAGTCCTGAGACCACATCGGTGACCAGACTTTGGGCCCCCAGGCCAACGGCCAGGCCAATAATTCCGGCACTCGCCAGAATGGGCTCGGGCGGGAACCCAAACACGACCAGCATCCACACCGCACCACCAATGTAAGCGGCATACTGGCAGACGGAATGCAGCAGCGGCACCAGCGTGCGAGCCTGCTGGCTGATCCGATTTCCTTCCTGATAGATACCGAACACTTCGTTCAACAACACCTGCAGCAGTTCGATCAGGACTCGCGTACCGAAAAAGATTCCGATGCACTTCACGAACTTCTCGCCCCAATTGGCCACAAATATCCGGGCAACCGAGTCAATGACCTGCAACTCGTGGACACTCAGCACGGCCGCGCAGATGTAGACGGTCATTTCAAAGCAGCGTTGCCCGAGCGGAACCAGGCGCGCGAGCCGTTCCCAGTAATGGGTGAGCCTGCCTTGATTGAAATGTCGGTTGCCGTAATTCGTCAGCGGCTTCGCGAATGTTTGAAAGGCCAGCGTCAACAGCCGCGCCACGACCAGGATTGAAGTCACACGCAGCGCAAATCCCAGCGTGGGATTCGTGACCTGCCCGATTTCCAGCAGCCAGCCCGCAGTGAGGAGGCTCAGCAAGACGGTCGCCGCCACCGCGTACCGTTCCAACAGGATCATGCCCTGTGGGACCAGCGTCGAGGGAGGCTCGGCCTCGTCGTCCTCGCGCACGGTGCGGCGCAGCCGCTTGACCGTCCAATCTTCAGCGAGTGGCCGCAGCAAGCGGATTGACCGCAGCAGCGACCAGGCCACAAATCCCAGCAAGGCCAGGAGACACAGCGTTTGGCCCCACTTGAGAATGTGCTGCGGCGTGATCCGCCGATAGGCGGTCTGAACGTCGTGTCCCACATCGCCACCCGCGGCGTGATAGGCAATACCGAGAGCCAGCGTCGCACAGCTCGCCGAGACGAACAATCTCCACAACCAGATCTGCAGCGTAAGATGAATCCTGGTGCCGGCCGCCAGCCAGACGGTCTGCTTGATCAATTTACTAAGAGTGATCCAGGCGGTCGACAACAAATTCTTCAGCAGAAACCAGCTCAGCAGGACAACCGTCAGGCCGACGCCCACCGCCGTGACATTCCCCGCGAAACGGTCGTCATTCAAGACGTAGTTTGCCAACCACGAAAGGTGTTCCAAACCGCTCATAGGGGGGATGATCGGAACCCGGGTTCCGTCCGTGGATGTGATCAACAAGACTCGACAAAGCCCAGTCGCTGGCCAGCGTCAGCAGGCCCGCCAAGTTCTGGGAAGGAAGGGATTGGAAGGATATGCCGGACTCGAAATTGTGTCAATTGCGAACGCGATGTGGCCAATGCCATCAATGCAGTGTGCCACCGGCAAAACCGGTGGCACACTGTTTAACATCTGGCAGGAAGTCACGACTCGCCGCCTGGTAGCGGGTTATTCCCTGGCCTCCCCCTTATTTCTTCCGGACGAGGACCGTCTGGCCAACAAAGTTACTGGTCGCACCGGCCTTATCCGTAACACTGACAGTGAAATCTCGTGTCAGTGTCTTCAAGCTGGCCTTGCTGGATGAGAACGTGATGCTGCGCAGGAAGTTCTGAACTTGTGCCGCGGTGACTCCATTGTTCAATGTGATCGTGACGTCGCCACTGAGGAACGAGCCCGAGAGACTCCCCAGGGCCCCGGCACTGGTGGGACTGATGATATCGAACTTCTTTTTCCCGGCCGGGATCGAGACCGTGATGGTGATCGAAGCCAGGTCGGTCGCACCATCAGGATCGCTGACCGTAATCGTCGGGAATACCTTGACCGGCGTCTTGGTCTTACCCACGAATGTCGGGCTGGCACCTGGGGCTCCCAAAACGGGCGCCTCGTTGACGTTAGTCAAATTGACCGTAACGGTCTGAGTCGCGGTCAAGGATCCGCCATCGGTGACGGTGATGCTCAAGCTGAAACTCGGTGTCGTCTCGAAATCCACCGCCGCGGCGGAATTCACCGAGATGGCCCCCGTGATGGTATTGATGTTGAAGGCATTCCCGGTGTTGCCGCCCGAAATGCTAAAAGTCTTCGAATTATTGGGCGCGGTCGAATCTGGATCAGAGGCGACGACTGTCCCCACATTGAATCCGGCTGCGGAATTCTCAGGCAGGCTGAACGTCTGCCCGGCGGTGATCGTCGGAGCTTCGTTGACGTCGGTCAGCGTGATCGTGACGGTCTTGGTGTCAGTCAGGTTTCCGGAGTCAGTCGCCTTGACGACCAGATTGAAGACTGGATTGGTCTCAAAATTGATCGCGGATGCGGTATTGACTGTGATGGACCCCGTCGAAGAATCAATGACAAAGGCATTGCCCGTGTTGCCGCCAGTGATACTGAACGTGGTGGCCTTGTTGGCATCCGGATCGCTGGCGATCACATCGCCCGCCAGTGTGGCGACCGGTGAGTTCTCGGGCAGCGAGAAACTCTGGCCCGCGGCGATGACCGGCGGTTCGTTGACGTTCGTCAGGTTAACCGTAACCCCTTGGTTCGCTTGGAGGCTGCCACCGTCCGTCACGGTGATCGTCAGATTGAAGCTCGGCGTCGCTTCGAAATCGAGCTGCGCGGAGTTGTTCACGGTAATGGCGCCCGTACCGGGATTGATCGTGAATGCGGAATTCGTATTCCCGCCGGTAATGCTGTATGACAAAGTCTTGTTGGGTGCCGTGGTATCCGGGTCACTGGCTGTGACCGTCCCGACCGTTGCACCCGCATTTGAGTTTTCGGGCACGCTGAGGATCTGGCCCGCGGGAATTGAAGGCGCGTCGTTGGCATCGATCAGGTTGATGACGACTGACTGCGTGACGTTCAAGCTACCGGCTCCGCCATCGGTGACCTTGACCTGCAACGTAAATTGGGGTGACGATTCGAAATTCAGGGCTGCCGGGTTGGCGACCGTCACCTGACCGGTCGCCGAATTGATCGAGAACGGGTTGCTCGGATTGCCGCTGACAATGCTGTAGGTCAGCGTGTTGTTGGGGGCGGCGGAATCCGGGTCGTTCGCAGTCACGTTACCGACAACCGTATTGACGGCCGAATTCTCGAGCACCTGCAACGTCTGTCCGGCAGGGATCGTCGGAGCTTCATTCACGTCGGTGACCGAGATGGTCACATTTTGCGTGGTGTTCAGGAAGCCCGCTCCCCCGTCTGTGACCTTCACGGAGATCGTGTACTGCGACGTGATTTCGAAGTTGAGGGCGCCGGGGCCGACGTAAGTGACCTGCCCGGTCGCGGAATTGATCGAGAACTGGGTACTGGGTGACTGGCTGATAATCTGGTAGGTCAATGTGTTATTCGGAGCAGTCGAGTTGGCGTCGTTGGCGACCACCGTACCGACGACGGTATTGGTGGCCGAATTCTCGGGGATCGGCAGGACTTGTCCCGCAGGAATTGTCGGGGCCACGTTGGTGTCGACCAGGTCGGGACCGAAATCGATGCTGTAGGAATAGTTTTCGGCTGCGGTTGAGCCTTCCGTCAGGTCAAAGCCGGAGAAGAGGACATAATAGTTCTGGCCGGCGGTGACCGCGAAACTGGAGATCGTTTCGGCGCCCCCTGCGAACGCGCTGTCGCGCTGCGTCAATTTCACCCCGGTGGAATCAAACAGGGTGATGACCCCATCCAGTCCAGCGGAGGGATTCATGATGATCGTCAGGGTGGTGGTCCCGACGGGTGCGGTGATGTTGAAGTAATCGCGATCGCCTGCATACTGAATCCCGTCAGATCCCGACAGGAAGTAATTGGGGGACGGGAAACTGCTCGCCGCGACCGACACAGGCGGTCCATCGACTGAAACGGTGTAATTGCCAGTGATCGTGCTGAAGCCGCCCACCACGAAGTAACAGGTTTGACCGGCCGTCAGATTCACGGTCGTCGTTTCACCGTTATTCGCCTGGGTATCACCATCAACCGTTGCGGCGATGGCGACACCATTGGAATCATAAACGCGAAGTTGCGTATCGATGCCATTGCCCGCGGTAATCGTATAGGCACCCGTGGTTTCGACGCCAAAGCCGTAGATGTCGAATTCCGTCGTGGAACCAATCGACCCGCCGAAACCGCTGATATCGCCGAACTGGTTCAGCCGCAAATTGGGCCCATCCGGGACAGAAATCGTGGCGGGAGGATTGCCGACATTGTCGGGATTGAAATCGATGACGAAATCGTAGGCCTCGCTGGCGGCCGAACCTTCCGACATGGAAAATCCAGACACCATCAGGACATAGGTGTTACCCGGAGTGATCGAAACGCTGGACAGTGTCTCTGTGGTGCCCGAACCGCCTGAGTCACTACGGCCCAGGTTGACACCACTCGAATCGAACAGGTTGATGACGCCGTCCAGATTGGCGGAATTATTGAGCGTCAGAGTCAGTGTGGACGTATCGGCAGGGGCGACGAAACTGAAATAATCCCGGTCGCCCGCAAAACTGATCGTGCTGTTATCGCTAGCCGTAAAAGTAGGGAATGCTGGAAACTCGCTGACCGGGCTTGAGGACGGGCCATTCACACTGAGGGTATAGCTGCCCGTGCTGGTCGTAAAGCCGCCAACCACGAGATAGCAAGCCTGCCCACTGTTCGCCAAATTCAGGGTGACCGATTCGCTGCCGCCGCTGCCGGTCGAGTCGAGGATACCGGTGAGAGCATTTCCGTTGGCATCATAGATTCGCAATTGAGCATCAAAACCAGCCCCGCCGTCCACGGTAAACGTGTAATTGCCCGCCGTGTCAATGCCCAATCCATAGAAATCGCGATCTCCAGCCGAGGTAATCGCATCCGAACGAGTGATATTGCCAAACTGGTTCAGTTCCAGGTTGGTGCCCTGCGGCACGGTAATTGTCGATGTTGGAAATCCGGCATCCAGTGTGCCGTCCAGGGAGATGTCGTCCACCCAGACGCCCTTCTGGAAACCGCCATTGCTACCAATGACAGAGCCGTCACTATGGAATTTGAACTGAATCGAAACCCCTGACTGGCCCCAGAGAGCTTCCGGGACAGCAACGGTGTGCTGGGTCCACGTAAAATTGAAGCCGCTCTCAAGTGCAGTGGTAGTCGAAATGCCACCTTTCGAAATCGTGACGGTCAGTCCGTCAAAACCTGATTCGGTATTGAACACGTCGAAGTACGTGAGACTGACATTCCGAAAGTTCGTCAGATCGACCACCTGAGTCATGGTGGTGTCCATGCTGTTGACGTAGTCTAACCCGTCTGTCCCATTCGTAAAGTCTGCGGCGAATCCGCACCAACTGCCCGAATTAAAAGTGTTATCGTTGTCGTCCCAGCCGCGTCCCTGACTGGAGACAACAGTCCAGTTCGCTCCAGGGAAAGCACCTTCAAAACCCTCCGAGAAGATGTTCGTCAGCAATTGGCGGGATTCAAGGCTTTCGACGAGGGGTAGGACGTTCCGGCGGGTTCGGCGAAGTGCGTTTGCGGGAAACATCGAACGCATTAACCATCGATAAGGGGACAACATACTTCATGCTTCTCCGTGAAAAATTGTGAACGCCAGCGCGGATCGTGACACGGATCCGCAGTATTTGACGGTACTTGCAAGAAAGACAACGGCAGTGCCTGTCGACGGCAATTTGCATAGACTCGCGCAGTTCAGGAAAACTGGGAGACAATGCGAAAGCCAAAAGTCGAGCTACTTTATGGAAACACTTAAAGAATTTCAGAATCCGGGAACTTTTTGTATCGAATCGATTACTTTTACCTATCCGGTAACATGGTGTAACATGCCGCCGAAGCATTCGCCAGACTTCGCAGTCGTCATTTTGGATAAAAGCAGAAAACCTCCTATCTTTCCTAAAATACGAATTCAAAATATTTTTGTCCACTGATGGTGACGGGCCGCCAAACTGGCACTGGCTGGCATCACGCTCAGCTCAGTGATGGCCGAACCGCACATTTTCCAAGGGATTTCAACTTGACTCCGTCTTCCTGGATCGCGAAGACTTAGTGTCATTAGTGCGTTTTCTAATGAGAGTGTCCCGCATCTTTTCCGAGGCAAGCGTCGAGAGTCGCTGGCGACCATTTTGAATCGCGTTCGGCTATACTTCACACCACGAGCGTTCCACCATTCGGACCGCTAACAGCCTGTTGAAAAAGGTGTCTGGAACTCTCCGAACGTCGAAAGAACGCTCGATTCCTTGTGGTTGGCAAAGTTCCAGACACCTTTTTCAACAGGCTGCCAAGGACCATCATCATGGCACGTGGCGTACGTCGTCTGGGACAATCACTCCTGTTATCGGTGTTGACGTTGGCCGGCATCTCACAGCTCTCCGCGGCAGAATTTGCCAGCCATCCTCCGGTGCGTCCCTTGCCCCAGGCGATTCAGCGAGCGCTGGGGACCGGTCCCGCCAAATACGTCGACATCCAGAGGGGTGACAATGCCTTCGCGGGCACGCAGGCCAAGCCGTGGAAGACGATCGGCCACGCAGTCGCCAAACTGCAACCGGGCGAGACCCTCTATCTCCGCGCGGGAACCTACTACGAACACATCACGGCGACGCTCGTGGGAACGCCCGGCCAACCCATTACCATTCGAGCCTATCCGGGTGAACTGGTCACCGTCGATGGTGGCCTGCCCGAATTTCAGCTCGCCGCTGCGACCGCCTGGGAGCCTTGTCCTGGGGGCGTCGCTGGGGAGTTTCAATCGACGAAAACCTACCCTGATATCGAAACGGGTGAAGGCGATCTGCGAGTCAACCTGCTCGGCAACTTTGTCGATTCACTGCTCCCGCTGCAGGGGTATTGGCATCGACCTGATTTACAAAGTGACCTGGCCTATTGGACGATCCGTGGCGAAGACAAGGTGAAGGCGACCTCGCACGTCTATTGCGGTCCGGGTCTCTGGTACAACGAGGCCACCGACCGCATCCATTGCCGGTTGGCTCACACGAAACTGCCGGCGCTCGGAGACAACAACTATCTCGGTGAGACCGACCCGCGGCGCATTCCGCTGATCATCGCCGGATCGGCACACGGTCCCGTCTTCAAGCTGCAGAATTGCCGACACGTCGTCCTGCAAGACCTCGTTCTTCGCGGTACTCGTCAAGCTCCGCTCGAGATACGTGGTGGATCCGACATCAGTCTCAGTGGACTGACGCTGTATGGCGGTGATCCGTGTCTACGAGCCGAAGGCATCGAACGGCTGCACGTCACGCACACGGCCTTTCGCGGCCTCGCGGCGCCGTGGACCTTCCGCGGCAGCTTGAAATACCGGTCAATCGAATCGCGGTTGGTGCGCACGGGTGGCTGGGATCCCGATGGTTTACCCGGGCGTGAGTATGCCTTCGTGAACTGTGAATTTACGGACTCGGTCGACGGAGTATTTATCGGCAACATTCGCCAGGTTGAGATCAGTCACAGTCTGGTGGAAAACATCAGCGATGACGGGATCTTTCTGACCGCGAATACCGGCTTCGATGGAATCACTCCCGGCGGGCCGGTCACCATCTTTGGCAACCGGTTCGCCAGGACTCTCACGTGTCTGGCATTCGGTGTCGGGCATGGCCGGCAAAAAACCCTCGAACCGATTGTCGCGGCCGATGGATCTCGCAGTGCTCGCAAGCAACTGGGAGGTGGGGCGATCATCTCGCGCAACGTCTTCGATCTGCGGGGCCCAGTGATGTATCATTGGCCCACCGGCCCCGCAGACATTCAGGAGATTAACTCCCTGGGTCGCTTCGGGGGCGATCATGGAAGTCCGGCCTGGGAATCCATGTGGATCTATCAGAACACGTTTCTGATGGGCGAGCCATCCCGGTCAGAATATGCGGCTCAAGGCGTTGGCAGCCCGGTGAGCCATGGGACCGTGCGTCGCGTTTTCAACAATGTCTTCTGTCAGATGCGCGGTCCGATTCAGGAAGGACTGCCTCCCACGACGACGGATTTTATCGCCGATGGGAACCTTTTCTGGAGCATGACTGACGGGCTGACTTTTCAACGTGAGTGGTGCCTGAAATTCCGCCAATCGCCCGAGTTTATCGCCAGTCAACAGCAGTACCCGCCCGGCTGGACGGCACACGATCGCTACGCCGATCCCAAGTTCACCAGCTACTCGACAAAGTGGCCGGAAGTCGCCGACGTGCGCTTGCAGGCGGAGAGCCCCGCCGTCGACGCGGGCGTCGAGTTACCACAGGAATTGGCCAACCCCTTACGTTCGCACGACGCGGGCCAGCCTGATATCGGAGCGATCGCGCGCGGTCAACAGGTGCCCCGAATTGGTTGTTTCGGACGCTTCGATCTCTGCGGCCGGGTACTCGCAGCCGATTTCACCCTGGCGAACGTCCCGCAGCCGCGTCCGCCGACCATCAAAGAGCGAACGCAGCCAGCGACACTGAAATCAGCCGTGATTGTCACGGGTTACCCAGCGTTCGACGCGCCACTGGTGGCGTTTGCTCTGCGGCGTGCCCGGGTCCCAGTCGTCGAGGTCGAACGGGCCTGGTTAGATCCGAAGGAATATTCAAAGTACAAGCTTGTCGTCATCGATGGCAGCTTCACGCGGGCGAACGTCACCCCCAATCGGTTCACTGCGGATCAGCTTCCACTGGTCCGGAAGTTCCTCGAAGAGGGCGGCACGCTGTGGCTGTTCCGTGATCGGTTTGACATCTTCGCCGATCCAGCAGGTCGCAAGGTTTTCGAGGAACTCATCGGCGAGCAACCGCTCAACACGTCGACTGAGATCGTGATCAAGCTCGCCGAACACCCGTGGGTCAAGCACCTGCAGTTGCCGGGCAGCGACCATGCGTGGCTGGCACGTGGCGAAGTGGGGCCCGCCTTCACCAACGGCGAAATCATTCTCGGGACAGCGTCCAACCGCACGCTGCTGGGTCGAGTCCCCGTCGGCCGCGGCCAGATCATTTACACCGGCTGGAGCCCTGCCGCATCCCTGCCGCATGGTCGTCAAGCATCGAGCGTCGCGGCCGAGCGCCTGTTCGAGGATCAGATGAGAATCTTACTGAACATTGTCGAAACGATTTACTCACCGGACTAAAGGCCGGCGTATCAATAACTGTCGGTACGTGGCGGATGCTGCCAGCATCCGCGCCGACGCTAGCAGCGTCGGCCACGACAGTTATTGATGCGCCGGTCCTAACTCCCAGGAACTTCACGATGCGGATGGCAATCTCCTGTCTGGGACTCCTGTGTTTCCTCGGCATCACTCCGGCCATTGTCGTGGCGGCCGAGCCGACTCGCAGTTCTGAACCGCTCGTCCGCCTGCCGGTCGCCTCGAATAGACCATTGGGAACGGGTCCGGCGAAATTCGTCGATGCGGTACGCGGTGACGATGCAGCCGACGGTTCTGAAGCTCGCCCCTGGCGCACGGTGACTCGCGCACTGACGGGTGTTGTGCCCGGCGAAACGCTGTATCTGCGAGGCGGGATCTATTACGAAGCCGTCCGCTGGGCAGCCTCGGGGCGCGCTGACGCGCCACTCACGATCCGGTCCTACCCCGGTGAACTCGCGACGATCGATGCCGGCTTTCCCGAATTCTTCCGTGACGCTGAACACGCCTGGGAACTGGTGCCCGGCACGACTGATGAATATCGCTCGACCCGGACCTATCGCAATCTGCGCTATGTCCTCGGTAGCTTCGGTGATTCCATGATTGGCTTGAACACCTACTATCATGCACAGGATCTGCGAGCGACGAACGAAGCGTGGATTCAATTGCCGGTCACTGCTGAACAGTTGGCGGCCAAACAGACAACCGCGAAGAACATCGGGCTCCGGGCCGAAGTCGAGCCGTTGTACTGTGGCCCGGGACTGTGGTACGACGATGCAACCGGCCGGAT
>CAMAVF010000234.1 GCA_945861445.1 Planctomicrobium piriforme | reverse complement strand
TGAAGTTTCTCAAGGAACCGATTGCTCGCCGAGCCAACAAAGAGGACGACTGCACGGGGGCCTTCTGGGAAGGTCGGTTCAAATCGATCGCCATCTTGGATGAAGCCAGTCTGTTGGCGACGTGTGCGTACATCGACTTGAATCCCGTGGCGGCAGGAATCGCGGCCACTCCGGAGAAATCGCCGCATACGTCGGTGAAGGCGCGTGTCGAACATTGTGCGGCTCAAGGGAAGCTCGACAAGCTGCGAGAAGGGTCTCCGTACGTCTCGAAGGTCCATCTGGAGAAGGATCACTGGTTGTTCCCCATTGAAGACAAGCGAGACCCCAACGGACACGGCCTGGCGGGGATGTTGCAGGGCATTTCGCTGACGGGATACCTGCAGTTGATCGATTGGACCAGCCGTTTGGTGCGACCCGGCAAGGCTCGGGTGACCGCGGAGACGCCGGCGTTGTTGTCGCGCTTGGGAATTGAGGCTCACGGCTGGCAGGCGACGTTGGAAAAACTGCTGGGCCCAACGAAACGCGTGGGCAGCTACTTCGGCAGCGACGAGCGGCTGAACGAGGTCGCGGCGAAGCAAGGTCGCCGCTTCGTGAAGAACGTGACGGGCCGCCACTCGGCACTGACCGTACCTCACGCTGGCTAACGATGTTCTCCACGACCAAGTAATTCGTACTTCTCTCATGGCCGGGATGCTCCGAATTGAGATTCTGGCAGCGTGCCTTCCGTTCTCGGGCAGTTTTCGGGTAATCAGAACCAGACTGACTCAGAGGCAAGCGTCCTCCTGCTGACCGCAGAAGACTTACGTTAGACGATTTCCTGATCAGTCACAAAAACCCAATGCTAAGATAGATCGTGGCCATTTTATATGCCTGTCCTTTTGTGTGCTGCTTTTGTGTGCTGCTTTTGTTTGCTGGCACGCCATTACCGTGAATCTGTGATGGTGGACTATGGAAACAGCAGCATTTGATAGCCGATCAGGCAGAGATACATTCCGATGAAGACTGGAAAGAGATAGCCCACGCGAAAATGGCTGCCGAACAGGTAGTAGTTCTTGAAGACCAGCAGCAACGGGATTCCAGCCGCCGTCAGCACATACTTGCCCACCAGAAACGTCAACAAACCGTACTCCAGCAAATGACTCATCACGGGATTGATTTCTTCGCATCCGGTTTGAATCAGCAGCAGCGTAATCGCCGCATCCACGATGGACAGAGCGAGGAGCAAGACGATCTGAAACAAAGTTTGAGCCGAATAAGTATCGACGAAATATTCCTGCTCGTGCTCGTTAGTGCGTCGGTTTAGAGCGCGCTGGCCGCTGGAAACAAGTGCAGCCCACGGACTGGTTGGCAGCAGTCGGCGATCGGGCACTGTTCGTCGTTCGTCGTCGTCGTTCTCTATATTAGTGGACATGACTTGACCGTGTGTGCTTCAGGGATGACTGCAGGGCGGGCACTCTGACCCGTCCGTCGGGGAGTTCTGAAATCGAAAACACCCCAGATGATGCTTCGAATCAATTGGTCTCAAGGGGTCTCGGGGGCAAAGCTGGCCGGCATCATTTGAGGGCTGTCCCCGGCTGGTGTGGCCACCGATTGCACCGACCATTGCCCCTCGCCTTCGGTGGCAAACGTGACTGTAAATGAGCGGATTCCGGTCGAGGTATTGATGTCGATCCCGCAGACGTACGGGTCCGCCGGGGGCAAGCCCGTTTCCAGTAACGCCAGACCGCGCGCGACAGCGTGAACACTCCCTTCGTCTCGCTGAATTTGCATGATGCGTACCGATTCGATTCGCAACGCTGCTGCAGTCTGCCGCAAGGCCACTCCCAGGAATCCCAGGAACAGTACAATGAAAACCAGCACCAGCATCATGGCGAAGCCGGATCTGGGCGTCTTATTTTTCATGGATCTCTCGCAATCAGAGAGTAGGTTCTGGTGATCGCCCGAAATCGAAAACGGATGTTGATTTGCACCTCACCGTTACCGAGATCTTCGACGTACAAACTCTCAACATCCTTCGCCACAGTAAATGTCGTGTTGGCAGTTTCATCCCAGCGGATTAGCTGGTTTGAATCGACGTAATACGAGACGACCGTGTCGGGTACACTCCAGTCCGCTGTTCCATTGGGGGTTGGCCCACCGTCAAAACAGAGTCGCAACTGGGAATTGTCGGGTTGTTGGCGTCCCACGACTTGAAACGTCGCCTTGGTTCCGGTTTGGTTATCTGCCAGACTGCCGGCCAGATCACGTGTCAGTGAGGCGACCGCCAAGTTTGCTTCCTGGGCAATCCGGCAGCGTTGCGCGACATCCGCGGCGGGCCGGATAAATGCGGACCAGGTTGTGGAGATCAGCACTGCCAGAAAGCCCATCAAGGCGCTGACAATCGTCATTTCCAGCAGCGTGAAGCCGTGCTTCGGGCGTGCGTGAACTCGATGCTGGGAGATCATTGCGGCACCTGCACAGTCACCGTCACGTGGGCCGTCACGTCTTCGCTCGACAGGGATTTGTCCAGTGAATTAATCTGCACGTCGTTCTTGACTGGAATCAGCCGTACTCCGTCCGCGACGACGGGATCGGCACTGGCGTCAGTCAATTCGACAGACAATGATCCGCTGGTGATGGAAAAGATCCCCAGGCTTTGCCAGGGCCGACCATCAATGACCTCACCGCTGGGAGCGACTTGTTGATCGATCGACGACTCTCCCTTGTTCTGAAGCCCTTCGAGGACTTTAAACGGTGCGGCGGTCGTCTGAGCGTCGTCCTCGTGCCATGTGACACGCACGTCGTACCAGCCGGGTGCCAGGTTCGTGAATCCCCACCTCGCAATGGCGCTGCCGTCACCACCTGCGTGTTGCTGATGATTTCCCTGATACGAGTCAGCATTGGTTTCGACAGTCCAGTCGTCACCTTCAGTGCTGAAACTGATGTCGCCGTCGTCCATGACAAGCACCGGCGGGGTCAGACGCGGGCCGGGATCGTAGGCGGTCATCGAGGCCCCGGCACCCAGCTTGCGTGCCCATTCGTCGTTGGAAGGCGACAAATAGTAAACATTGTTCGAGTTAAAGCGGTTCTCGATGGTCTTAAGGTGTCTGGATTGCATTACGACGAGCGGACCGAGACCGGCAACGCCGATGGCGAAGACCAGGAACGAGATCTGCAACTCGACCAATGAGAACCCTTTACGATTTGGCTGGCGTGGCACGCGAATTCCCTTTCATTGAAAGCCAGGGACGATAGTTTGCTCACCTGAAGCACTGATGCTGCCAGAGACAACCCCCGTCTCATCAATGGAGAATGTGCCAGTCCAACGCGTGCTCCCGGTCCGCGTAGCCGTCGCTGTGAATGTGCCGGCTTCCGCTGCGGGAATCTCATACACATACAGATTGGATGAGGTCACGATGGTCGGATCCAGCAGGCCCAGTGACCTGAGCAGTGAGAGATCGCTGGTGTAGCTGCGATACTCCAGCCAGTAACAGCGTTCAGCCGACCAGATGGCCCGCAGATTCGCCGTGGCGATGTCTGCTCGTGACTGGTCGACTGCCTTGCGGAACGACGGGACCGCCATCGAGGTCATGATGCCGATCAGCGTCACCGCGACTAATAATTCGACTAAAGAAATCCCGCGCCGCGGAGGCTGCGCAGGGACGTGCATGGGGGGCGACGCGGGCGCCGGGCACCCGTTCGGACTGTGGTCGAATTGTCGACAAAACGTGTTCATCGACGTGAATTGACTCCTAAAGCCGACTCTAACGACTTGATTTCCGAATCGCTCAGTTCTTTGGCGAAATAGATCCCCAGGACATTTCCATCCGACTCGACACGGGCATTGGCCACGCGTCCGAAAATCGTGCAAGCATCGGCAGGCTCAGCCTTGCGCGCTGGTCGGAACACCAGCTCCACGGGATGTCCGACTGGCAGAAAGCGTCGCGCAAAGATCGCCAGTCCAGATTGTCCCAGGTCGAGTGCGTGGGCCGTAAACGGACTGACTCCTTCGAGCGACCTGACCTCCACATCAACCAAGAACCGGTTGCGATCAAACTTGCGTGGAACCAACTTCTTCACGACTGTCTCCTGCTAATGCACCTTGCCGGCCATTTCAAACATCGGTAGATAGATTGCCAGCATCAGGCCGGCGATGGTGCTGCCCATCCCCATAATGATGATGGGTTCCAACAGCTTGGTCAGTTTGGCAATGAAGCCTTCCATTTTTTCTTTATAATAGGGCGCGATCTGATCCATGACTGAAGACAACTGGCCAGATTCCTCACCAATCTTGACCATATTTGTCATCATCGTAGTGAACAGCCCGGTCTCTTCGAGTGCTGATGCCAGCGTCCGCCCGGCGGACACGCGCCCGGCCGCCTGGATCAGAGCATCCCGATAGATTGGGTTCGTATGAAATACCGATTGCAGAGCCGACATGGTTTCCAACATCGGGATGCCGCTCTTGAGCAGTAGGCCGATATTCGAAGAAAAGCGGTACATTGCTCCCTGTACCAACAGATCCCCGACAATCGGAAATGCGAGCCCGATGCCACCGACTCGCCGCCGCCCCCCTTCCGTTTTCATGTATTGACGGAACGCCACGCACACCGCTACGACCACCATCACAATATAAATGCCATATTTCACGATGAATCCCGATGCGTCCACGACGAACTGCGTGATGCCGGGCAGCGTGGCCCCCATATCTTTAAACATGGCCGCGAAGGTGGGCACAACCAGCCACAACATGACCGTCACGGCCACGATGGCCACAATGATCAGGATGATGGGATACATCAGCGCGCCCGTCACCTTGCGCATGGTTTCGCGAGTCTCGCGAATCTGCTTGTTGAGATCGAGCAGCACGGCCCCCATCTTGCCCGTGATTTCGCCGGTGTGAATGATTTCGATCCAATGTGGTTCAAACAATTGGGGATGATCGGCCGCCGCCAGGTACAACGGGCTACCTGAAGCGATCCGTTCACCGATTTCTTCCAGCACGCGGCGCATCTTCACGCTTTGGCTTTGCTCGGCACAAATCTGAATGGCCTGCATCAGGGGCGTACCCGAAGAGATCAGCGTCGAGAGCTGCTGAAAGAACGTCATCTTGTCGTCCATCGTGACCTTCTTATGAGGTCTGCTCGATACCCGAGCCCGCGCGATGAACCAATCTTCAAAAGCCATGAGTGCTCTCTCGGTCTCACCACGGCGGTGCTGGGAAAACGAGACTTCTGCCGAACCGCTTCGTCTGCCGATCTTGACAGACTTAACGGCTCGGCAGGAGCCTCGCCCTCCCATCAGCCGTAATAAATATTTCCGATTGATTCCCTATTTAGAACCATGTATTAGTAAACACCGCTTATTCATCCGCCATGCAGACAGTCAGCGCTTCTTCCAGACTGGTCAGTCCCAGGCGTACCTTGTCGATGGCGTTGTCGGCCAGCAGCTTCATTCCCTGATCGCGTGCCGATTGTCGTAAATCCGGTAATGCAGCGCGGCTTTGAATCAGGTTGGCCATCTTCGGGGTAATGCGGATCACTTCGAATACGCCAAGCCGGCCTTTATAACCCGAGCCCCGACACGTGCTGCAGCCTTTGGGCTTGAACAGTTTCTCGCCGGCTTGCAAGCCATTTCGCTTGGCCGTTTCCACATCAATGTCGTACGGTTGTTTGCATTCTTTACAGAGTCGGCGGATCAGACGCTGGGCTTCCAGCACGCGTAATGTCGACGCCAGCAGGAACGGTTCAACGCCCATATCCTGGAGACGGCTGACTGCCGACAACGCATCGTTGGTGTGGATCGTCGACAGCACGAAGTGACCCGTCAGAGCAGCCTTCAGGCAGATCTGTGCTGTTTCCTGATCGCGGACTTCGCCGACCATGATGATATCGGGATCTTGTCGCAGGAAGGCGCGCAAGGCGCTGGCAAACGTCAGCCCGACCTGCGACTTCACCTGGACCTGATTCATTCCGTTGAACTTGTATTCGACCGGATCTTCAACCGTACAGATATTCGTGTCCGACTCATTCAACAAATTCAAGCAGGCATACAGCGTGGTACTTTTACCGCTACCAGTCGGCCCGGTGACCAGCATCAGGCCGTGCGGCATCTGGATCGATTCGATGAGGTCTTTGGATTGCCGTTCATCAAAGCCGAGTCCGGTCAATTCAATGGGAATCGCGCCCTTGTCTAAAATACGCATGACCATTTTTTCGCCATAGACGGTGGGTACCGTATTGACGCGCAGATCGATGCGTTTCTCACCGGTGCGGAGCGCGATGGCACCGTCCTGCGGCATGCGTTTCTCGGCAATATCCATTTTGGCGAGGATTTTAAACCGCGAGACAATCGGTATGAACAGCGATCGCGACGGCGGCACGAGTTCCTGCAGTGAGCCGTCGATACGCAGGCGAATCTTGCATTCGTCTTCGAACGGTTCGAGGTGAATATCGCTGGCCCCCGTGCGCAGGGCCTGTTCCAGGATTTGATTGACCATGCGGATGATCTTGCCGTTCTGGCCGGGCGGCGGGGCTTGATCGAGATTCAGAATCTCATCATCGGCGATTTCATTGCCATGATCTTTTTCGTGCTCGGGTTCACTGGGCTCGCCAAAACTTTCGGTGGGAGCGGTGAATTCGGTGTTGACCCCGACATTGCGATATAGGACTTCCAGCAATCGCTCGACGACCGACGCGGAGGCAATGACCGGCCGGATGTTTAAACCGGTGAGCAATTGCAGCTCATCGGCAATCAACATGGCATCGGGATTAATGAACGCAACGTCCAGCGTTCCGTCCTGCACGTCCACCGGCACCAGCATCTGGTCGCGGCAGAGTTTCTCCGGGAGCAGACGACTGAGTTCCCGCTTGAATTCATTAAAGTCGGAAGGCGGATCGAAGAGCGGCGTGGCCAGGTAGTCGGAATAAGCGATGGCGATGTCGCGATCGTCGACGAGTTCCAGCTTGACGAGCAGTTGTTCGAGCGGCCCGGCATCTTTACTTTGCGCCTTGCGCAGCGTGTCGAGCTTCTTGGCATCCAACTGGCCTCTCGCCTGGAGAAGCTGCAGAAGCAAGGGCTGCATGCTGTTGATGTCGGCGACGTGATTCATAACGGGGCTCGGGGAGTGTTAAAGTCTCTGCTTGACTCTACTTTCCGCGTCTGACAACAGGGGCCGGAACAGTAAATAGTTGGGGGAATCCGGAGTCAGAAAAGCAGCGCCGCGGTGCGTCCGGAAAATCCGTCACGACCGGAATTGCAATTGTGGTCGCAGACATTGCCAGTGTCGGCACAGAGCTGAGAAATCCACCTCAGGCAGGCAGTCCGAACCACGGATCGATGACCGCTGGTGGCAGTGGATCGCAACCCACGGACGGCATGCTACAGTGGCTGCAGAACCGGCCCCGTTGCCTGCTGGCCGGTGGGCGCGGGTTTTTTCTTGTCAGTTTTGGCCGGCAACTTTGGATAACCGAGTTCCGCAGTCTGGGCTCCCAGTTGCAACACAACCTTATGCTGATCGATCCTGGAAACGACAAACGATTTTGCCGCCGTCGCGACCGGGCGGACCGTTTGACCTTCGGCATAGAGGTGACTGTTGATCACGGCAACACGCCGATTGCTACTGACATAAGTTCCATTAAGAACAAGGCCCTTCAAGGCATCGTGAAGTTCTTTTGCGGCTTTTTCGGCAGCGGCTGCCCGGACTGCCGCTTCGCGTACGGCTTGGGCGACTGCCGATTCGGGGGCCATAGGTTTTCCATCTTTCACGATAACCTTGGCTCCGTCTTTCTTCCCGGCAACCTGGCCACCCTTGGTGCCTTTGTCATCCTTGGCCTTGAGATCAAACGGATCTCGGGCCTGGGTGGATCCAACATTGGGAGACAGTAGCTCCAGTGGAATCTCGTGCGACTTGCTGATTTCCTTGTTAACCGCGGGTGGCATCCCGGGCTGATTCAGATAGGGGAAGCAACAGTATCCCACCGCCGCGACCATGATTGCAGAAGGCGCCATCTTGCTGAGTGAAATTGCCATGATTAGCCCATGACCCCCAGGATTGTCACATCCATCACGAGTTTGCCGCTGGTTCCACGTTGCGGACTGAGTTTCACCGCATCGACCCGAATGAGGCGATCATTCGTCTCCAGCCAGTCCAGCATGGAGTCCATGCCCCCGAAGGTCCCCTCCAGCTTCATGCGCAGAGCGATCACCTTATAAGGGCCGACGTCTCGGAAGTCGTCCTGATTCCAGAACAAGACGTCTACTGGAAACTGACGGACTCCGTCCAGGATATAGGGGACCCATTCATTGGCGTCTCGCTGCTTGGGGATGCGGTTTTTGAAGCGGTTGAACTGAACTCGCAATTGTTCCACTTCGCAGCCCAGTTCCAGTCGCTTCTGGTCCTTGGCCATTTTGCGACTGGTGGTGTCCATGGCGCCGCTGAGGGGCATATAGACACCGACGTAGCTGATGGCCAGCATCAGCCCGGTCACAATGGCGCGCAGCTTGTTCGGGTTATATAAATGTTCCAGCAGCTTCGTCTTGAGCTCGACTGGCGAATCGGAAGAATCAACGTGGGCATTCATGATAGATGTCCTGGGAACTCACTGTGACGTTAGCTCTAGTGCGCCGCTTCCGGATCCGGTTTTGGCGCGGCCTTTTCGGCCTTTGGTGAACAGAATATAGAAAACGTCGCGCTGGGCGCGGAATTGGCCAGGGGCTGAAACCGGGTTAGATCTCTCATTTGAACCGTTGGAAAATCACGGTTTAGTAATGGATGAACGCGCAGCGAACCAATGAAGTCGTCAATTTCTTTCGGCATCTTGCCTTCCTTGGTCAGCGGTGCAGACAAACGCAGTATGAAGGATTTCTTCTGCTTCATCCCACTTTCCTTCTTCTTGCCGCTGACCTCCAGATCGCACATTCCGTCCATACCATTCATCGACACGTTTTTGGGTAACCGTGTGGGAATATCACGGACATAGGACGTCCAGACAACCCGCGTGCCCAGGAACTTCCGCACGGCTTCGACCTTGAGCGAGAGGTCCTTTTTTTCCTTTTCCAGATCTTGCTCATCCAGGGACTCTAGCCATACGTGCTCGCCGATCGCTTTACTGACGACGCTGTACGATTTGTCGAGGTGACTGGAACGGTTTGCCAGGAACAGACCCATGCAAATCGTGAGTGCCGTCTGCATTGCCACTTCACCCCACGGAAACAGTTCCCAGAGGGAACGACGCGGCTTGAGTGAGCGCGACAGGTCAAACGATTCCGGCCCTTCGGTCAGGCAGCCGAGGGCCAGGCCGAACGCCACCACCGATTCATCCAGAGCCGGTCCCTCCACCCAGGTGGTCTGGATTCCCAGTCCGTCCTGCAATTGTTCCGAGACGACCAACTCGCGCAGGTCGGGACGGCCGTGGACTACGATGACATCGATTGGTCGCTCATGACCGCACGGTTTACTCAGCGTCTGTAACGTACGGGTGACGGACAGCAGTGCATTGGCTTCGGTCCCGGTGGACAAGCTGAAATATCGCCACACGAACGGGAAATTACCGACGGACAGCACCGCCAGACCTTGAGTGGCGTTCAGAAACATCCGCAATACGGTTTTGGCTTTCCGAGGAGCACGATTGCGGAGTGCCGCCACACGTAGCAACGCACACGGCGCCGGTTCGGCGCGGAAGGGATTCACATTGGCTGTGCCCAATGCGGTCAGCAAGCCCGCCAGGTATTTGCGACGGCAGGAAACGATGCTGGCCACCGGCCGCTTGTCGGGTCGTGACTTGACCACATCGAGCGCCATATCGTCCACTGAAATGCTGGCAGATTGCAGCACTTCGTGTAACAGCATCTCCGGAGACGCATCGGAATTGGACGACTTGATGGGACGGGTCGAATAGAACACGCGTTGTCCAGAGAGACCGAGCGCAATGTTCAGCGGAAACCGTTTCCAACGGCTCTGTAGCGGCGTCAACAGGCGATTCAGGACAATGCCGAGTTGGTCAGGGGTATAAGACTCACGCAACTGGGCCACCTCGACGGGGCCCAGCGATGTCGCGACCACTTTGCTGACGACAACTTCTTTATCGCTGACGTACACGCCAATTGCCTTGCGGACGGCAAATTTTGCGAGTAACGACTTCAGCGGCATGTTGGACTCCCGGTCCGGCTGGTTAGTGGCTTGGTGATCTCTACGGGACGAGCAGCGGTCTTCGCATCCACTCTGACGGGCCGCACCTGCGAGCCTTCATCTTCGGACTCATCCTCGCTGCGAAGCAGTGTCCGCTTGAGCCGCAGAAAAGCCGCATGACTCCGGGCTCTCGCTGCCGAACGCTCCAGAGCACTGCCGCAACCCAGCAGTGCGAAACTGCCCCCGGTGCCTGCGAACAGAATTGACAATTGCAGTTGCGTCAATTCGAAGCTCAACGCACCGAGCTTCCATCCGAAAATGGCTCCCGCCAACGCGGCACTCCCCACGATCAGAATCGTACCGACGAATGTTGCCTGGCCCATTGTCGACTCCCGGTCTGTGCGGCATAAAAAAACGGGCCGCCATCTGATCTGGCCGCCCGTTGTGAATCGCTGTGCAGAGAAGTCCTAGTTCCATTGTCGTCTGCAGCATCCTCTGCTGATGCGTGCAACAAGACGATTCAAGGTCTGGGCAGGAGCCCGGTTGCACTGTGCAGCCGGGCTAATTGGCCCATGAGACTCAAGCTGAATTACGTGCCCATCGGATTGATGTCAGGAATCGTGGCGATCGTGCTGTTGGTGGAATCGAAGCCGTCTTCGGTAAACGTGATGGTGTATTCACCATAACCAGCCGAAGCACCGGTACGTGTCAGCGTCAGCGTCCACGAGTCTTGCAGGTCACCCGTGGTGCCCGCAGCAATGGTGCCGACGGTGAAGTACTTCGGCAGCGAGAACTTGATGTCGAGATCGGTGACGGTGGCGGAATAGGTGCCTTCACGAGCGTGATAGCGTTCCTGGGCCGAACGAACGGCAGCGGTGTAAGCAAAGGCTTCTGCAGCCTTCGAGCGTTCGACCGACTTGATGAACCGGGGTACACCGAAGGCCGCGAGCACACCGATGATCACGATGACGACGGCCAATTCAACGAGGGTGAATCCTCGGCGAGCCTTGGCGATCAGAGACTGAGGGACTGGCGTGGACTGAGTCAACATGTTTTGGTTCCTGTTTCCGCATCACACGATGCAACGTATTACACATGGCCAACGAGATGCTGGGTACACACCATGCATCGGTGTCTGAACCGGTCGCGTCACCTTCGGCATTGATCGGACGGCATCTGGTCTGACCCTACCGACTGTCTTCGCTTCACTCGGTCAAACATTCAATTGGTTGCCTTCGGTAGCCAGACAATCTCGTTGGATAGAGATTCACGGCTTTGCGCCCCGACCTCACGATCGGTTTGCCTTTGTCGAGCCCTCGCGATAACACGTTAGGACTGAACCGGCCCGAAACTGCTCAACTGAAGTCACTAATATCTAGGTCGTAAAAATACCGAGTCAAATTCCTCCTGTTGTTTTTTGGCAACTTCCTGGAATGTTTCTCGGCGGCAGGGTGACCAACGAGCCGTTTATACTTCGCGCGGCAAGGAATGAGGTCTTGGCGAGGCGTTGGTTTTTTGGGATGATGGGTGTTGGTGTCTGATGGGGAATGGGCAGGATGAGTGAGGGGTCAAGGATGACTCGACTGACGTTTTCTGAGGAAGATCGGCTGCGG
>CAMAVF010000233.1 GCA_945861445.1 Planctomicrobium piriforme | reverse complement strand
TGCTGCTCCGAATGATGATCAGCCACACGCATACTCGCCTCCATACTCCGAAGATCCATGATCCATGCCCGATTGGCTGGATCGTATGGAGTCTGGGTAGATGGCGCAAGTCAGGGTAGTGGCGCGCGACTAATTTTTGTGGTTGGTATCATAGGTCCCGAGCTCGCTTCCGTCGTCACCGAAATAGAATGCTGTCGTCGTACCCGCCCGGCAGGCGTACTCCCACTCGGCTTCGGTTGGCAAGCGATACGTTGCGCCCTCCTTTTTACCGAGCTTCTTGCAGAAGACTAAGGTCTGGTTCCAGGCAATATAGGTCGCTGGGTAATCAGCCCCCTCTTTGATATCCGGCTTGCCTTTCCACGGAGTCGTCCCGACCACCGCCTCCCATTGTCCCTGCGTGATCTCGGTCATCCCCATGTAGAACGGCCGGCTGATGTTCACTTTTTGTTGCGGCTGCTCGTGGGCACCTTTGTCCTTGACGCCTTCTGGTGTTCCCATCAGGAATTCGCCGGCGGGAATCAAACGCAGCTTAATGCCGACTGTATTAGTAACATTTTGTGCATAATCTTCCGGCTTCTTCGAGCTCTTCGCTGCGGGCTTGGTGGCCTCGGCAACTTGCGGTGTGCCGGGTGGAATTCGGACCACTCGGAAACCGACACAGTCATCTCGGTTGCCGCGCGGGAACCAACGGCGACGCGCCGACCGGCAGTCGTCTACAGAATGAGCCCACGCCCCGCCGCGAAATTGCGCCTCCCAGCTACCCACTTGGGGAGCTCCCGGTGGAACAAACGGATCAGTGCCCCCTCGCAACTTGTGAATAAACTTGTCTCCAGTCCATTCACTCACATTACCGTGCATGTCGAACAAGCCAAACGGATTCGGAAGTTTTAAGCCCACTTCATGCGGATAGAACTCGGGATTGGGCCGGCCGTCACCGACGACCATCCCCGCCCAGGCATAGTCATTGATCTTCGCCGGATCGTCTCCGAACGAATACTTGGTCGTCGTTCCGCCCCGGCACGCGTATTCCCATTCCGCATCAGTCGGCAGCCGGTAGGTAGCCCCATCCTTCTCGCCCAAAGTCTTGCAGAATGCCTGCCCATCTTCCCAACTGATGAAGGCTGCGGCGAAGTTGGGACCCTCCTTGCTGTATTCCTTGCGTCGCCACGGCGCACTCCCCATCACCGCTTCCCACTGTCCCTGGGTGACCTCAGTTGTTCCCAGATAAAACGGGTGCGAGATCTTCACGTGCTGGCTGGGAACTTCGGTGTAGTTCGCTTCCGTGAAAGAATCGGGCGAACCCATCTCAAACTCACCCGCGGGGATCAGCACGAACGGCATTTGAAAACTGTTGGTCAGCTTCTTGCCATCGGGCGAGACGCTTTCCTTGCCCGGCTTGACCGGCATGTCGGCGGGCGTCTTCGCAATGTTAGCGCTGGAGCGAGATGATTCATCGACAGCCGCACGAGCGATCCGGAAGCCAACCTGGTAAAACTTGTCAGTCGGTGCACTCCAGACACGAAGGGCCACTCGACAATCCTTGGCTTCGGTGTCCCATGCCCCGCCACGGAACACGGGATCTTCGTCGGGGACGTCCATCAAAGGATCAGTCCCACCCGGCAGCTTCTCGCGATACGCATCCTCACACCATTCGGCGACATTCCCCAGCATATCGAACAGGCCGAACGCATTCGGCTGCTTCTTGCCGACCTCTTGTGCGTTTCTCTCGCCCGGCGCCTTGTCGTCGCCGATGACGGCTCCCGCCCAGGCATAGTCATTCAACTTGGAAGCATCCTCACCAAACGAATACCGCGTCGATGTGCCCGCCCGACAGGCGTATTCCCATTCAGCTTCACTCGGCAGCCGATAGACCACACCCTCTTTTTCGCCAAGCTTCTTGCAGAAGGCATGAGCATCCTCCCAATTCACAAACGTCGCCGCGTAGTTCGGTCCTTCCTTGACGAATTCCTGGCCTTTCCAAGGAGTCGTCCCCATCACGGCCTGCCACTGCCCTTGCGTGATTTCGGTCGTGGCCAGATAGAACGGCCGGGTCAGCTTCACCGGCTGCTGAGGCTTTTCATTGTCATACGCTGCAGCATCCGAGGCCGGAGACCCCATCTGGAATTCCCCCGCAGGAATCAGCTTGAGTTTCAGCCCGATCGAACTGGTAACTTCCGGCGTCAGCGCGTCAGCGTCCTTCGGCTTCGCTTTGGCCCCGGCTGTCGCTCGCGTTTTCTTCTTCGCCTTCTTCGCGACCGGCTTCTTGGCAGGCGCCTCCGCCCCGCCGCAACCCGGCACCCAAACCAACGCCAACAGAACCGCCAGCGCCACGGCCAACCGCCGCAGTTCGACCAATTGAAGAAGCATGCAAACGACCCTTCGATTTAGCTTAAAAACGCTAACAAAACCGTGGCACCAATTTCAGGAAGATTTTTAGCCACGGATGAACACGGATTGAACACGGATTGAACACGGATAAATGCAGAGGCAAGTCATCCATGCATGGTCATTGAAACGGTATTTGGTCATCGCCACGATTCTCTGGGAGGACCCCGCATACGATGATCCAATCCATGTTTCATCCGTGTTCATCCGTGGCAACAACTCTTCTGAATCTACTCCATAGCACGCAATTGTTAAGCTGAATCGCTCCAGTGATACTGCCCCTACCCCTTCGCCTTCCGCGCGGCAATCTGCAGCTCCAAAGTCTTCGAGATCGTGTCCCGTTCGTTCGGGTTGTCCAGACTGGCAAGTTCCTGTTCGACTCGCTGCCTGGCCTCCACCAGCCCTTCGTAAGTGTAGACGTGCGGCAAGTGCCCGAGCAACGACGAAACCTGGCCGACCATCCCTTGCTTCGCTTCCAGATCGCCCGATTCGAAGATGTGGAGCATCAACTTCAAGCCCGCGCGCGGATCGACGAAATAGATCTGCGTCGCACACGCCACCGACCACAAACCATTCGCAGCCGTTGCGACGGACGTCAGGTGGTCTCGCGCCGCCAGATTGCCGGCCGCCGTCAATTTGGTCGCCAAGTCCCGGCGATCTTCCTCATCACCCCAGCCCTCGTCCCACAGTGTGGTGAGTATACTCTGGGCCCCCGCAGACTTGAAATGACCGAGCGTCGCGATGGCCGCGGTACGCCACTCACGTTCGGTCTCGTGCAGCCACGGCTGAATGACAGGCAGGAGGGACTCATCGTTGAACCGGGCCAGAATGATCGCCGCATACGACGCGGTTTGAACGTCGCTGGCCAGCACCCGCTGATGCAGCGCACTGCGGAGCTGCGGACTGTCCGTGCGATAGGTCGAGAAAATCGACTTCCAAATCCGTTGATCGGGATCATCCAGCAGTTGTAACTGCAGTGCGGGGACTCGCGGATCGCGGTGCCGAAACAGAATCAACAACGCCTCCATCCGAGCCGCTTGAGATTCGGTTGTGTCGACAGCGATCAGCCAGGCTTGATCGGGCGTGGCGTTTTTCAGCCGGGCGGATTGGCGACGACACTCTTGATTCATGCGATCAACGAATTCGGCAATCTGCGGATCGGGGGCTTCATAGTCAGCAGTCATCGTCTTCCTCCAGCGTCAAGCCAGTTCCAGCTCTTCCCAACGGCGATTCAACCGAACTAACCCGAGCGCCGCCAGGACGCTGCCTGCGAGATACAACGTGAGAGTGGCGGCCGGATACCAACTGTCGGGTTTGGTGACTCCCGAGAATAGCTGATACCCGGCAAACAGGACAATGGCCAGTGCCAGGGCCACAAGTAGCAACTGCCGCCATTCGCTGCGAATTGGAATCGATAACAAGATGAATGCATAGACGACCAGGCCACGGAAGAGGAAATAGCAGAAGATCGCCGGAATAAACGTCGACAGCAGGCCCTGCGGCACCCACATGACGGCGAGTCCCGTGATCAGCACCGCGTGTACCAGCAACATCGGCCAGAGATCGCGCCCCACAGCTAGAAAGAGCTGACGAACGAACGCCTGTCGCTTCAAAGGACGCAAAAACTCGCCCGCCAGCATGGGGCGACGGCTGCGCCAGTATATTGTCAGGGCGAGTGTGACTGCATCCATTCCGACCATTGCCATCATCCCAAAGGTTGAGAAGAACATTTCGTGGACTTCGAATTCATAATCATTCCAGCGAGCCATGACATAAAAGATGACCGTCATGACAACCATCTGTCGGAGTGATGCCCAGGCCACGGCCACACCGTCCGAGGAATTGCCGGCAATCCACATTCGGGACATGTCGCGCGGCAGCGGCTTCGCCAGCAATGCGTCCAGACGATTGCGGCAACTTTTGACGGCCCGAGGCAGCTTGTCTCCTGCCTGAGGCTTCTGGTAAAAACCGATCCCCCAACGTCGCTTTGTTTGTGCTGCGATGTCCCGCAACATCACTTCGACTCCAGATTCCGCGTAATACGAATGCAGCCGCGGCAAACGCCGCATAATGATCAGTGGCGAGATCAGGCTGCTGGCGACGATTCCCCACGCCATTGCCGGGTGGTGACCTTGCAGAAACCAATCCACATCACTCAGAAAGGCTTCCATTAGCGTTGACCCGAGAGCGGGCACCAGCGGCAGCAGCGGGATTCCAAGGGCGACATTGAGCTTGCCAAATCGACTCTGATCGGTGGAGAGACACATCGACACCACGATCACCCACCAGAACAATCCGGGAGCTATCAGACTCGCTGCCAGGCTGGCCAAAAAAGTGGATTCCGTGCTCATCAGAATGACGGTATGCACGATCGTTGTCCCCATCATCAACAGCGCCGCGACGAGCAAATGAGGTCGGCTGTAATTCGGGATCAACCTGGATTGCGCGTGCGAAAACTGCGTCGACAACTGGACGACGAGGACCATGCAGATCAAGGTGCTCGCACAATTGATGACGTTCCACGTCCATGTCAGGTTCCGAGTTATGTTGGCGGGTCGCACCTTCACATGCGGCAGCAACACTTGAACCCGTAAGACTTCCTGCGAATCGACCCCGACAACGGGATGTGTCCCACGCAGAAAGATCCGTTGCAGTCGCGGCAATGTTCGTAGACGTTCCCAGTCGGAGGTCTTGAACTTGGCCGAGGGCTGCGCGGTAAGCACGAGCGTGCGAAGATTCGAGAGCTGGCAGACTTGGTCGAAAAAGCGTCCATAGTCCTGAACCGCTTCGACATCCAGAGTCTGAAGTTGTGACAACCGACCAAGGTATGGGAGACTTCGATTGTTCGCGGCTTGCGGTAGACGCAGGTACCGCAGGTTCGGAAGCTCGGAGACATAGCGCAAGCTGCTCGACGGCAGATTGCCGGAAAACGTGAGCGATTCCAAATTCGGCATGGAGCGCAGCACCTGCAACTCCTCACCCGACATCATCGCTCCCCAGATCCGCAACGCGGTCAATTTGGGAAAAGGCTGCGAAATTGCGACCGATTCCGAAGTCCGACCCTGAGTCCAAAAAATGGTTCGTGCTTCGCGACTTGCGTTATCGAGAGATTGGCGTAGTTCGACAATCTCTGTCGGCCCCCCGCGAGGCAGCGGCGTGACATCCGCCCATTCATTGCCGCTAAACCATTTCCCCGCGCCGATCGCGCCGAGACAGACGACGAAATAGAGCAGGATCACCAGCCATTGAAACCAAGTTTGCAAGTACGTCAGGCAGACTTGTATTACGCTCTTGTCCATACCAGTCCTCGTTCAATTGACGTCCATTTCGAGTGGTCGTGTGTTGTCACGATCTTCATCTTAGGCGAGCGTCCGGCGTAAGCCGGATGGTTGTCTTGCGGTCGCGATGACGATCGATCCCGATTCACAAATTCAATGTCAAGTTCCGTCATCCAAACTAAGTAGCAGCGCATCACATACTAGGCAGGCGAGCCGGGCGGCGTGAGCCCCTGGATTCTTCTGTCCGTCGCGGGATCTGCCATGTTATCCACAGAATCCCGGGGCTTACGCCGCCGGGCTCGCCTGCACATCACTTTCTACGCACTGACATCAGTCATCCAAACAACATGGACGCAGATGAAGACACTTTCTGTTTGTCGGCAGGCGAGTTCCGTCGCCTTGGAATTCGGCTGTCGCTAACAACCATCCGGCTTACGCCGGACGCTCGCCTACGAAGAGTCACTCACTGTGGTGTAACTCCAAGAAAATGTCTTCCAGATTCAGGTCTTCTACGCTCACTGCCGCTTGCCAGCGTTGTTTGATGTCCTCGACCGTGTGCGGTTGCAGGTCACAGACCGCCACCAAGGCTCGCGGACCGTCGACTTCTGTTCGTAAGGCTCCGGAGATCGCGAACTCGGGAGGCAAGTCTATCGCTGCCGTGATTCGCAGACGTTTGACTTTGTCCTTCAATGCATCCAGTTCGTCGAAGAGCACAATCCGCCCATCGCGCACCACCGCCACGTGCGAGGCCACACGTTCCAAATCCGACGTGATATGCGTCGAAAACAACACCGTGTGCCGTTCATCCTGCGTGATTTCCAGCAGCGATTTCAAGAACTCGCGCCGCGCCAACGGATCGAGACTCGCCACCGGTTCGTCGAAAATCAGCAATTCAGGTGAGTGCCCCAGGGCCAAGATCAACGCTAACTTTTGCTTCTGCCCGGGAGACAGCGGGCCGACGTCATCCAACGGTGACAGTTGCCACTCCTGCAACAACCGGTCGGTCAATTCGAAGTCCCAGCGAGGATAAAAGGCCGCGGTGTATTCCACAATTTGCCGGATCACCATCCACGGATAAAGTTGAATATCCTGCGGCACATAGCCCAGCCGAGCCTTCGTGGCGGCACTCAGATCCCACACATCTTCCCCATAGATGGTCGCGGTCCCCTGCGAAATCCTCAACAACCCCAGCAGGCATTTAATCAGCGTGGACTTACCTGAACCATTAGTCCCTAACAGACCAACAATCGCCCCTTGAGGAATTGTCAGATTCACATCGCGCAACACGCGGTTCGAGCCAAACGCCTTGCCCAGGTGCGAGACCTCGACAATCGGATTCGTCATGGAATTCATCGCTGCTCCTTAAGAACCGATTCGACAATGGCCAGGATCTGCTCGGCGGACAGATTGCACAGCATCCCGCGTTTCACCAGGGCTTCCGCCAGCGGACGCAGGTCCTGCTTGCGTTGGGCCAGTGTGCCGGGTCCAGATTGTTCGGCGACCCGCATGCCACTGCCGCGGGTATGCTCCAGCAACCCTTCCGCTTCGAGTTTGGCGTAGGCCTTGGAGACGGTCATCATGTTGACCTGCAGCTCAACCGCCATTTGCCGGATCCCCGGCAGGACGTCCCCCGGCTGCAGCTTGCCCCCCGCGACGAGTGCCCGGACCTGGTCCATGACCTGACGATAGATGGGCACGCCCGAAGAAGGCTGAATCTCAAATTGGATATTCAAATTGTGCATGAGTGTATTACAACACTAATGCACTCTGCAGGAGTCGTCAAGTGGTGTCATCCTGAGTGTCGCTTAACCCTGAGCCAGCGGCGAAGGCGACGTCGATAGCCCTCTCGGCGATAGCGCATCAACTTGACGATTGTGTGGTGTGAGTATGTGGTGTGAGGGTAAGAATGGTCTCTTTTCCGATCGGTCCAACTCTTACCCTCATACTAATGCGACTGCGCAGACAATAAGTCGGATCCACTCAAGACAACGAAACGCGTCCCCGGGCGCGGGCCGTTGCCAGTCGCTGGTGCTTCAGATAAACTCGGGAGCGCCGGCGGCCTTCTTGGGAAACGCCGGAACGACATCTTGACGCCCACGGGCCGATGGCCTAACGTGTTGTGGCTCAGGGCGTAAGATCAACGGAGGGATGGCAGAGCGGCTGATTGCACCGGTCTTGAAAACCGGCCTGCCCGCAAGGGTAGCGGGGGTTCGAATCCCCCTCCCTCCGCTTGGCCCGCGGCCAAGCAGAGCACGAGAGAGCAGTAGATTCAAGTACATCGAGAGCAGAGCAAAGTCGGTTCGGCTCCTTGATACTTCCAACTCGTGCGGTCTACTTTCTACTTACGACTTTCAGCCTCGGATGTTGATCGCCAACAAACCTGCGGGGCAACAGAGTGATGTGCTACTGCTTTGCCGCCGTACTCGGCGGTCAAGCAGTGCTTTCAATGGACCTAAGGAGCACTGCTTAACGACTGGGTACAGTCGCGAAGCAGTGGCACGCAACCTCTAGTTCACCAGCTTCGAAGAAATCGCCCGTCGCCATCTCTTTGAAAAGCGTTTCGTGACACTTTACACTTTGTTGTATGGATTTGGTGACATTGATGCCGATCAACTGTTGAAGATCGGCGAGTTGGCCAAAGCCACTGGTGAAACCGTACCCACCATCCGCTTCTGGACCAAGGAAGGCTTGATGGAAGTGGCAGAGTTCACCGCGTCGGGCTATCAGCTCTATGCCGCTGACATGGTGCAGCGCTGTGCGGCCATCAAGCAGCTGAAGAGTGAGCGACACACGCTCCAGGAAATCAAGCGGCTGCTTTGAGGGCACCATTGACCGAGGCGATGGAGCATTCCATACTCCGTCTGTGATGCGTTGAACTGACTGCGGCATAACTCACGCCGAGCAACTTTCTTCCTCCTGACTGATACGAATGGGACGCTGATGCTGCTTCAAGAATTGAATTGGACCGAAGTCGACAAAATCTCGCGAGACATCCCCGTGCTGGTCCCCGTGGCGGCACTCGAACAACACGGGGGCCACCTGCCCGTCTTCACCGACAGCATGCTGCTCGGCGAAGTGGTGCGTCGAGTGGAACTCGCGCTCGGCAAACGCATCCTGACGACCCCGCTGATGTGGTGGGGCAACTCGCACCATCACATGGATTTTCCCGGCACCCTGTCGGCCGGCCCCCGGGTATACCTCGATCTGTTGAACGATCTGACGGAAAACCTGCTGACCCACGGCTTCAAACGCATCGTGTTCCTGAACGGGCATGGCGGCAATACGACACCCGGCAAGCAGGCGATGTTCGAGATGCGTCAGCGACATCGCAGCCGCAAGGACTTGTTGCTGTTGTTCGCCACCTATTGGGACAGTGCCAACCCGAACGCCGGCCGAGCCGATCTGGTCCAGTCGCAGATGGGACATGCCTGCGAGTGGGAAACTTCGATGATCATGCGGATCGCTCCGCAATTGGTGAAGGATATTTCCAAGCTGCCAGAAGTCCCGTTCGGCTTCGCGTTCGAACCCGCCTATCGCGGCTGGATCACCAAGGACCGCACCGTCCCCGGCCACATCGGCAACCCGCAGCACGCCACTGTCGAAAAGGGCGAGTACCTCTTCCAGACATTCACTGCGGGATGCGTCAAGTTCCTCGAGCAAGTCGAAGCCTGGGACGGACACAGTTGGGAGATGCCCTGAGTTCCCGGCTCGACGGCCTGGGAAGACCTTCCCACATCTGGCACGGGCACTGACAATTCTCAAAGGGCACGCCACATGGAAATGACCAGACGATCGTCGCAGCTTGTGAAACCTGTCGCCTCGCTATGCCGAGCGTGGGTCCTTTGTCTTGTGGCCTACGTTCTGGCAAGCTTGGCTCCGAGCCCACTCGTCGCGGCAGATATTGTCTATGAACCTGCCGGCAAATTTCCGCAGTTGCAGGCCGAGTATCCCTTGGGCCGTTGTTCGGCGGTCGCGGTGAACAGTAAAGGTGAAATCTACCTGTTTCATCGTGGAAAACAGCCCATCATCTGCGTCACGCCGGACGGCAATTATCTGCGCAGTTGGGGCGACGACCACATCACCACGCCTCACGGAGTGCGAGTCGATCGGCAGGACAATGTCTGGGTGACCGACATGGGTCGGCATCGCGTGTTGAAGTTTGATCCCGCTGGGAAGCTGCTGCTCGCGCTGGGCACCGGCCAGCGCGGCACCGGTATCGACCAGTTCGATCGGCCGACCGATGTCGCGTTTGGACCGGACGATTCGATCTACGTCACCGACGGCTACGGGAACAGTCGCGTGGTCCACTTCGCCGCGAACGGACGCTACTTGAAATCGTGGGGAACGCCCGGCAAGCAACCGGGTGAGTTCCACCTGCCGCACGCCATTCTGGTCGATTCGAAACAGCGGCTGCTCGTGGGTGACCGCGAGAACAACCGCATTCAGATCTTCGACTTCGAAGGGAAGCTGTTAGACCATTGGGACGGCTACGCACCCTACGGACTGGCGATGAACAAAGCGGGCGAGATCTTCGTCGCCGACGCCCGAGCCAGCCAGATCCTGCGTCTGGACAGCGCGGGCAAAGTGGTCCAACGCTGGGGCCAGATGGGGACCGCCCCGGGCGAATTCGACACACCCCACATGCTGGCCTTCGACTCCGCCGACAACCTCTACATCGCGGAAGTCGGCAACTCCCGCTTTCAGAAGTTCCTGAAGAAATAACCTTTAAATCATTTCACTGATCGGCGTCCGCTCGTCCAACAGGTACATCGGCCGTCCACTCGCACTGTTGAGAGTCGTCGCCGGGTCCACGCCCAGTCCGTGGTAGAGTGTCGCCAGGATTTGCTGCACGGACACCGGCCGGTCTTTCGCGACTTCACCGTTGGCATTGGTTGAGCCAATCACCTGGCCCATCTTCAAGCCGCCCCCGGCGATCAGGGCTGACATAACCGGTTCCCAGTGATCGCGTCCCGCACCCGAATTGATGCGTGGCGTCCGACCAAACTCGCCCCAGACGACGACCGAACAATCCCGATCCATTCCACGGGCATGTAAGTCTTCCACCAAAGCCGCGATGGCCTGATCGACGACGGGAAGCTGATTTCTCAGATGCCCGAAGTTATTGCCGTGTGTGTCCCAACTGCCGACTGACAAGGTCACACAACGCACGCCAGCTTCCACCAGCCGGCGGGCCGTCAGAAACTGCGTGGCACTGCCATAACGATCTCGTGTCCGCGGATCTTCGCGGGTCAGATCCAGTGCGTTCCGCGTCTTGGGAGCCGTGATCATTTCGAACGCTCGAGCCGCGAACGAGTCCATCCCCGACATCACGCCAGTTCGATCGGCCTCATTGCGGAAGCGGTCGAAGTCGCTCAACAAAGTCTTACGGTCCCCGAGTCGATTTAACGACACCGACGCATTGAGAGCCAGATTGTCCAAGCCAGGTCCATCGGGCGTGAAGGGGCGATGTGCCACTCCTGCATAGCCGGAATCCAACCCCGTGCCGTTGCCCATCAGGCTGACATAGGGAGGAATCCGCGGGTCGGTCGCCCCCTTCAACTTGGAAAGAATGGCCCCCAACCCTGGCCGGCCGCCCTGGGCTTTGCCAACCGATTCGCCGTAACCGCTCATCAATAGAGCAGGGGCATGCTCGGACACGGCACCGATCACCGATCGAACGATGGTCAGCTTGTCGGCGTTCGCGGCCTGTCGCGGGAAGAGTTCGCAGAAATCCATGCCGGGAACATTGCCGGAAATGGCTTTAAATTCGCCGCGATATTCCGCCGGTGCGTTCGGCTTCAAGTCATACGTATCCATATGACTGGGTCCACCAGGCAGGTAGACCATGATGATCGACTTGTGGCTGGAGCCCTTTTCACCCGCCTGGGCCGAAGCACGCAACAGGCCGGGAAGAGTCAGCCCCCCCAGAGTGAGGGCACCGATCTGCAGAAAATTCCGCCGCGAAATCCCGCCACAAAACCGTTGTTTGCCACCGTAGATCGTGAGCATGATCAGCCCCTAGGCAGAACGCTGGGCAGTAATGATGCGGGGGACATCCCGCATTTCATTCTCCCTGTCATGCAAT
>CAMAVF010000232.1 GCA_945861445.1 Planctomicrobium piriforme | reverse complement strand
TCGGTCTTGATGATCGAAGGCTTCGCGGCCCAGATGCCCGAAGACGAGATGGCCGACGCGATCATGTATGCTCATTCGCAGATCGTCATCCTGTGCGAAATGCAGGAAGACTTCTTGCGTCAGGCCAATCGCCCGAAGACTCCCTTCGTGCCCAAGGCCAGCAACCCGTTTGACGCGCCGTTGCGTGAAGAGTTCTACGCCCAGGTGCGTGAAGCCAAGGCCATCAAGATCAAGCACGAACGCAACGATCGGGTCGCCGCTCTGAAGGCGGAAGCCAAGGCGAAGTACTTCCCCGAGGGTGCCGATGTCGCCAGCCATGGTGGCACTCCCGCCGAGTTCTCCGTCGCCTTCGACAACGTCGCCTACAAGGCGATTCGCGAGTTGATCCTGACCGGAACGCGTCCCGATGGCCGCGGTCTGGCTGATCTGCGGGCCGTCAGTTGCGCTGTCGGTGTGATCCCCCGCGTGCATGGCTCCGCGCTGTTCACACGTGGTGAAACCCAGTCGTTGTGTACGATCGTGCTGGGTACCCCGCGCGACGAACAACGTGTCGACGGCTTGTTTGAAGAATATTCGAAACGCTTCATGCTCGACTATTACTTCCCGTCCTACTCGGTGGGGGAATGCCGTCCGATTCGTGGACCCGGTCGTCGGGAACTCGGTCACGGTGCCCTGGCCGAACGGTCCGTCGCGTCGATCGTTCCCCCGGGCGACAAGTTCCCGTACACGATCCGCGTGATCTCCGACATCATGGAATCGAACGGCAGTAGCTCGATGGCTTCGGTGTGCAGTGCCACATTGGGCCTGATGGATGCTGGCGTGCCCATCTCGCAGCCAGTCGCTGGAATTTCGATCGGTCTGGTTAAGGTCGAAGACAAGTTCGTCCTGTTGACCGACATCATTGGTGATGAAGATCACTATGGCGACATGGACTTCAAGGTTGCCGGAACGCAAAAGGGTGTGACCGGGATTCAGCTCGATCTGAAGATCGACGGGATCAGCGAGCAGATCATTCGCGAGACGCTGGTCCAGGCCCGCACGGCCCGGATCGACTTGCTCAAGACGATGCTGTCGGCCATTCGCCGGCCGCGCTCGGACATCGCCGAGACTGCTCCGCGCCTGTTGATGACCAAGATCGATCCCCAGAAGATTGGTCTGTTGATCGGCCCGGGCGGCAAGACGATCCGCGCGATTCAGGAAGAAACCGGCACGACCATCGACATCAAGGACGATGGCACCGTGACGATCGCCTGTGCCGAGAAAGCCGGGGCCGAAGACGCCCTGGGCCGGATCGAAGCCATGACCGAAGAGATCAAGGTTGGCAAGATCTACACCGGTCGCGTCAGCTCGGTGAAGGACTTTGGTGCCTTCATCGAAATCGCTCCGGGCAAGGACGGCTTGTGCCACATCAGCGAACTGTCCGACGGCTTCGTCAAGTCGGTCAGTGAGATCTGCAAAGAGGGTGACAAGCTGACGGTGAAGGTCATCGCGGTCGATGAACAGAACCGCGTCAAGCTGTCTCGCAAAGCCGTGTTGATCGAACAGGCCGAAGCAGCGGAAGCCGCCAAGTAAACGCCAATCAGCCGCTGGACGCTAGCCCACGGTTCGGGATCACAATCAGATCGATCGTGGGACCGAACCGGACGCTAACGCGTTCCGGCTGATATCAGTTATTTCGAATTCCGCAGCCCGGTTGTTGTTAACAGCCGGGCTGTGGTTGCGAATCAGGGCAACGAAAATGAGCGAACCGTTTTCTGACGACGAGCGACAACGACTTCTGGCTCAATACGCCGAAATCGCCTCGCTGGCCGGTGGTTTGGCCCATGAGATCAAGAATCCCCTCTCCACGATCGCCATGAACCTGGAACTGCTCGTGGAAGATCTGGCCGAGGCGGAATCGCCGCGTGAACGGCGGATGTTGTCGAAGATCGAGACCGTCCAGCGTTCGTGCAAGAACCTGGAGAATATCCTCGACGACTTCCTGCAGTTTGCTCGCGCGGGCGAGCTCAATTCCGAGCCGGAAGACCTCAATCAGGTGGTCTCGGAATTCATCGATTTCTTCCGCCCCACCGCCGCCGGTCAAAAGGTCGAGATCAGTCCGCACCTGGCGACGAACCTGGTCCCCGTGCAGTTGGATCGGATCCTGTTTCGCCAGGTGCTGTTGAACCTGGCGCTCAATGCCCAGCAGGCCATGCCGCACGGCGGATTGCTCGAGTTACAGACATCCTTAAGTGATGGTCAGGTGCGACTGGATCTGATCGACAGCGGCTGCGGGATGGACGAGCGGACGATGTCGAAGATGTTTCAGGTGTTCTTTTCCACCAAGCATCATGGCAGCGGCTTGGGACTGCCCACGGTGAAGAAGATTGTCGAAGCACACGGCGGACAGATCACGTGTCAAAGCGCAGTCGGCAAGGGAACGCAGTTTACGATCTTGTTGCCTGCGGCACAGGCAACGGGAATTACATAGTACGAAACAAAATAGGACCCAGCATGGACACGGAATTCTCTGGTGAAACGATCTGCGCTCGGGGTGGTTGGGTTCCCAAGTTTGCGACTCAGACCAGCAACCCACCCATCTATATGACCACGGCCTTCGATGTCGACGGATTGGAACAACTCGACGAGATCGCTGGGGGCCGGGTTGCCGGCTATATCTACACCCGCGACAGCAACCCCAATCACGAAGCCTTCGCCGCCGACGTGGCAAAACTCGAAGGGGCGGAAGCGGCCGTGGCCTGTGCGTCAGGCATGGGGGCGATGACGGCCGTATTGCTGGCCCACGTGAAGACCGGAGATCACGTTCTGGCGGCGAAAGTGTTATACGGCCGCACCGGGCAGATGCTCAATCAACTGCAGTCGCAGTTCGGAATTGAAGTCACTTTTGTGGATGCACTCGATCCGCAAGCGTTTCGCCAAGCTGTTACGCCGCGTACAAAATTGGCCATCGTGGAGAACATCTCCAATCCCCTCATGGAAGTCGCCGACATTCCGGCACTGGTTGCAGCCCTGGGCGAGGTCCCGCTGCTGGTCGACAGCACATTTGCGACACCCGTCCTGCAGCGACCGATCACGCTCGGGGCGAAGCTGGTCTTTCATAGTGCTTCCAAATATCTGAATGGACATGGCGACGTGATGCTGGGCGTGGTCGCGGGGAACTATTCTGCAATTCGCAAAGTCCGGCAGATGATGGCTCTGTTCGGAATGAACAGTAACCCGTTCGAATGCTGGTTGGCGTCGCGTGGTTTGCGAACCCTGCCGCTGCGGATGGCGCGGGTCTCTCAATCTGCGGTGGAACTCGCGACATTCCTGCAAACCCAACCGCAGGTGGCCCGCGTCTTCTACCCGGGCTTACCCGAACATCCGACGTATGGTGCTGCAGTGAAGTTACTGCCGGAAGGCTTCGGAGGCATGTTGTCCTTCGAATTGCCCGGTGGCCGCGAGTCGGTTTCCAAGCTGTTCCGAGCGTTAGAAGAGATCCCCTTTTCCCCCACCCTGGCCGATGCACGAACGACGGTCTCTTATCCCACGGGGACGTCCCACAAGTTCATGTCGTCAGCGGAGCGGGCGAGCCTGGGGATCAATGATGGCCTGGTGCGATTGTCGGTGGGCTTGGAGGATGTTGCTGATTTGAAACGGGAGTTGCAAGCGGCGTTAAGCGCACTGTAGTGGGGATCATTCCTATAAGTCACATTCGTCCCATGTGTCCCATCAGTCCCATGAATTCACAAGAATGCAGATGGGACTTATGGGACACATGGGACTTATGATTGTTGGTTAGTCCGTGAGCGCAGTTATGTCCGTAATTCCCATCACTGATCTTGCAGACCCGCGGCTGGATGTCTATCGCAACCTTAAGCAAACCAATCACACGCGGTGGCAGCAGATCTTCATCGCCGAGGGTGAAAAGCTCGTTGAGCGTTTGCTGGAGAGCCGGTTGGAAACGCTGTCGATTCTGGCGGCTGAGTCCCATGTCGAACGGCTCTTGCCGCGCGTGCCTGCGAACGTCCCCATTTACTCGGTTCGGGCGAGCGAGGTCGATCAACTGATCGGGTTTCAGTTTCATCGTGGAGTTCTGGCATGTGGTCGGCGCCCCATCAATCCCACGTTTGAAGAGACGTGGCCGGCACGGGAGCAACCGCTGACGCTGGTGCTCTGTCCCGACATCAAGGACCCGGAAAATCTGGGAACGATTTTGCGAATCAGTGCGGCGTTTGGAGTCGATGGAGTGATCGTCGGCCACGAGGGGACCGATCCCTATTCGCGCCGCGTGCTGCGGGTGTCGATGGGGACCGTCTTCCGGCTGCCGGTGATCCAAACAGACGATTGGCCAGCGATGCTGGCGACGTTGAAAAGTGCCGGAGTCGAAACGGCCGCGACCGTTCTCAATCCCCAGGCGGAACGGCTGCTGACTGCCGAGCGAACGCCACGATTCGCCCTGGCCTTGGGCTGCGAGGGGTTCGGCCTGCCGCCGGACTTCGTCGCCCGTTGCGACCGTCAATTGACGATACAGATGGCCGAGGGCGTCGATTCGTTGAATGTGGCGATTGCCGCCGGCATCTTTTTGCATCACTTCTCGCGCACCGTGGAATAGGCGGCGTTTGGTGAATACAAGCTCGAAGCCCTGAAGAGGCGCGCCCCTTCAGGCTACGCCGTGAAGGATATTTCGACGCCATGGGAGGGTGAGGCTCCTGCCGAACCGCAAGCGTCTATCGGCCCTCGCAAGACTATGCGGCTCGGCAGGAGCCTCGCCCTCCCATCAACTCGAATCACGAATTGGGTCGTATTAGTGCAATAAAACCTGACAACAATCCTTCACAGCGTTGCCCTTCAGGGCTGAGGTCTTTCATTCCGTCTACCCGTCTCACACTACTTCGTCACGGCCACCACTTCTAACTCCTTCACCTTACCGGCCGCCGAGCCACCCACGACGATCACGTCCTGGTGCAATCCCGCCAGCAGGCGATGAAAGAAGCGCGGATGCTTGAGAGTTCCCAGCGTCTCCCACTTGTCGGCACCCGCTTGCAAGCTGAGCAACTGGCCGTTTCGCGTGCTGACGCACAGGCGGTTTTCCACGGCGAAGGCCGAAGCACCGAAGCCTTCGCTGTCGTTGCCGGGTAGATCCGGAGCGGTGGTCCAGGTACGGCTGGCCGGATCGTAAACGGCGACTTCTGTCGTCATGCTGTTGTCGCTTTCCATGCCTCCAATCACGTACAACTTGCCAGCCAGTCTCGCGACAGCGACGGCCCGGCGTTGGAAGGGTGGCGTGGCCAGCGGTTGCCAGGCGGGAATGGCCGCCGACAGATCGAGCGACCAGGCGGTGTCATGCCAACTGGCTTTCGCATCGGCTCCACGCAATTGCCAGCCCCCCGCGACATAGATCGTGTTGCCGATCACCGCCGCATCGTGCGAAGACCGCGGTGCGGGCAACGGCGGCAAACTGGTCCATTGATTCGAGGTCGGATTGTATGACGAGACTTCTGACACCGACCACAGGTTCTGCTTTTCCCCGGCTGCATTATGAGCCGAGAATCCGCCGATCCGGACGAGACGATCGCCACAGGTCACCATCGCGACGCCCTGCAAACGCGGGCCCGATGCCAGATCTTCCCAGGCCGTCGGCGCGTTCAAGTTCAGCCGGCGCAGCCGGGGTGATTGAGTCTCCATCGAATACTGATGTGGCTTGGCGAGGTGACCGCCGTAAACATACAACCACTCACCATGCACCGCAGCCCCGAAACTGGTCAGGCCCTCGGGCAGTGACGGCAATTCGCGTGCGGCGGGATCAGCGACGCTCGCCGTCGTCTTTTCGGGACTCGACCAGGGTAACGTCAGTGTGGAGTAATGGCGGACTTCGGTGTATTCCTTGTCGGCCAGCTTGCCCGCTCGGGCTTCGATATGCCGAGCCCGGATTTCGATCAACCCCGCGTCGGCGAGATCCACCGACACCCGTCCCTGGGCGTCTGTCTTCACCTTATCACCTTTCAATCCCGGGCCTTTGACGACCACTTCGGAGTCGGCGACCGGCTTCTTTTTCCACGTGACCAGCAACGTCAACTTTTTGCCTTCAATCGTAGGAGTGATGTCCAACGCCAGGGGGGTCGCTTCACGTAGCTTTTCCGCGTCAGCCAAAGGGGTCAGAAAGACCTTGGCATAGTACTCAAGCAAAAAATGGACATCTCCCCGTGTCGACACACCAAATGTTTTCGAGGCCAGGACTGTGCCCGGGTGTGCCGGATCGAACACTTTGGGAACGGCGATCTCGATGACCTCGGGCGTCAATTTGGTCTTCAGCGGTTGGGCATTATCGGTGATCGCCCGATACCAGACTTCCATCCCTTCCAACCGCTTCAACAGTTCGGGTTCGGGGTCCTCGGCAGCTTCACTGAAATGGGCCTGTACGGTGGGCGTGCCAGATGCGGACTTGGCTTGCAGCAGCCAGAGAAAATGAGCCTGTGCGGGGGTCGCTGACAACCAGATCAGGCTGGCCAGCAGCAGGAAGAAGACGGGACGAAGTAGCATGGGGGACAGTCTCCTGAAATTTGGACTTCGGATGTTTGTATGGTAACACGTTGCTGGTGATGGACAGCCAGAGTTAACGGCGTGGATTGCGGAGATCAAAGTCAAAGTGATTGGGCCCATCGATCGTCGCCTCGACGGTCAGGATGGATCGCGTGTTGTATTGGTGCGGGATTTTTTCGGGAGTGTACCGTTTGGCCAATTCATTCAGAGCTGGCGTGTCGTCTTCAGATTCCGAGACAATCGCGACCCGCAACGGTCCGGCGACGGGTCCGATGTCGGGTTCGAGCAGGTATTCGCCGTTACGGATGACTCCGGCGGCACGCGGACCGGAATTCCCGTCAATGGGATCGAACAGGATCAGCGCCCGATCCAACCGCTGACCATCGAGCGTCACGGGTCCGCTGATTTCGACTTTCTGCAGCTTGCTGGTGCTTGTACCGCAACCAGAAACGATGGTGATGAGCAACAAGACGCAGGCTGCGGCGAGTCGCTGTGGGCTATTGAAAGTTGAGTTACTACAACGTGGCATACATAGACCTCTCAAGATTCTGCGAACCCCGCACTAAAGAGCGTATTTCAAAAGGCAAGATTCGGGAGGGCGAGGCTCCCGCCGAGCCTAGTACGACCGCAGGTCGGCGACCGCCGGAGGCTGCAATGAATGCCTCCGGCGGACGCCGAGCTAAAGCTCGTCTTCGGCTCGGCGGGAGCCTCGCCCTCCCTTTTCAATCACGCACTAAGTGCGGGGTCGCTAGGACTCATCTATTTGGGAAGAGCGCCCGACAACCGTGCGATCTTCTCGCTCGACTTCAATTAAAACTCGCCCACGACTTCACCGCCGGCTCGCGTGGACAACGCCAGCAGCACCGTCGAGTTGATGCTGTCGCTGACGAACCGGATGCTGCCGTCGGACATGGAGAACTGACCGCCGCCCACGTGGTCGCTGCGGAATGTTTCTCTGTCAGTGGTCACGTTACCACTATATTTGTTAAAGATGCCTCCCATCCCGCCGAGAGCCAGTCCCGCGTAGCCACCGCCCCAACGGGCGCTGCCCCAGCGAATTGTGCCGGCCAGGGCAGGATTGCCTGCACACGAATTGCTGGCCGAACTCCAGAGGTATCCGGAGTGCTTGTAGTTGAACTCGCCGATCATGACCGTGTTGGAGACGCCGTCGGTGATGTCGGCAACACGGACGACTCGGCCCTGTGTGGCGTCGAAGGTCGCATCTGGAATAACGACACCGTCGAAGGCCCGCGCGGATGTTCCCGAAGACACGGCGTAACTGCCGGCGGCGCCCGCTTCGGGACAACTGACTTCCGGGACCGTTCGCGGGATGGTCATCGACGGACACAGGAACACGGGGATCGTCTGGTTGATGACGGCCATGTTGGTCGTCGAGGAATACGACTCGTTGAAGTTATAGCGGCTCAGATTATTCGACAGATCCAGATAGGGCATCGTTGCGACAAAGGGACTGTAGAGCTTGGCGGAGCACCCGGAGGGGAACGCATTGTACGTGTCGTGATAGTTGTGAATCGCCAGGGCCAGTTGCTTCATGTTGTTCTTGCACTGAGTGCGTCGCGCCGCTTCCCGTGCCTGTTGCACGGCGGGTAGGAGCAGCGAAACCAGAACACCAATGATGGCGATGACGACCAGAAGTTCGATCAGGGTGAATCCACGACGGCGGGGTAGAGGCATGACAGCATCTCCTGAGAAAAAGAAAGCCAGTGAGCGAAGTTGATTCCGTTCGCGAACAGTGCGAATCGGATCACACGCAAGGGGGCTGGCTTTCCACGGAGAATCTTGCAGGAGTGCAGGTGAACCGGGCGTTGGCCCAGGGTTCTGTTGCACTCAGCACGCGGACTGAAAGCTGGCTGCCGAGTAAGTACATTGAAACTGAGACTCAGTCTCATTACAGTATGCAGAATAAAGGCTCGGCACCCGGTTGTCAATCGTCGTCGATCATAAATTGTCCGAGTGCCGCGAGACCCCGCTGGAGAATTGCCTCATGAATCAGCCAGAAACCCCGAAAAATGCAGGAAAAAATTAGGAACACCAGCCGCAGGTTCCCGCCCATCCGTGCGTTCTACCGGCCGGCTCGTCTCTTTCAGGTGGGCTGAAACAGCCCCGTCAAGTCAGGTCGGACGCGCTGTTACAGGGTGATCGCGAAGTCCAAATCATCCATGGGGACGAGATTTACCGCCTCTCGGTCACGCGGCAAGGCAAGTTGATCCTGCACAAGTAGGCCCTGAAGTCGTTGCGAATTGTCATCACAACGGTAGAAACTTATGGCAACTGCGCAAACAGGGCAAGATGCAGTTTTCTCAAGACAAATTCGCATTGACCGCGCTTCGACCCCAGATAGGATCAGGGAAGCCGGTGTTACGAAGCCCTAGTTGGGCCTCGCCACCGCATGTTTTCCGGCTTCGACCCAGGATTCAAGGAGTGAACCAAGTCTGACCGAAAGCTCGGAATGCGCAGTTGTCTTGAGTCGGAGCGGTTTGGAATGCCTGGATTTTGCTGGAGTCAGTGGCTGAGAAGACTACGCGGCCGACATGTCAGCCGTCGAACGCCTTCTCTGCCCATCTCGTCGGCGCCCGAACGTGTTGAACCGCGAACGCTCCTGTCGTTTCAAGCGGTGAGTGATCTCAACATTGTCAGCCGGGATTCCGACCCTCAAGAGTTTCTGCAAATCGGCAACCTGACGTACTTCACGGCGGACGATGGAGTACACGGTCGCGAGTTGTGGAAGACCGATGGGACGGCGGGTGGAACCGTTCTGGTCAAGGACATTCATCCGACGAGCGGCGTCTATGCGGGCTCTTATCCCAGCCATTTGACCAATTTCGGCGGCATCCTGTACTTCACTGCCGATGACGGCGTGCATGGAACAGAACTGTGGAAGTCGAATGGCACGGCTGGCGGGACCGAACTGGTTGCGGATTTGCGACCCGGCGACGCGTTTTCCAGTAGTGCGCCGGGAGGGCTCGTCAGTTTCAACGGGCAACTGTTCTTCACGGCAGACGATGGCAGTCATGGCCGCGAACTGTGGACGACGAATGGAATGGGCGGTGGAACGGTCCGCATTACCGATTTGAATGCGGCCGGCGACTCGTTTCAGGCGGACAATCAACTTGTCAGCTTCAATGGCAGTTTGATCTTCGCGGCGAGTCAGGGAACATCCGGAACCCAACTGTGGACCAGCAATGGTACGTCCGGCGGGACCACTCTGTTGAAGTCCATTCGGACGGGCGGAGATGGCATCACCCACTTCGATACAGACCATGTTGCGGTGACGGCCTCTACCTTGTATTTCGTGGCCAATGACGGCTCGACCGGTGACGAATTGTGGAAGACCGACGGGACGAGTGGGAACACACTGCTGGTGAAAGACGTGCTGGCTGGCGGCGTCAGTTCGGATCCGCAGTCGCTGACCGTGGTGGGCAGTTCGCTGTACTTCCTGGCGACAACTCCAGCAACCGGACAGGAGCTGTGGACGAGCAACGGCAGTGGTGGGGGGACGGTGCTGGTGACCGACCTGAACTCAGGGGGCACAGGAGGGGCAATCTCGGATCTGGTGGCCTTTCAAGGCCAGCTCTGGTTCGCCGCCAATGACGCGATGTCCGGCTCCGAACTCTGGCAAAGCAATGGCACTGCCGGTGGCACGTCGATTGTCAAAGACATCTCCTCCTCGGCCGCAGGGAGTGTTCCTGACGGGCTACGCGTGGTCGGCAACACCCTGTATTTCACGGCAGATGACGGGGTCAATGGCCGTGAGCTCTGGAAATCGGACGGGAGTGCCAACGGCACGCAGTTGGTCCGCGACATCCTTGCGGGATCGGCGGGGAGTTCCAGCGAAGTCCACTCGGCCACGCTGGGCGCGCTGAACGACGCCCTGGTCTTCTCGGCTGATGATGGCTTGCACGGACTGGATCTCTGGATCAGCGACGGTCTGACCGGCGGCACGGTACTGATCAAGGATGTCAATCCAGTGACGGTCGGCTCTTATCCCACCGACATCACGAATGTCACGGGCGGAATCGTCTTCACAGCCAATGACGGTGTGAATGGCGACGAGATCTGGTTCAGTACGGGTCTCGCTGGCGGATCGATCCTGTTGATTGACGCGAACACGGGTGCGCAGGGTTCGGCACCGTCCGACTTGATCCGCATCAACAATACGGTCTATTTCACGGCCAACAACGGCTCATTGGGCCGCGAGTTGTGGATGACCAACGGCACGGCCGCCGGGACGATGATTGTGAAGGACATCAATCCCGGCGTGCCCAGCTCCGATCCGCGTGATTTAGTGAACTATAAGGGAGTGTTATACTTCAGTGCCGTCGATGATGTAGCAGGTCGGGAACTGTGGCGCAGCGACGGCACTACACAGGGCACAGTGCGTGTGGCGGACATTGCGGACGGGGGTGGCAGTTCGTCTCCTGCCGATCTGGTCAGCAACGGAACGACTCTTTTCTTTCGAGCCAATGGTGATCAACTGTGGAAGTCGGACGGTTCGACCAACGGCACGCTGCTGGTGGCGGACGTCAATTCCGGTGGTGACGCCCAACTCAGCCAACTGACAAATGTCAATGGCACCCTGTATTTCGTCGCGACAAATGGGACTCAGGGTCCGGAGTTGTGGACCAGTGCTGGAACTGCAGCAACCACCAAACTGGTGCTCGACATTCGCAACGGAGCGACGGGCTCCGCACCGCGCTCGTTGACCGCGTCGAATGGCAAGTTGTTCTTTGTCGCGGACGACGGATCGCACGGGGCCGAACTATGGGTCAGCACCGGGACCACGGCCGGCACGCAGTTGGTTTCCGACATTATCACCGGATCGGCCTCGTCGTCGCCGGCGCAGCTCACCGACGTGGGGGGCGTGCTGTACTTTGCGGCGGATGATAGTGTACACGGAGTCGAGTTATGGAAGTCGACCGGGACCGCGGGAACGACGCAGTTGGTGGCCGATGTGCAGACCGGAAGCGCGAGCAGTTTTCCGGCCAATCTGTCCAATGTGAGTGGCGTCCTCTACTTCGCGGCGAATGACGGGTCGCACGGCAATGAGCCCTGGAAGTCAACGGGGACATTGGCGGGCACGCAACTTGTGGGTGATCTGAATCCGGGCAGTGCGGGTTCGATACCCCGCGGCTTCACAAGCGTTGGTTCATACCTGGTCTTCGCCGCGGACGACGGGATGCACGGCGTCGAATTGATGTCCGATTCCCCCGCCAATAATCCCCCGAACTTTTCG
>CAMAVF010000231.1 GCA_945861445.1 Planctomicrobium piriforme | reverse complement strand
TAAAGAGACACTGCGAGAACGCTCGGATGTTCCGAGAAAGTCCAGCGGCCGGAATCAGTTCTCCAAAAAAATCCTTGGTTCAGGTCCAACTTTTCCAATTTTGCGGGAGTCGAGTAATGCTGCAATTCAGTCCTGAAGCGGCCCCGATGCTAGCGGTGGCCCGACGTCGAGCGAGAGGGCTGGCCGTGCGTCTGGGTGGAGTTCTCACTTGCGCGGCACTCGTCACCGGAGCGCTGGCTCAGGAAGAGAAGAAAGAAGAAAAGCCCGCCGCCGCACCGGCCAATGCCGTCGGTTTGAAGGGGCTGTTGCCGGCGGAAGCACCGGAAGGCCTGCTGAACACGATCGGCACGTTGCCCGAGACGTGGACCACGTGGGGCGAAGGTGTGACCGGCGAATTGACCAAATTCTACGGCGAGACTGCCGCGGACCTCGAAGGCCAGCGGGCTGCCATCAGCCGTCTGAAGACCAGCCTCGAGATTCTCGACAAGGCACTTGCCGATCCCCAATACGAGTCGATTCTGCCGCAACTGGCAGGTCTGCGCAGCTCATTGGGCCGTCGCATTGATGTGATTGAAGCGGTCCTGGACACCGTGACCGCCGATCCCACGACGGGCCGCGGCGCTACGAGTGATGCGGCCAAGGCGCAACTGACCGCCGGTGTCGAAACGGTCGATTCCTATCTGGATATGGTGGAAGGGGGCGCTGCCTGGAAATCCTATCTGCAGACCAGCGAAGCGCGTGCCGCCGTCGCCAGTGACGCCGATGCCGCGAAGCTGGTCGAGACGTTGACGCCGATCCTCGACAAAGCTCAAGCTGCATCGAAGTCGGAAGATGCCGCCATCCGCGACTTCATGGCACGCGGTGCCTTGAAGACATACCTGCACGATCTGAACCACGCGGTCACCGTTCTGAAGCGGTCGACGGCTGGCGTGAACATGGACGATGTCCGCAAGAATCTGAAGGATTTGCTGGAAGGCTTGGAACAATACGAAGCGAATGTCACTTCGGGATCGGCCGCCAAGGCTCGTGCCGCTTACGACGCCCTGCGTGACGCGACCGCCGACGGCGGCGAGCGATTGACCGAGGTTCTTCGCAAGCACTACTTCAATTCAAACCTGCAAGTCGCGATCTCGGAAGGCTTCCTCAATCGAGTGCTCACCAAGACGCACATCGAAGAAGGGGGCATTCAGGACTTCATTCTGGGAGCCGACGTGTATGGCTGCCAGATTACGTCCACCATTGCCAAGTTCGACTTGCAGCCCGCGGCCAACGGGGTCTACTTCCGCCTCAATCTGACCGGCACCGTGACCACGAACACAGAGAGCTACAAGGGCAGCGCGATCATCTTCTCGAATGGCAGCCACAACTTCACGGCTTTCAAAGACATCCGTTTTGATGGCGAACATTTCTCGACCACGCCCGCCAACATGCACGTCAACGCCTCGAACGAGCCGTTTGATGCCTCGACGCCGTTGGACAACTTCCCGATCTTCGGCGGTGTGGGCAAGAGCATTGCAATGACCCAAGCCATGCGGGTTCGTCCTGACGCCGAAGCCGTGGCCGCTCAACGTGTCACCTCACGCGTCGGCCCGCAATTCGATAACGAAGTCGACGACAAGTTCACCGAATTGAACGGCAAACTGCAGAGCAAGGTGATCGATACGCTGAAAGCAGAGAACCTTTATCCGGATTACAAGACCTATCGCAGCACCGATTCGCAACTCGATATCGGCAGCCGGCTGATGGGTGTGGGTGCACTGGGTGGCGGCACGCTTCCCCCGAAAACAGTATCCGACGACGAAATGCGGATCCGCCTGCACGAGACCTTGATCAACAATTTCCTGGATACGCTGGGAATTGGCGGCAAGACGATGACCGAGCAGGAACTACGGAAACTGCTCGAAGAGAAGTTCTCGAAGTTGCTGAACAAGGAAGTCACGCTGCCGGCCGCGAAGGAAGCGACTGGCGACGATGCGGCCAAGCAACCCAAGGCGTTCATCTTCACCGAAAAGGACCCGCTGCATGTGAAGGTTGCGGACGGCAAGATCCTGTTGCTGATCCGTGCCGGATTCCAACGCGATGAAGACAAGGGAGGTAACATCCCGCCGCAAATCGTCACCGTTCCTCTCACCATCTCCATCGAAGGTGAAGAAGTCGTGATCACCCGCGGTGATGTCCTGGTGGATCCCGTTGAGACTCCCGAAAACGTGGCCGAACAAGTGGCTCGGGCTGGCGTGATCAAGGGCAAGATCGAGACCTCCATCCAGAACAAACGGGAAACGCGCACGCTGAAGGTCGACAAACCAGAAGGCGAACCGGTTAATGTCAACGTGACCAAGATCGAAGCTCAGGACGGCTGGATTTCGATTCACTTGCAGTAATCTTCGACACGACAATCACAATTCGATTGATCAGCAAAGCCCGGTGCAAGCCGGGCTTTGTTGTTTGACGGCGAGTGGCTATCGGGGGTCGGGGCTACGATTTTTCGAAATTGGCGGATGTGGCTTTGTTACGATATGTGAGCCTAAGGCCGCCAATTTCGAAAAATCGTACCCCCGACCCTGAGCCGTTTACCATGCCTGCACCGTTGCCTGATGGTCAGCTTATCATTCGTCGCATGACGGCCGCTGATGTTCCGTTGGCCATGCAACTGACAATTCAGGCTGGCTGGAATCAGTTGCCGGGAGATTGGCTGCGCATGCTGGATCTGGAACCGGATGGTTGTCTGGTGGCCGAAGTGGACGGGACTCTGGTCGGGACCACGGTCTGCTGCACGTTCGCTGAAATTGCCTGGCTGGCACTCGTACTTGTCGATACTGCCTTTCGCGAACGGGGCATCGGCCGCCGGCTGGTGGCCGCCGGGTTGCAGTACGCGGAAGATTCTGGAGTGCGCACTGTGCGGCTGGATGCGACTCCGCTGGGGCGCCCCGTGTATGAGCGACTGGGATTCCGGCCACAGTTTGAGTTGTCGCGGTGGGGTGGTACTCCCAGCGGCTCTGCGGTGGAACAGATGCGACCGCGGGGAGTTGTTGAAGCGTCTCACGCGGCCGAATTCGAGCCGCTATTCGCACTGGAACGACTCGCCACCCGCACGAACCGGAAAAAATTGCTGCAACGCTTGTTTGCCGAGTCTCCGCCCGTGGTCGTTACGGGCTCGAATGGGCTAGTCGAGAGTTTCTTGACCCGTCGCCCGGGCCGACTGTCGACACAGATTGGTCCCGGGATTGGATCGCGAGAAAGTTGCCAATGGCTGCTGTGGCGCGAGTTGAATGCGTATCGCGGTCAGCCGGTCATCATCGATATTCCTGTCGATCGGACTGATCTCAACACGATCGCACAACAGGCGGGATTGACGGTACAGCGAACCCTGTTGAGGATGTATCGTGGTGGGTCAATCCTAGAGAACCCGGAGATGTTCCAGATCAGTTCAGGGGCGGAGTTGGGTTAGCGTCGGTGGTCCAGCCACGGGGCGCCAATGCCGGCAATTTCAAAAAATCGCAGACCCGACCCCTCACGTCGCTGACAGGGCTCCGTTATCCTACTGGGTGAGGAGGCGATAACGTGGACAGCGTCGTGACAGAGTTATTCATCATTTTGGTCTTGATCCTGGCCAATGGATTTTTTGCCGGGGCCGAAATTGCCATCATCGCCGCCGGACGCGGACGATTGCAGCAGCAGGCCGAGGCGGGAAATCACGGTGCCAAACTGGCACTCGACCTGGCCGGGGATCCCAACCGATTCCTACCGACGGTCCAGGTGGGGATCTCGCTGATCGGCACATTTGCCGCCGCGTTCGGCGGCGCACGCATTGCCGGTTACCTGGCAACGGCTTTAAGTAGCGTCCCCAATGCCTGGATTTCCGGCCATCGCCACGGCATCGCGCTGGGCATCGTTGTGATCTGCATGACGTATTTGTCCACGATCCTGGGGGAACTGGTTCCCAAACGCCTGGCCCTCATGCATGCCAACACGCTGGCGGGAATTGTGGCTTTGCCCATGCACATTCTGGCACGCGTCGCGCGGCCTGCCGTCCTGGTGATGGCTCGGTCGACTGATGCCGTCCTGTGGCTCCTGGGGAGCCAGAATGCGTCCAAGCAATCTGTCTCCATCGATGACATTCAACACCTGATCGCCACCGGGACCGAAGAAGGGGTGGTGGCTCCGGTCGAGCAGCAGTTGGCCGTGGAAGCGCTACGTTTGGGCGAGAAGTCTGTCAAAAATATTATGCGTCCGCGGGTCGACATGGACGCACTGGATATCAACACGCCTCCGCAAGAGGTCCTGGGTGCGCTGGCCATGGCCGGTTTCTCCCGGCTGCCGATTTACGAAGAGAACCTCGATCAAATCATCGGCTATATCCATCTGAAGGACATTGTCCGCCAACAGTACATGGGCTGGCCAATTGATCTGCGCAAGTTGCTGCATCCGGCGTTGTTCGTTCCCGAGTCGATGCCCATTGACCGTCTGCTGCTCCGATTTCAGGAACAGCACAATCAACTGGCGATCGTGCTGGATGAGTTCGGCGGGACGGCGGGGATGGTCACGCTGGAAGATGTCGTGTCGGAACTGGTCGGCGAGATCAAGTCGGAATCCCGGGCGGATGACGTCCAGCGGATGGTGCAGCGCGACGACAAGACGTGGCTGGTGGATGGTCAGGTCACCATTGACGACGTCGCCGACAAGCTGCGACTGCGACACCCCGATCTGTTGTCACCCCGCAATTTCAGCACGGTGGCCGGCCTGATTCTGACTCGCCTGGACCGCATTCCCAAGATTGGCGAATCGGTGAACTGGCTGGGTCTGAGATTCGAGGTCGTCGACATGGACGGGCCGCGCATCGACCGGGTTTGGATTCAGCCCGAGAAGTCAGAGTGAGCGCGAATGCACGCTACGCTTCTGTCCGCGGCGTGATTCCCATGCGTTTCAACCACGTGGGACCGCGCAGTTCGTGCGTCGGATCTGAGGTATCCTCGGCTCTGTCTGAGACGCTAAGCGTCAGGCTGGCCGGCATGTTTTGCGGTTCGTCCACCAGGCGATGAATTTTTGCTCCCAGTTGATTCAGCTTTAGGTCGAGCTGATCATAGCCGCGATCCAGATGGTAGATCCGCCGAATGACAGATTCGCCGGTCGCGGCCAATCCGGCCAGCACCAGTGCGGCGCTGGCTCGCAGATCAGACGCCATCACGCTGGCACCGCTTAACTCGGGCACACCGCTGACGATCGCGCAGTTGCCTTCGCGGCGGATGCGGGCTCCCAGCCGAACCAGTTCCGGCAGGTGCATGAAGCGATCGGGGAAAACCTTGTCGGTGACGATGCTGATGCCCGTGGCACAGGTCAGCAACGCCATCAACTGGGCTTGGACATCGGTGGGCACGCCGGGGTAGGGGAGCGCGATACAATCGATGGAACGCAGCATGCCCGTCGTGTAGACGCGCACCGATGTCCCGTTGGCTTCAATCTTGACGCCGATCTCGCGGAGCTTTTCGATGATGGCCGTCATGTGGTCGACGCGGACGTTGTCGATCCGGACTTCGCCATGCGTCATCGCCGCCGCGATCATTAATGTGGCGGCTTCGATGCGATCGGGGATGATGGTATGCGGCACGCCGTGGAGACGTTCGACTCCGTCGATCTGCAGGAAGGGAGTTCCCAGACCGGTGATCCGAGCTCCCATCGCATTGAGGTAGTGGCCAAGATCGACGACCTCGGGTTCGCAGGCGGCGGCTTCGATGGTGGTGCGGCCTTCGGCCAGTGTCGCCGCGGCCATCACGTTGGCCGTACCCGTGACCGTGCTGCCAAACGGACCACCCAGATAGATATTGGCCCCGCGCAACCGTTGTGCTTCCGCGATCACATACCCCCGCTCCACGCGGATCGAAGCCCCCAATGCGGCAAGGCCCTTCAGATGTAAATCGATCGGCCGATCCCCGATATTGCAGCCCCCGGGCAGCGACACGCAAGCAGCCCCGCGACGAGCCAGCAGCGGACCCAGTACGCAAACACTGGCCCGCATGCGACGGACCAGTTCATAGTCCGCCAGATTGGGTCGCGTGTTGAGGACTTCCAGCGTCAAGTCACCCGACTCGGTCCGTTCGACGCGGCTGCCGAGTGCTCGCAGCAGATGGGCGAGCGTGTCGACATCCACGAGATCCGGAACGCCCTGGAGCGTGGTTTTTCCGTCGGCGAGCAGGGACGCGGCCATGATCGGCAGCGCGGCGTTCTTGGCACCGCTGACAGTGGTCTGGCCGGTGAGGGGATATCCCCCCTGAATCACAAACATGTCCATCCTTGGACCTCCTGGCGGATTACTGTACCACGTGGGTTAAGTCAATCGGTTGCCTGTCTTAATCCGTGTTCAATCTGTGTCAATCCGTGGCAAAAAACTCTTCTTAAATTCAATCAGTTCGCACGTCAGCCAACACGCCGAGCGAGTATCACGCGTGGCCGGCCTCCGGTGTCTTTTACCGTTCGGACTTCGGTGAATTCGCTGTGGGCTTCCAGGGCCTTCGCGGTTAAGGGGGCCTGTTCAACTCCCGTTTCCAGGGCGAGCAAGCCTCCCGTTGTCAGATAGTGTCCAGCCTGCTCGATAATCGGGTTCAGGAACAACATGCCGTCCGAGCCCGCCTTCAATGCTGACAGCGGTTCGTGATTGCGCACGTCCGGGTCCAGGGCGGCAATTTCCCCCTCGGGGACATACGGCGGATTGCTGACGATCAGATCGAACCGAGCCTCCCCGGGAATCGCCGCGAACAGGTCTCCCTCCAGGAATTCCATCCGGTCTGCGACCTTGTGAGTCTTCGCGTTTTCCTGGGCGATCTGCAATGCCGCCGGGCTGATGTCGGTCACCGTGCAGACTGCCGCCGGTTGGCTGACTGCCAGCGACACCGCGATGCAACCCGAGCCCGTACACAGGTCGAGAATCCGCGGCGTGACCAGTGTCTTGGCAAACTCCAACGCTTCCAGCACCAGCGTTTCGGTATCGGGACGAGGAATCAGGACGTCTTTTGTCACCTTAAAGTTCAGGCTGAAGAATTCACGGTGTCCGACCAGATAAGCGACCGGTTCGGCCTGCGACCGGCGTTTCACCAGGTCTCGCATCTGGGCCCGCTCGGCATCGGTCAGCGGTGTATTAAAGTTGGTGTAGAGCTCGATCCGGGAACATTTTCGCACGAACGCGAGCAGAATCTGGGCGTCGAGACGGGGCGTATCGCTGCCGTGCTGCTTCAGAAAAGGCGTAGTCGCATCCAGGATGCGGGCGACTGTCCACACCTCGGGCGACTCAACAGCAGGACGAGACTCAGCCATTCTTGATCTCTGGACACTTCCCTGTGACGCTCAATCAAGACCATCGATTCTATACAGAACCCCAGTCAGACAGGTAATGGTAGTTTAAGGGGGACTACGAGACAACTGCAGCTTAGGCTGTGTCTGACAAATACAAGCTCGAAGCGCAAGCGAGTGCATTCCGTACGAGCGACCCATCAAGATGCACTCGCTTGCGCTTCGAGCTTGTATTCGCGGTCACTTCGTGACCGGTCATTGGGTGACTACAGCTTATCAGGCATAGCTTCGAGCACGGGCCACTGATCGGCGACAGGTCAAAGCTGGACTGAAGTCAGCGGACTGACCGGGGGCGGTGCCTCGAGATCGGCCCCGGCGACCGGGACACAATCGCCCGAATCCGTGGTTGAGGAATCTACGACCCGGGGCAGGACTTCATCAACATTCGCCCGGATCCGTTCGCAGATCGACTTCAACTGCAGCAGTTCTGCCGGCGAAATTCCGTCGGTACATTTGGCCCGCATGCGGTGTGCGCATTCGGCCATCCGCTGCCAGACCGCATGAGCCTTGGCGGTGGCCCGCAACCGCTTCTTACGCCGGTCATGCAAACAAGCCTGACGTTCGACCCAGCCATCGCGCTCCATGCGGTCCAGAATTCCCGCCAGCGTCGGTGCTTCAATCCCCAGTCGCTCGGCCAATTCGGATTGAGCCATCCCGTTTTCAATCGTCAACCAGGCCAGCACTTCCCATTGGCGCAGCGTGATGCCTTCGTTCGCCAGTTCCGCTTCCATCCCACGCCGAATGGCACGGGTCGTGATAACCATCCAATAGCCGGGACTGTTGTCAAAATCGTACTGCAACATGCGACGGTTCACCTTCCGCCAGAATTCTTACCGACACACGCTAACAGCCTGTTGAAAAAGGTGTCTGGAACTCTCCGAACATTGAAAAAACGCTCGAATCCGTGTGGTTGGCAAAGTTCCAGACACCTTTTTCAACAGGCTGTTAACGAACTTAAGGAATGCACACGTGGCCATACGCCAAGTGGCATGTGGAGATAATTACATCAGGAGTTCGCCCCATCGTAGAAGTTCTCCCGTATGAATCAAGGGGAGTTCCTTCCAGATACAACTTTAGCGCCAACTCGTTAGAAACAAAGACCTTGGGATGTGGTCCTGCAAGACGATACGGCTTACGGACCACGCTTGGCCCGGTTGCCGGCACTCTGGCGGCAAGCGCGCCTTACCGCAAATCGCCGTCGTAAACCTTGCTGGCTTGGTCAATTTCGAATTGACCGATTGCCAATCCGAAGTTAAAGACCCTCTTGAAAGTCGGTGTCGCTGCCATCAACTGGCGCGACCCACCTGGTTTCAGCCTGCCTTTCCAACTGCATTCGAGCTGCTTCTGTTCTCGGCAATTCTCCATCCATCCGGTCCTTTATTTCGGGCGAGACTCTTGTGATTCGGGACCCAGACTTGGTGATCCAACGGCTCGATGATGGCCACCGTCGGCCGAAAAGTACATTGCCCGGTTGGGTCGTTTCTCTCGCCGTGCATGCCGTCATCTGTGCGTGCTGTGCCCTTTGTGTTGATCGACCCAGCGGGCAGAATTGTGATCCGTTGTACGCAGGAGGCCAGCCACTGCACATCACAACCCGTTTCAGTTCCGCCGAGTTGGCTGAGGTTTCCGGGGCGGGATTGGAAGCAGAATTCACCTTGGAAGCATCCACCGGGAATCCGCCCCCACAGTCAGATCCCGAGCAACTGCCCGCCGCGGATCAAGAACCGTCGGAACCGGCCGCCAGCGATTCGCATCCCCCCAGCCAACCCACGGAAGTCGATTCTGAATCTTCGACCACACCGGAAACCTTCGCCAGCACGAACCACACATCCTTGATCAAGCCGAAGTATGCCCAACTGCTGCAAGCCAAAACGGCCAGCAGCAGATCTTTATTTGTTGGGTCCGAAAACGCCGCGACAGCAGGCAAACCTGGCCCGGCGGGTCGACCGGACGGAACGGCCGTAGGAACCAGCTTCTTCGACATCAGCGCCGAGGGCAACGTCTTCTGCTACGTCGTCGATTCTTCCAGCAGCATGGACGAAGACGATGCGATCGGAATGGCGCGGGACGAACTCATCGCCAGCCTCCAGCATCTCCAGACGACTCAGCGATTTCAAATCCTGTTCTACGATTCCGAGCTCCATCCGCTGACAAATGGCAAACAGCAAACCTTTCCCGCAACCGACGCACACCTGAAATTCGCCAGCCAGTTCATCCTCAGCCAGCAAACCAGTGGTGGAACCGTCCACAAGCCAGCCCTGTTGGCAGCGCTGAAACTGGCCCCGGACGTGATCTTTTTCCTCACCGATGGCGAGACCTCCGAACTGTCCGCTCGAGACCTCCAGCAACTCAAACAGTTCAATCGCCGCAGAATCAAAATCCACGTGATCGAATTCGGATCCGAAGCAAAACTCGGTTCATTCAACTGGCTCGAGCAACTCGCCTCCGACCACCGCGGCAGCTACCGCTACCAGGACATCAGCCGGTAACAGGCCACGCAGTGACCGCGAATACAAGCCGAAGTGCAAGCGAGTGCATTCCGTTGTCGGTGAACAATAAAGATGCACTCGCTCGCGCTTCGCGCTTGTATTCATCACACCCGCCGTCCCTACGCCCTCCCGGTTGGCAAGTCCAAATCCGCACTGTCATCCAAATTCCAGATTTCCGCAGCAGCGGACGGCGGGTGAACGGCGGCATTGGGAATGGCACCGCCACTCTCGGCAGCCGTTGAGCCTGGCGGTGACGTCGACGGCCGCACGAGAACGCGGTTGCCCTGAACGGCCAGCACCCGCACTCGCACCCCTCGTTCCACGATCAAACCCTCGCTGAAGCAATGCACGCGTTCGCCGGCAATCAGCACAATTCCGGCCGGATTGAGCGGCGTGACCGTCTCACCCACCTGACCGATCATGCGGCTCAATCGCTGTTGTTCGACGACAAACGGAGTGACTTCCTCGGAGGTGGGCGGTTCCAGGTGTTTGCCCATCGGCGTGTGCGGCCAGACCTGAATGGCGGCGGCCACCGAGGCCGGCAGCAGAATCAACGCCCCGACCACGAACATCCAGAACAGCAGCGGATTCGCGTACCACCACGCGTTATGTGCCGACCACACGGCACATGCCAGCGCGATCATCGAGCCAAAGAACAGCAATCCACCGCTGGGAATCAAAACTTCAGCGAACAACAAGACCATCGAGAGTAGCAGCAACAGAACGGCTAAGAACCAGGGATCCATAAGTGTTGCGAATTTCTTTCCAGTCCGATGTCACCGGGCCAACTCAAACCGGTCACTGAAGGCTTAAGAGCGTGGGACCTGCCTCAGCCGCTGGCTCTCCTAGTTTAGCCTGCTGTTAAAGTCTGACAAGCGAGGGGGGGACGGCAGTTGTCAGATTTCAACCCAAATGTCTGAGCCTTCAACCTTTACGGCAAAACGGGGTTGCGTCAGTTTGGCATTGAGGCAATGCCGCCCCGTGGTGACGTCGAATTGCCAGCCGTGCCACGGGCAGGTGACGATCGGGCCGTTCAGCTTGCCTTCGCCGAGTGGTCCGCCCGAATGCGGACAGATGCCATCCAACGCCTGAAATTCACCCCCAACGTGATAAACCGCCACAATCCGGCCCCCGGCAACGAATTCCTTGCCAGTCCCTTCTGGAATCTCATCGACCGCTGCGATCCGTAACCACTCAGACATGACAGGACCTTCAAAGCCAATAGGGATCAAACCGCACTATTCTACTTTCACCGACAGCGCCGAGGGTTTCGGCACAACTCCTGCACTCAGACTTCCATCGAACCCCAGCATCCTCTGCACATGACCGCTTCTCCAAGTGTATTCGACGCCAGTTGCGGTCGGGTGCCGCGATTCAGCTAATCGGTCTGGGCAGGATTCACGGTCTTGAGGTAGTATTGCAGTCAGGTGGCGGGCCGTGACACGTTATCACACAATATCCGACTTGGAACGAGCGATCCACGATGAAAACAATGCGCATGTTGGGAGTGATGGTGGTGGCAGGCATCGGGATCGGTGCCGCCTTGAGCTACCTGCTGCCGGACCTGAATTTCGGCTTGGGGTCCAGCGGGATCGGATTCCCCACGGGCAACACCGACACCAAACCCGAGACCCAAGTCGTCGGGATTGACGCCGCGTCCGAAGAGAAATCGCTCACCGATACCGATACGGCGACAGCAGCGCCCCCGGCCGTGGTGTACGTGTTGCTCGACGGACGCGAATACCTGTTGCGCCGCGGCCCCGAAGGCAAAGTCCCCTTCAAGCCCGTCACGCTCGACGAAGTCGTCGAGGCCGCTCAATCAGCGACCGGCGACGAAAACGGCATCCGGGTCCGCATCGAACAAAAAAGATCATCCCGGCACACGACCCAAAGCGCCCTCGAGGGCAAACTAGAAGCGGCTGGAGTGCCGAAAGACTCGATCCGGTGGAAAGACGAACCAGCCGATTAGCCCCCGTCATGTGGGATGGGTCTCTGATAATACAAGCTCGAAGCGCAAGCGAGTGCATTCCATCTCAAACCAAGAGCAAGAATGCACTCGCTTGCGCTTCG
>CAMAVF010000230.1 GCA_945861445.1 Planctomicrobium piriforme | reverse complement strand
ATAAGGCTGGCAACGGCCAATTTCGAAAAATCGCAGGCCCGACCCCAGACCGCAGAAGTGGAATCGTGTTATGAACAACCCCATCGGCCTTGCCGTCTTGATCTCGCTGGTTGCCCTGGGGGGCATGCTGATCTATCGCGCGGTGAATTTTTTCCGGGCCCGGTTTCCCCGCGCGCCGAAACAACCGCGTGCCCCGAAGCCACCGCGCACTCCCGAGCAGCCGCGCACGCTGATGCGTGTGGGACAGGTCGCGCCAGTCAAGCCGCCTGAACTTCCCCGGTCCAAGGTGCAGACGACGGCGGTGACCGAGGTGCCGATTCCCGCGCCGCACGCGCTATATGAGGCACCGAAATCGGCCACGACGATGTTTCAAGTGTCGCAGTTGCGCGACAAGGCCTCGTTCGCGGATCAGCAGGAAACCATTGATCCGGCCGATACACCCCTGGCAGATGGATCGGACTATGCATTCGGCGCGGCGCTCACCCCATTCCTCGCGGGTGCCCTGCCCGATTCGAAAGATCGTAAGGTCGAGTTAAAGCAGGATCTGATTCGCGCGGGATACTACCAGCCGCACGCGTTCGAAAACATTCAGGCAATTCGCTGGATCTTTCTGACCGTGCCGTTGCTGCTGCTGTGCGTGATGGTCAACGTGCTGCCACAGCGATTGGAGTTGTGGGCGATTGGCACGATGCTCGCCGTGGCGATCCTGGGCTGGGCCTTGCCCAAGCTGTATATCGCCAGCCAGGCGGCGGATCGTCGCAGCGAAATCGAACGCTCGCTGCCTGACGTCCTCGACATGCTCAATATGTGCGTCAGCCAGGGGATGACACTGATTACGGCCCTGAAACGCGTGACCAGCGAATTACGTCTGGTCTTCCCGGCGCTGTCGCAGGAATTGCAGATTGTCGCTGAACAGGCCGAATTGGGCACCCTGGAGCAGGCCCTGACCAATTTCTCACGCCGCGTGGACGCTCCTGACGTCCACTCGTTCACCAGCCTGCTAATTCAAACCGAACGCATGGGAACCAGCGTGTCGGTGGCCCTGGGTGATTACGCCGAAAACATGCGTGAAAGTCTGCGTCAACGAGCCGATGAAAAGGCCAATAAGGCGACGTTCCAGTTGTTGTTCCCCACGGTCTTGTTCCTGATGCCCGCGGTGTACATCTTCCTGCTGGGCCCGTCCATCATCAAACTGACCGACTTCTTTGCGGGCAAGACAAGCAACCCGTCGCAACAGGCCGTGGATGACTTCGAACGTGTGAATACCAGCCTGAACCCGGGTATCCCGCGGCAGCCGGCGAATTAAGTAGAGACAACCCATCTGCCCTATAGGTCCTATTCTCCGCAGCGTGGACCGTACCTCATTGAAAAACCAAGGCAACCCGGCGATGATCATGGGCTGTTTTGTTGTTGTCTCAGTTGAGGAAAAAGATGCCCACCGCCAGAGAATGGATCAGTAACAAGTGGTTCGGACTCGTCCACGGAAAGAACCTGGTTTACAACACGTGCTGGGAAGATCCGCGTCTGGACCGAGTGGCGTTGGATTTGGGGCCGGATGACGAAGTCATGGTCATCACGTCGGCCGGCTGCAACGCTCTGGACTACACACTGTGCAGCCCCAAGGCGGTGCATGCGGTCGATATGAATCCCCGGCAGAACGCGTTGCTGGAATTGAAAATCGCAGCGATTCGCGGCTTGAATTACTCGCAATTCTTCTCGATGTTCGGCCAGGGCCGGTTGCCGGACTACCAGTCCGTCTATTGGGATGCGCTGCGTCCCGAACTGAGCCCCGCGGCACGCACGTATTGGGACACGTATATCCGCTTCTTCGCGGGCACCGGTTGGCGGCGGTCGTTCTATTTTCATGGAACCTCGGGCACGCTGGCTCGGATTGTCAACGTCTACATCGACCGCGTGGCCAAGGTGCGGCCGGCGATCAATCAGATTCTGGCTGCAAAGACGGTAGAGGAACAGAAGGAAATCTACGATCGGTCTCTCGATCGCAAGTTCTGGAACCGGTTCGTCCGCTGGGCTGTGGGACGTGACACGACGCTGTCGTTTCTGGGAGTGCCCCGGGCGCAGCGCGAGCATCTCGATCGTACCTACATCGGCGGCATCACGCAGTTCATTGAAGACTGCATCGAAACCGTGTTTACCCGGCTGCCACTGCAGGACAACTACTTCTGGCGCGTCTATCTGACGGGCGAATACACGCCCGAATGCTGCCCCGAGTACGTGAAGAAAGAGAATTTCGAGAAGCTCAAGGGAGGTCTGGTCGACCGCCTGCATGTGTATACGGCGTCGGTGTTGGATTGCTTGAAGACCGAGCAATTGACGATTTCTCGCTTTGTGTTGCTCGATCACATGGATTGGCTAAGTTCGCACCGCTTCCCCATTCTGGAAGCCGAGTGGCAGGCCATCATTGAGCAGTCGGCCCCCAAGACGCGCATCCTCTGGCGCAGCGGCGGGCTGCAGACCGACTATGTGAATCGCGTGCGGGTGACCGTGGACGGTAAGCCGCGTCAGGTTGGCGAGATCTTGAATTACAACAAGGCGCTGGTCGAGGAATTGCATCCGAAAGATCGCGTGCATACCTACGGCAGCTTCTTCGTGGCCGATTTGAATCTCAAGTAGGATTCGATCAGACTCGGCCTGAATCATCGTCGGTTCCGTTCGCCCTTTCCGCCAATCGGTCGAGGATCATGTTCCATTCCTGCGCCACGCCCAATTTCTGCGCCCAGCTTGCAATGTATTCGCGGTCGATCGCCGTGTCTTGAACCAGCAACATGCTGGCAATGTCTCGCAGATGCTTCTCTGAAACACCCTCCTGATAGTACCGGAGTTTCATCAGGATCACGTTCTCGGGCGACGCAAACCAGGCGTCGAACCGGCCTTCGCTTTTGAGGCGTTGTCCGTGAGTAATGTCTACCAGGCTGAACTCTGTGTCGCGTCGTTGAAAAATGTCCAACTTCAAACCGGAAGGGACATGAATGATGTGGAATGGGCGTCGCCTGCGGATCGCTTCTCGAGCCGTGGAAGCTGATAAATAGAAGTCTGGAGCAGGAAACTCCAAATCGAGGGCGTCAACAACGCTGTCCTTCAAGTCGACCAGAATATCGACATCATTGGTAAAGCGGGCCTCGCCATAGGCCATGCTGGCCATTGCGCCCACAATCCGATACGGAACTCCTTCGCGTTCAAGGAAGTCGACCGCTCTCTGCAATAGTTCGTATTGTTTCATATCAGCGCGGGATGCGTTCTGTCGCTCCATGACTCAAGCGTTTGGCGACTTCGCGCAGCACCTGTTGCTCGTTCCAATCCGGATGTTGGTGAGCGACGCCTCCTTGAGTGATGATGCGCGCCGTCTCCCACATGCTAAATGCTTGTTGAAGACGCTCCGTAGGTGTCATCCGACGCAAGATCTCGACGACCATTGGGTCAATAATCTCGACTACAGGACGTCGTGCGCTGGCGCTGTCCTGGAATGGCATCTGATCGATCCTTTCGTAGCCTGCGGCAGAGCAGATTGTAACAGGTGCCTGGCTTCGATTCCTCATTGCTTACGGGCAATTCCTGGGGTGGTCAGCTCCACCGGGAATATCACAGAAATTCTGCCTCCGCACATTTGCCCTCTTGAGTACCGCCGGTGAATTGACGAAGATATTTAGACCGGCTGATTTGATGACGGTTGATGCCGTGATCGAATTGGTCGAGCTGACCTGCCCCCACTGGTTTGATCAGTCGGATCGATCCCCCCTGCCGAAGCCCCGCCTATCTGATTCTCGCGAGAGGTTCTATGAAGTTCGTGCCCGCAGCCTGGTTGCTGTCGCTGCTGTTTCAGGCGGCTGTCCAGGCTGAAGAACCGCTGACGTATGAGAAGCATGTGCGTCCGATTTTGAAGGCACACTGCTTCCACTGTCACGGCGAAGGGGGAGAGCTCAAAGGGAATCTCGATTTGCGGCTGCGCCGGCTGATTGCCAAGGGGGGAGATACCGGCGAGGGACTGATTCCTGGCAAAGCCGCCGAGAGTCTACTGCTGCAGCGGATCAAAACCAAGGAAATGCCGCCGAAGAAGGTGGTGCCGGACAAAGAAGTGGCAATTATTGAAAAATGGATTGCAGGCGGCGCCCTGACCGCCGGGCCGGAACCCGAGGGTGACCCAACGGCGATTGACATCACGGCCGAAGAAAAGAAATTCTGGTCGTTTCAGCCCATTCAACGCCCTGCCCTGCCCGCAGTGAAAGATGTGCTGCGCGTCGCGACTCCCATTGATACCTTCCTGCTGGCCAAGCTGGAAGAAAAGGGTCTCACGTTTTCGCCGGAAGCCGACAAACGGATCCTCATTCGACGGGCTTATTTCGATCTGCTGGGGCTGCCGCCAACTCCGCAGGATGTCGCAACATTTCTGGCGGATGAATCGCCCGATGCGTATGACCGGTTACTCGACAGACTGCTGGAGTCGCCGCAATATGGTGAACGGTGGGGACGGCACTGGCTGGATGTGGCTGGGTATGCGGATTCCGATGGCTACGATGAGGCGGATCGCGTTCGCCGGTTTGCTTACAAGTACCGCGACTGGGTCATTCGCGCCATCAATGCCGACATGCCTTATGACCAGTTCGTCATCGAGCAAATGGCGGGTGACGAACTGGTGCCCTGGAACATGAATGCGGTGCTCAAGCCCGAACAGGAAGAGTTGCTGGCCGCGACCGGTTTCTTACGCACACCCGTCGACGGGACCGAAGCCGTGAGTGACAAGGTCGCTCGCAATTCGGTCATCTCCGAGACGTTGAAAGTCGTCTCGACGTCATTGCTCGGACTGACGGTGGGCTGCGCGGAGTGCCACAATCATCGGTATGACCCGATCCTGCAGACCGACTACTACCGCCTGCGGGCCATCTTTGAACCAGCTCTGGACTTTAAGGAGTGGCGGAGCCCGACACGACGGTTGGTCTCGCTGATGTCGGATGCGAACCGGGTCATCGCCGAGAAGATCGAAGCGGAAGCCGTGGCGATCGACAAGGAACGCCAGACCAAGCAGGAAGAATACATCGCCAAGAGCTTTGACAAGGAAGTTGCCAAGCTTCCTGAAGACAAACGCGACGCGGCACGGGTCGCTCACAAGACATCTGCAGACAAACGGACTCCCGAGCAGATCCAGTTGTTCAAAGATTTCCCTTCGCTGGATGTGAACCCCGGGACGTTGGAATTATTCGACCCCCCTGCCTTCCAGGACTTGGCGGCCATCGCCAAGCGCGCTGCCGACAAGCGAGCTACAAAACCCTTGCAGGATTATGTCTCACTGTTGAATGAGATTCCCGGTAAGGTGCCCGAGACATTTTTGTTCCATCGCGGTGATCCAGACCAGCCCAAGCAGGTGGTGCCGCCAGGGGAATTATCAATTCTCGAGACTTCGCTGGCTGCGCCGATCCCGATCAAGGACCCCTCCCCCACCATCCCGACGACAGGCCGTCGACTGGCTTATGCCAAGCATCTGGTCAGCGGCAAGCATCCGCTGACGGCGCGGGTGTTGGTGAATCGTGTCTGGATGCTGCATTTTGGTAAGGGGCTGGTGGCGACACCCGGGGACTTCGGATTCCTCGGCGAGCGACCGACTCATCCAGAATTGCTGGATTGGCTGGCGGATGATTTTATGGCCCACGGTTGGAAGTTGAAGCGACTTCAGAAACTGATCATGACGTCCAGCGTCTATCGGCAATCTTCCCAGCGTAACCCGGCGACCGAAGCGGCGGATCCGGACAACCGGCTGCTCGCGCGGATGCCCGTCCGACGACTGGAAGCCGAGTCGGTTCGAGACACGATCCTGGCCGTGAATGGGAAACTCAACCCTCGGCAGTACGGACCGCCAGTCCCAGTGATGGAAGATGATGTAGGGCAGATCGTTGTCGGCATTGAAAACAAGAACGGCGAAAACCGGCCGGGGCCGATCATCCCGATGCTGGGCGAAGAGTACCGTCGCAGCGTCTACGTGCAGGTGCGCCGCACTCGTCCGCTGGCGATGTTGGATACCTTCGACTTGCCGACGCTCGATCCAAACTGCACGTCACGCAATGTATCGACCGCCACACCGCAATCGCTGATGCTGATGAACAGCGACTTCGTACTGGAAAATGCCAAGCTGTTGGCGGTTCGCCTGCAGGCCGAAGCGGGTGCCGACCAGGCGGCACAGATTCAACTGGCCTGGCAGTTGGCATTCAATCGACTGCCGTCTGCGGACGAATTGAAGGCCGCTCAAGACTTCTTCGCCGAACAAGTCGCGAATTTCAGTGCCGTACCGACAACCGAAACCGACCCTGCAAAAAAGCCCGATCCTTTGATGTGGGCCCGCACCACGTTCTGCCAGGCATTATTCAGCTCGAATGAGTTTTTATATGTGGATTAGAGACATGCAGCAACCAATTCCTTCTTCACGCCGCGAATTCCTCGGCTCCGCCACGTTTGGTGTCAGCTCGTTGGCGCTGGCGTGGATGATGCAGCAGGATCCGTTGCGGGCGGAACCCAGCAAGCCGACGCTCGAACGGCCGAAATACGATCTCTTGCCTAAGAAGCCGGCCTTCGAACCGAAGGCCAAGGCGATGATTTCCCTGTTCATGCAGGGTGGTCCCAGCCATGTTGATTTGCTCGATCCCAAGCCGAAACTGAATGAACTCGACGGCAAAGCGTTTCCTGGCGAAATCAAGTACGACAATGCCGCCCAGGCGAGTTCCCGCGTGCTGGGTTGCCCGTGGAAATTTGCGAAACACGGTCAGTCAGGGACCGAAGTCTCGGAACTGCTTCCGAACCTCGCTGAAATCGTCGATGACATCACGGTCATTCGTTCGATGCACACGGGTGTCAACAATCACGGCCAATCGATCGATGCGTTGAATACGGGTAAGGCGATTTCCAATCGGCCGTCACTGGGCAGTTGGATGACGTTCGGCCTGGGCACCGAAAGTCAAAACTTGCCGGCGTTTGTCGTCCTGACCGACCCCGAAGGGCTGCCGGTCCTGGGAGTGCAGAACTGGTCGAACGGCTGGCTGCCGTCGTTGTATCAGGGGACGGTCGTCCGGCCCATCGAACCGCGCATCTTGAATCTCGATCCCCCACCCATGGTGAAAGGCAAGCCGCAGGAACGCTACTTGTCCTTCCTGTCGGCGATGAACAAGCAGCACCTGGCGAAACACCCCGGAGAATTGGATCTCGAAGCACGGATTGCGAGCTACGAGCTGGCCGCGCGGATGCAGTCGGCGGCCAAGGAAGCGGTCGACATCGGCCAGGAGACGCCGGAGACGCAGCAGATGTATGGCATCGATCAACCGGAAACCAAGGAGTATGGCGAACGATGCTTGATCGCCCGGCGACTGGTGGAACGCGGCGTGCGGTTCGTCCAGATCTTTACGCGTTACCAGTTGTGGGACCATCACGGTTCAATCCGCACTGCCCTGCCCGCCGCGTGCAAGAAAACGGACAAACCGGCCGCGGCCCTCGTCAAGGATCTCAAGGCACGCGGGTTGCTTGATAGCACGCTGGTGCATTGGGGCGGCGAAATGGGGCGTCTGCCGGTCATTCAGAACGACACCGGTACGACGAATGTCGGCCGCGATCACAACACGTACGGGTTCTCGAGTTGGCTGGCCGGCGGCGGGATCAAGGGGGGCCTGGTGTATGGAGCAACGGACGAATTCGGCCACCACGCCGTAACCGACGTCGTCAAGCACAGCGACTATCACGCCACGCTGTTTCACTTGTTCGGTCTGGATCCGAATCAGGTGGTCTTTACCCGCAATCAACAAGAGATGTCCTTAATCGACAAGCAGCCCAGTCGCATCGTCAAGGAGATTTTGAAGGGTTAGAGCTACGAATAAAACCAGCCCGCGTCGAGATTCGACGCGGGCTGGTTTTTATACATTGCAATTTCGTACAAACAGCTTTCGACTAACCCTTGGCTGCACCCACCGGACGGTTGGTCACTGCGGGTTTGGCGGCCTTCGCGGGCCGGGCGGTGCCCGGGGCGGCTTGGGCGCCTGTTTGACGGATGGGAGCTTGGCCGGCGGCGGCCGCCGCTGCCGTGGGCTTCTTCTGGCCGCCTGTCGTCTCGTTCGTCAAGAAGTTGTCGATGCGGGCCCCTTCACGAATCTTGTCGAACGTCTCGGTGATCGCGCGTTGTGTCTTTTCTTCTTTCAAGGCAGCAATCAGTTCATCCTGAACTTCGTCGACGGAATTCACGACTTGATCGGTCAGACCTTCTGACTTGATGATGACGTATTGCTGACCCGATTGAATGACGGTCGAGACTTCGCCCGCCTTCAGCTTGAATGCAGCCTTTTCGATCGGTTCACTCAGCAGGTTTCCAGAGTACTGCGGAATGGGGGGAATGGCACCACCCAGAGCACGGCTGCCCGAGTCGATCGAGTATTTCTCGACTGCGGCATTGAACAGACCAGGGTCCCGGCTGACCATTTCCCAGGCCTCGGCGGCGCGGCGCTGGTTGTCTGAAACAATGATGCGGGCCTTCACGCGGGGACCGTAATTCTTCAGGAATGCCTGCTGCAGTTCGGTCTTGGTGATCTTGATGTCTTCACCAGCCAGCTTCCGCAGAGACAGCATCGGCCAGATGATGTCACGGCGATATTGCGCCTTGGTGACATTCCGTTCCGCCTGCAGCATGTTGTACCATTCGGCCGGCGCCATGTTGAATTTCTTGGAAATCTTGATGATTTCCTGATCGACTTCCGCTTCGCTGATTTGAATATTCGCGTTCTCGCAGGCGGTCTCGATGATCTTGCGATTGACGATATTGTCGAGGACTTCCTGGCCATGCCGGAGCATGCATTCGTGGGCGACTTCGTCATAGGACACCATCACGACATGCTTGCCGTTGGTGATGCGTGCCAGATAGCGGGCCGCTTCGGATTTGGTTCCCGTAACGACCGCCTTGCCGGGAGTCGCTGATTTTTCCTGAGCCTGCCCCGTGGCCGGTCGCAAGAATTGCAACATAAATCCGGCGACGAAGGCCACGGCCGCGGTGCCACCGAGCACCAGAAACATGCTTTTGGAAGTCGATCGCTGCGGCATGCCGCCGGGCATGCTCGCGTCCTGAATCCGTTCACTCATCATTGCCTCCCTGGCAAAAGTCTAACCGCGAAGATCCCATATCGAGGGGGCCGGGGTTATATGCGGATTTCAATTTTGGGGTCAAGGGAAGTTTTTTGGAGGTTTTGTCATTGTCCTTGGTCCTTGGTTTTCCTCTCCTTTTAGACATTAGACATTAGTCATTCTTTCGTCTTTCGTCATTCGGATTTCATGAATTGTCAGTCCATCTTGTAGGAAAGTGGTTTTCCTCCGATACTCCGCAGTTCCTGCCTTGATCGGCCGGCTGTTCTGCCGGCTGCCCTTTCCCAATGACGACTTTCACCTGCCACGGCCTTTCTCAGGTGTCCGATGTTAATTCCCTGCTGCGCCACGCGTCCGAGTTGGTATTGGTTGCTGCTGATCATCGTGGTGGTAGGTTGCAAAACTGCGGCCAATCTGGGGCCGGTCTACAAGCTACAGCCGATGGAAGAGCGGGCTCTGGCGGCGCCGGTCGCGGTGAGCATCACCGACAAGCGTCCGGAAAAAGAACGCCAATATCAGGCGGGTGCCGTCACCCCTGTTGACTATCAGCAGGGGATCGAGACGCTGACGCTCGACAATTTCGAACCGCAACTGGCGGGACTCCTCAAGCAATCGTTCGCTCAACGATTGTCCACGCTTTCGCCCGCGCCCTCCTGGGCCGATGTGGAAGTCACGCGGTTTCGGGTCCTGGTTGACCGGCGAGAAATTCTGGCGGCGGAATATGATCAGCAACTGGCAGCCGAAGAGATTGCACCCGTCGTCGGCCTGGGTGCCGGAATGGTGGACGGCAGCGTCAGCGGCATTGTGGGCGGTGTCGGGGCGGGTCTGGTGACGGCCGCCGTGGCTGCGAACAAGCGTAAAGAAGTGGAAAATCACCGGTCTGGCTGGAACCACGCCGAACCGAGTGTCACGTGCGAGATCGAGTTACACGTTCAACTGCATTGGCCCGACGGCCGCCGGGAAGTCTGCGATCTGCAGGCCCGATCCCATTCCACGGCACCCGGCTTCGGTGCTTTCGAAGCCGTCTTGAATGAATTGAAGTGGAGTATCTCACCCACCGTCGAGCAAGCCATCCGGCAAATCACCGACCGCTTGCAGGCCCGAGCCGAAGCATGCCTGAGTAACAGTCCGGCGTTGCAGGCGGTCCCGACAAGCAATCGTTGATTGATTTCTCATCCGTATCTTGCCTAAAATACGCTCAACCAAAATCTATACTATTCAACTGGTTATATTCCGGATGGCAGTTGCTTCGTCGGATGCGAAGTGCGCGACTGGCGTGGTTTGTGTGACCAACCCTTAGGAGTATCGGGTGGTACTTCTCACTGGGATGCCTACAGAGCGGGCTGCGTGCTGACTGAAATGCTCCGACCTTTGCCACTCTCGACCAGGCAGCTTTGCTTTCCAGCGGTAGTGCGGGCGTTGGTTGTGTCGATGGTACTCCTGCCGCCACACCTGTTTGCATTTTTTCTGGAGCCTGTCGCCAAGGCGAAGGCGGATGAAGTCGAATATCTCCTCAAGGACTTTCCCAAGGGGTGGATCCATTTCTCTTCCGAGCCTGCCAGTCTGCTGAATGCCACCTGGCAGATTCCGAAGGAGCTGGAGGCTTCCAAAGATCCCAAGGACCTGGTGCTGATCTGCCTCGCCAAGCCGGATGGCTATGTCCGGACCGAAAAAGAGTACGAGAATTTCGAGCTCAGTCTGGAATGGAAGTATCCCACCGATCCCAATGGGAACAGCGGAATTCTGTTGCATACGATCGAAAAGGACATGATCTGGCCCAAGTCCATCCAGGTCCAACTGCACCGGCCGACTGCCGGCAGTGTCTTCCCCAGCAATGGCGCGAAAGTCGACAATCCCCTGCCGGCCAAAGATCTCTCCAAGCCGATCGGCGAGTGGAATGATTGCGTCATTACGTCCCTGGAAGGGAAGATTTCGGTCACCTTGAATGGTCATAAGATCGGCGAAGTGAGTGGTTGCATGCCTCATAAAGGCTGCGTCGGACTGCAGAGCGAAGGCTCGGAAATTCACTTCCGCAATCTCCGGATCAAGCCTCTCGCACCCGCTGAAAAGCGGCTTTCGTCTCGCAAATTGAGTGTTCGGCACAAGAAAGCCCCGGTCTGTCCGCCGGAGTTCCAATACACCGATCTGCCTGACGGCGACCTGCTGTTCCTGAACCCGATGGAGTCGCACCGGACCAAGGTGGAATCTCAACGAGCCACCCGTGCCTTGCGCAAGCTCCAGCATCACGGCCGCCTGCCGACGACCGGGATTCGCAGCCTGTCGCCATTTGCCGTCACGGAAAGCCCCTGCTTCCCGATGAACCCGGCGAAGTAATTAAGCTACGGACGCTTCTCCCAGTCGTCGTAGGAATTCCAGCGAATAGATGCCCGTATTGTGGCCGTCACTGAAGTCGATGTGGTAGGCGTAGTTGCCGAGTGCCTGCATCTTGCTGCACCGCAACGGTTGCGTCTCTTCGGGCTTCAGTACTTGGAACAACGGGGGTGGCTCTTCGCGTTTCACTTTGCAGGTCGCACAGGGGCATGCCTCACGCAATTGACGCCATGTCAAACGATGGGTTGCTCCGTCGTCCCATTCAATGGTCAGAGCTTCGGCATCGCCGCGTAAGGATCGAGGGGTCGCCATGATACGTAACATGCTTTCCAGTAAACCGTTGTGTTCACACGAGCCAGCTTAGGGTGATCCTCGCGACAATTTTGACACATTTGGTTGTCAAAAGTGCGATAAGTGCGTAGAATCAGGGAGTCATGGTCACTCGCAAAATCGTTATATCGGATCGCTCGGCCCATGAAAACTGAGCTGGA
>CAMAVF010000229.1 GCA_945861445.1 Planctomicrobium piriforme | reverse complement strand
TGCTCCGAATGATGATCAGCCACACGCATACTCGCCTCCATACTCCGAAGATCCATGATCCATGCCCGATTGGCTGGATCGTATGGAGTCTGGGTAGATGGCGCAAGTCAGGGTAGTGGCGCGCGACTAATTTTTGTGGTTGGTATTAAATCCCAACAACTCCCAAAACGGGACGGAAGTTATTGGGGCACGCGAGCAGCAGCTCCATGACTGAATCACTGTCACGATGCGGATTTGAGTATGCCGAGTATGTGATTGGTTTATGTGAGGATGCCGCGTACCACCTCGCCATGCACGTCGGTCAGGCGGTAGTCGCGGCCTTGAAAGCGGAAGGTGAGCTTGGTGTGGTCGATGCCCATCTGGTGCAGCAGCGTCGCGTTCAGGTCATGGACATGCACCGGATCACGGACGACGTTGTAGCAAAAGTCATCGGTCTCGCCGTAGTTGATGCCGGGCTTGACGCCTCCACCTGCGAGCCACATGGTAAAGCAGCGTCCGTGATGATCGCGACCATAATTGGAAGCTTCGACCTTGCCCTGACTGTAAGTGGTGCGGCCAAACTCACCGCCCCACACGACGAGCGTCTCGTCGAGCATGCCACGCTGCTTGAGGTCGCGGATCAACGCGGCCACGGGCTGGTCGACATCCCTGCATTGCAACCGCAGGTCGCTGGGCAAGTTGTAGTGCTGATCCCAACCGCGATGATACAACTGAATGAAGCGTACGCCGCGCGCGGCCATCCGCCGCGCCAGCAAGCAGTTGGCGGCGAAGGTCCCCGGCTGGCGTGACTGCGGGCCATAGGCGTCCAAGGTGGCCGCGGTTTCATCGCGCATTTCGGTGAGGTCTGGCACGCTGCTTTGCATCCGGAAGGCCATCTCGTACTGCGCGATGCGAGTGGCAATCTCGGGGTCCTGCTGCACGGCAAGTTGTTTAGTGTTCAAGGCCGCAATGACGTCAAGCTGGTCGCGACGCGTGGTCTCATTGATGCCGGCCGGATTCGAGAGATACAGTACGGGATCGCCACTGCGGCGGAACGCCACGCCTTGATGATTCGATGGTAAAAAACCCGATCCCCACAAGCGCGCATAGAGCGGATCCGCCGGACGCGCGGCACTGCCCTGCGACAGCAATACGACGAAAGTGGGCAGGCTGCTGTTTTCACTGCCCAGGCCATAACTGGTCCATGCGCCGAAGCTTGGTCTGCCGGGTTGTTGATGGCCAGTCTGCATGAGAGTGACAGCCGGGTCGTGGTTGATCGCCTCTGTATTCATCGAACGGATAATACACAGTTCATCTACGATTGATGCGGTGTGGGGCAACAATTCGCTGATCCAGGCACCGCTCTGGCCGTGCTGCGAAAATTGAAACAGCGACGAAGTGATCGGCAGTGATTTCTGGCCGCTGGTCATGCCGGTGAGACGCTGGTCTCCGCGTACTGACGGCGGCAGTTCCTGGCCGTGCAGTTTTTTCAAGCCCGGCTTGTAATCAAGCAAATCAAGCTGCGATGGACCGCCATGCATGAACAGATAGATGATGCGTTTGGCGCGTGGTGCAAAGTGTGTTGCCGCACTGGCGTCATTCATCAGCGAAGCCAGTGCCACGCCGCCGAGACTGAACCCGGACTGACTCAAAAACTGGCGGCGGTGAAGCGCGGTGTTCATCGTTTTGTAATTACCTCATCAAGGTTCAGCATCGTCTGTGCGACGACGGTCCAGGCTGCAAGTTCCCGCAGCCCCAGCTCCGCTTCTTCACCTGCTGCCGCGCCGGAAACGAGCTGTCGTGCGGACTCGGGTGCCTCGGCAAAACGCTCTAATTGACGTTGCAGCAACCCACTCATTATTGTCACTTCGTCAGCTTTCGGAGTGCGTCCCAGGATCCGGCGCCACAGTTGTCGCAATCGCGACTCAGAGTTGCCCGCCTGTTTCAGAGTTTGGACTGCGAGCTTTCTCGACGCCGCGACATAGGTTTGATCATTGAGCAGCACGAGCGCTTGTAAAGGCGTGTTGGTGCGGGCACGCCGCACGGTGCATTTTTCACGAGTCGGACCATCAAAGGTCAGCAATGCAGGCGGGGGAGCCTGACGCTTCACGTAGGTGTACAGGCTACGTCGCCACCTTCCGTCACCAGGATCTGGTACATAGCTGTCCTCACTGTTGTAGGACACCGCTTCCCACAGTCCCGTCGGCTGATAGGGCTTCACACTGGGGCCGCCGATGCGTTGCACCAACAGCCCGGACACGGTCAGAGCCTGATCACGCAGCATCTCCGCCGAGAGTCGAAAACTCGGTCCACGCGCCAACAATCGATTCTCGGGATCAACGATTGGCGAGTCTTTCATTGGAAACTGGGAACGCTGCCGGTACGTCCGGGACATCACGATTCGCTTGAGCAGCGCCTTAACATTCCAATCACTATCACGGAAGATCGCGGCCAGCCAGTCCAGCAGCTCCGGGTGGGTCGGCGGCTCACCCTGGGAACCGAAATCATTCGCCGTGCGTACGAGCCCCTCTCCAAAACAGTGCTGCCAGAGACGATTCACCGCCACACGCGCGGTCAGCGGATTATCCGCCGAGACCAGCCAACGCGCGAAACCCAGTCGATTCCGCGGCGCCCCTTCTGGCCATCGGGCGATTGCTGCGGGGACGTCTGGCGTCACCACCTCGCCGGGGTTCGTATAGAGACCTCGTTCCAATACATGCGTCGCACGCGGCTTGTCCAGTTCCTGCATGACCAGTGCAGTAGGGATCGCTGCACGCAGTTCTGCCTCGGCTTGGAATGAGGTCTTTACTCGCTGACGCGCTTCACGGATCGATGCATCGGCAAATCGGTCCACAAAGTAGTCGAGCAACACGTCCGCCTGCTGGGCGCTCCGTTTCGCAGCGGCCACACCGACGATCCCGCGAATCCGTTCTCCCCATATCCAGTCGTTGACGGTTTGCTTGTCCAGGCACTGCTGAACAATGCGGACTTCATCGATCAGACCGTAGTAACCAAGCCCGGAATCACGCCGGCCAATCCGCAACGGTTCCGCATTCTTCAGGCTGCCATCCAACGTGTCGCGGCGCGTTTCAAACTCTGTGAGGGCACCATCCACAAACACCTGCAGTCCACTTACTTTGCGTGAACCATCATATGCCACGACCACATGCTGCCAGGCATTGTTGCTCACGGCGGCCACCGTCGACACCTCAATGGCACTCACTCCCCAGCGATGCACCAGGTTGATCTGAAGGCGTCCCTTCTGACAGATGACCTCGACGCCGCGGCGATTCCCCGTCGGCTCAATCTGTGACAAAGGGCAACTTAACGACGCACTCGCATTCAGCCACATGCCGATCGTCCAGGGGGCGTCGGGATTGAAGCCGGACAGTTCCGTTTCGACGTGTTGAGTCGCATCAAACTTCGCCGCCTGTTTGTGTATTCCCGTCTCAAACATGAGGCTCGTGCCCTGCGACAGAGCACGGTCACCGAGTTGGCCATTAAAGCCCTCATGTAAGACAACGGACTTATCCGGCGGGGACGGTAAAGTCGCTGCGGCTTTCTCTTCCCAAGCTGTGATCTGAGCAGCGAGTGTCGTTTGCAGTGATGCGAATGCCTTTGCGGCAGCACTTGAAGCGGCTGACAATTCGCTGAGCCGCTGTTGCTGCTGAGGCGATGGGACTTCGATCAAGGGGGGTGGATTGTCCCTCGTAATCAGGCCGGTCTCCGGCACGTTGTTGAAGAACGCATAGAGTTGATAGAACTCCCGTTGTGAGACCGGATCGAATTTGTGGTCGTGACATTGCGCACAACCTGCGGTCAGCCCCATCCAGGTTGTCATGGTCGTATCCACACGATCCACGACGTATTCGGTACGAAACTCCTCGTCAATGATGCCCGTTTCGTTATTCGCCATGTGGTTGCGATTGAAGCCAGTCGCAATGCGTTGCGAGACGGTGGCATCGGGGAGCAAGTCGCCGGCAAGTTGCTCGATGGTGAATTGGTCGAACGGCATGTTCGTATTGAACGCATTGATCACCCAATCTCTCCAGAGCCACATCAGCCGCGGCTTGTCCTCGAAATAGCCATTCGTATCGGCATATCGAGCGGCATCCAGCCAGCCCACCGCCAGGTGTTCACCGAAATGTTTGGACTGGAGTAAGCGGTCCACAACTCGTTCGTAACAGGCATTGAGATCGGCGGTTGCCGGTTGACATTCCGCTTGGAAGGCTTCCATCTCATCCAATGTGGGGGGCAGTCCGGTCAAATCGAGTGTCACGCGCCGCAGGAGCGTCTCTGGGGTGGCCTGGGGGGAAAGTTGCAAACCCTGCTTCTTCAAACTTGCAGTTACGAAGGCATCAATGGGATTCCCAGCGGATTCGCCATCCGCCGGGCTCTTCAGCGATTGATCTACCAAGGGCTCGAAGGCCCAATGTTTTTGATACTTGGCTCCCTCTGCAATCCACTTCCGAAGTGTGTCGATCTGAGCGGCGGAGAGCTTTTTCTGAAACTTCGGCGGTGGCATGCGCTCGTTCTCATTCGCGGCGGTGATACGTTCGATAAGCTCGCTACCAGCAGGATCACCAGGCACGATCGGCACGGCCTCCGACTTCGCAGGCAAGAGCGACGCTTCCCGAATATCGAGGCGCAGGCCAGCTCGGCGCGACTGCGCGTCGGGACCATGACATGGGAAACAATGCCCGGACAATATGGGACGCACATCCCGATTGAAATTCACGGTCGTGGGCATCGCCGTTGGCAAGGCTGCATGCAACGCCAACAATCCGAGAGGGTGGGAGGCGGCCAGAGTCGTTTCAACTTTGAGTATTGGAACCCGGGGGGTCAGGTTATTGCCCTTGCACCGAGATGAAATGAGCAGTTCCCTGCTCTCCCATCCCGAAACCTGCGGATCTGCCGCCTGGGCGACGAACACTATGATAGTCAGAAGATATGCGAGCCCTGCGGTGAGGAAGAATCGTGGCAATGTGGCTCTCATTACGTGGTCTCTGCAAGACGATCTGAACGTGTTCGACGGCCATGTAAAACACAAGAAGATATTATATCCGCTCGATGCCGGGACATGTCGAACGCGGAGACAAAAAAGAGAGTCACTGACTTGCTGTAATCTTCCCACCAAATTGCCCGTAGACACCCGCACCTAAAGTGACCTTGGCTCCCTTAAACTTTGAAGATGGCCAAGATGGAAATGCTGCTGCGGGGCAAAGACTTCGAAGATGTCGAAGGTGGCAAAGATGCTTGAAGCCTATTCCACGATGAAGAAGAATCCGGAGGGCTGACGCCGTTCGGCTTGCCTGACCGGTTTACTGGCGCGGCGGCAACAGGAAATTCTGGATCGATCTGGCCAGTCGCTGGGGATTTGTGAGGTGGGGTAGGTGGCCGGCGTTGAGCATCCATTCCGACGTACCGTGCGGCAGACCTCGGACCAGCTCGTGGTGGCACTCGGCGGAGATCAAATTATCACCGTCGCTGTGGATCAACAGCACAGGCTGTTGAATCTGCGGTAAGTTGCCGCGTAAATTGGAGGACGCGATCATGATTCCCCGGCGGCCCAGAGTGGCGTTCGGAACCGTGCCGGCATCACGCAGAAAGAACTGCCAGCGAGTGGGATCATGACTCGGAAACCACCGCCGGTGATTTTTTTCCTGGACGGCTGCCGCACCGGGCAGGGATCTCAAGCGGCCCGGCAGCAGGCATCCAAAACCGGCGATTGCCCACTCCATGAGCGAGAATTGACGGCGCGCGAAGCCGCCTTGAATGACCGATCGGAGCACTCGGTCCGGCGCGGCCTGCAGCGCTTCCAAAGCCACGAGACCACCGAACGAATTGGCGAACAGGTGGAACTGGTGATCGTGATGAAAGTCGGCGGCGCTCAGCACGTCGTCGCGCAGTGTCGCAATGGTGGCTCGCCCGCCGCCAGTTCTGGATTTGACGGTCCCGGGATAATCAAAAATGACACACCGAAACGAGTCCTTGAGCAAGTACATCAGCAGGCTGAACGCTTTGAACGTGCTGCCCATGCCACAGAGAATGTAGAGTGGCGGACCCTGGCCCCACGTTCGTCCTTGCAGGGAATACCCCTGCCGCGCCACTTCCCAGCGCGTACTCTGTTGGCGGAATGTGGCCAGTACGTGCTCCCAATACAAGGGGATGGGACAACCACCTGGCGGCCCGGAATGCACCGCGCCGTCGGTGGAAATCAGCAAGCAGTGATTGACCTCATCACCACCACCACAGCATGCGGTATGTGGACGCTCGACGGGTGGTGCTGCAGTGGAGTCGGCGACCTCACGCTCAGACTCAGTCGAATCTACCATGTTGATTCAATTCTATTTCCTGCCAGCCGGGTAGGTCACGAAAGGAACCGCTGTCGCTCGACTCTCTGAGTCGGGTTGTATCGACGTTTCAGTGTAGCGGAATGAGGTTGTGCCGGGGAACAGTGCAACGCTACGTCGTTGACCCTGATAAAAGTAGCAGAATTCGTGAGACTTCTGACGCGAGCCCCAAGGGTTCCGAGGCTCCAGAACTGTTGGAAGTCGGTTGGCTCGCGGCGGAACTCTTACGAGATTCCGCTACAAAATGGTCGACGGCGTTGCTGGCGGGGGCGAACCAAACGGCGGGAGGGGTGTCTCGTTTCTCATGCGACATTGCCGAAAGTCAGAAGCCGGTCACAGTGCCGGCGATATGGATTCCACAATGGCCAAGGTTTTGGCTCCAGAAGACGTACGCGCCGGTGACTATGTGGCGGTGTTGCACGTGGTGTTCGAACTGCCATCATTCCTGTGGTGCGGCGACATAAGTGCCGCGCGGATCGATGAACCGGTTCGCATCCCGTTCATGCCGAGCCAGGGAGGCGTGCCACTACGGGTCTGTTCCGTTTGCCTACCGTTCATTCTCGTGAAAACCCCGTCAGGAGCACTCCGAAATCTCGATGTGCGACGCCATCACCTGGCACGACTCGACCGCACCTACGCCCGGATCGTCTGGAAGGCCTGTAAGAAGAGCCGCGTGAAGCGGACCCTGGTATGAGGGTGGCGGAGAAAATGACGAATGTCGAATGACCAAACAGATCAAAGAGGACAAAGGGTCTAAAGAGTTCAGCCTGGATCAAAGAACGCGCGAGGTTCGGTTGGCGAAATTACAGGCGTACGAAATCAAAGACGTGATAGTGCCATGCTGGCAGGTCCAGATATAGGCCGCGCGAGACCAAATCCGTTCCGTCGCGATCGTATACGGCGTTGCTCAGTTGGTCCTTCAGGCGCCAGGATCCCTGTTGCAAGCCGTCGTGGGGGCAGCGGACGTAACATTGGCTCTGGTGCGGCGAATAGTTGACGGCGACGACCAGGCATTGGCCGTCGGTTCCCTGCCACTCGCAGGCGATGAAGTTGTCGTGGGATCCGTTTTCGTTCCAGGCTCGAGCGCATTCGAGGAGTCGCCACGTGCCAGTGCGGACCGCGTCGTGGCGCAGGACCGCCAGCAACCGCTCATAGAACCGAGTCAAGTTCTGGTCCACGGCTTCGGAAGGAGCGCGAACGAGATGCGGCGAGATGCGTTTCTGACGACCCTCGAACTGACCCTGATGAAAGAATCGCAGGCCGGGCGACAGGAATGTGATGACTGCGGCGGCTTCGTGAACGTCCCGGGAAAAGGTCGCCGCTGCTCGCGGTTCATCGTGGTTTTCCAGGAATCGAGCCAGCTTGTCCTGATAGTCCAGGCCCGCCCAGAAATGCTCGCGCACGGGACGCGCGTGATGCCCCCGCAGCCGATCATACAGGTGCTTGTCGTAGGCGTAGTTGAAGCCCTGCTGCTGCATGGTCCATTCCAGATCCCAATAGACTTCGGCCATGAACAGGAAGTCCGGATGCTGCCGCCGGACGGACTCGGTCGCGTCTGGCCAGAAGAGTTCCGCTCGGAGACCCCAGGTCCGTTCGAACACCTCGGGCAGAACGAGCATCGCCATGTCGCAGCGTACTCCATCGCATTGCCCGGCGATGCGCGTCAGTTCGCCAATCATGGCCTGCTGCAACTCGGGGTTTCCGTAATTGAGCTGCAGCGTGTCGGGCCAGCCGTCGAAGTAGGGGTCGCGGCCGTAGGCGAACAGTACCGGCCCGTGCTTGGTCTGGACGCGGCAATAGTTCCGCGGCGAGCGGGCCAGGTCGACCTCGCTGCCGTGGACGAAGTAGTCCGGGTGCTCGTCAATCCACGGGTGGTCGGGAGCCATGTGGTTCGGAACGAAGTCGAGCATCAACTTCAAACCGCGTTGTTGCATCCGTTTCCTCAATCGGGCGAGTGCCGCATCACCACCCAGATCGGTGTGTACCGTATAGCTGCGGATGGCGAATCCGGAGCCGGCAATGTCTGCGTCCTGCAGATCGGGCAGCGTCTCGACGAACTCCCGCCGCCATCCGGGATTTTCTCGCGACACGGCCTGTGCGGCCGGGCCGGTCTGCCAGACGCTCAGCAGCCAAATCCAGTCAAACCCCTGCCGGGTAAACTCGTCCAACGCCGCATCGGGGATGTCGTCCAACGTCGCGCGCCTGCCGAGCGTGCGGGCCAACTCCGTCAGCCAGACGCGCGTGTTGATCTGATAGAGCGAAGGATAGCGTGGCGTGGTCATGACGGTCTCGTGGCGGACGCTGCCAGCGTCCGCGACTCTGAAATAATTAGGGATCCGTTATGCAGTGGCGACGTGCGGCCGCACTGTCGCTTAAGGAACGCCGGCGCTGGCCGAGTCGGCGGTCATCGCAGCGGCAGTCTGTTTGACGAAATACGACTTCTTGCCATCTGTGAGAACATCGTCGGCGCTAATCGTCGCAAACATGTGCAGCGCCCGCGCGATAATTCCAGTCCAGCCGGTTTGATGGCTGGCTCCCAGGCCCGCTCCGTTGTCGCCGTGGAAGTATTCGAAGAACTGCAGGCAGTCGCGCCAGTGTGGGTCCGACTGGAACTTCTCACTGCCGCCGAAGACGGCGCGGCGACCGTGTTCATCGCGCACGAAGATGTGCGACAACCGGCCCGAAATCTCTTCGGCGACTTGATACAGGGTCATCATCTGTCCGCTGCCGGTCGGGCATTCGATCTTGAATTCGTCACCGTAATAAGAGTAATACTGCAGCAACGCGCGGATGATGAGCGCATTGACTGGCATCCAGATCGGCCCGCGCCAGTTGCTGTTGCCACCAAACATGCCACTGTCCGATTCGGCCGGCAAGTAGCCCACACGGAATTCCTGATCCCCGACGTGGAAGACGTACGGGTGATCGGCGTGGTAGCGCGAGAGGGCACGCAGTCCATAGGGACTGAGGAACTCGTTTTCGTCGAGCATCTTCGACAACACGCGGCGCAGCTTGGTTTCATCCAGGATGCCGGCGAGCCGGCGACCGGCATTACCCGGCTTTCGCGGGTCGTGGATAAAGGCACACAGTTCGGGACGAGCGTCGAGGAAATCTCGGAACCGTTCCGCGATTTCGGGGTACTTCCTGAAAAGTTCGCCGTCAAACGTGGTGGCCGCACACAGCGGCAACAGACCGACCATCGAACGGACCTTCAACCGTTGAGCCTGTCCGTTGGGCAACCGGAGTACGTCGTAGAAGAATCCGTCTTCTTCATCCCACATTCCCATGTTATCGCCGGCATGCACCATCGCCGATGCAATCCACAGAAAATGCTGACAGAACTTGAGGGCCATTTCCTCATAGCCCGGGTCTTCCATCGCCAACTCGGCCGCGATCTCAATCATGTTCTGACAATAGATGGCCATCCACGCGGTGCCGTCGGCCTGTTCCAGGTAGCCGCCGGTCGGCAGGGGCGAACTGCGGTCGAACACACCGATATTGTCCAGACCGAGGAAGCCTCCCTCGAACAAGTTCTTGCCCGAGCGGTCATTGCGATTGACCCACCAGGTGAAGTTCAGACACAACTTCTGGAAGCAGCGGTGCAGCCAGGCCGTGTCACCCTGGCCAGTGCGGGCTCGTTCCAGGCGGTAGGTGAAGATGGTGGCCCAGGCATGCACGGGCGGATTCACATCGCCAAAGTTCCACCCGTAGGCGGGAATCTGCCCATTGGGATGCATGTACGGATCGCGCAGCATGAGATCGAGTTGCTGCTTGCCGAAGTCGGGATCGACCATGGTCAGGGCGATCACGTGGAAGGCCAGGTCCCAGGCGGCGTACCACGGGTATTCCCACTTGTCCGGCATGGAGATGACGTCGGCGTTGTACATGTGGTGCCAACCGTCATTGCGCGGCGCCGGCTTCCGGTTCACCTTGTAGGGATCGGACCCACGCTCTTCCAGCCATTTGTTGATATCGTAGTAGTAAAACTGCTTGGACCACATCATGCCGGCCAGCGCCTGACGCATGACTCGAGCTTCATCCTCGCTCAGCGACGGCGGGGTGATCGAATCGTAGAACGCGTCCGCTTCATCCCTTCGCGTCTGCACAATGTGATCAAATTCGCGACCGAACGGCCCGTTGGTGGGCTCCAGCGTCATCGCGCTCGGCGTCAGATCGCTGATCCGCAACCGCAGCGTGTGCGATTGGCCCGCACCGACGGTGATGACGTATTGCGCCGCGACCTTGGTGCCAGTTTGCTGAGGATTCACCGCGTCCGTCTGACCATGCACGACGCAATTGTTGATTCCGTCTTTGACAAACGGCGTTGCGTTGGGCACGCCAAACAGTCGCTCGGTATTCGTGTCGTTCTCGGTGAACAGCAACTTCGGCGAGCCATCGCAATAGAAGTAGCGCTGACCCAGCTTCGGATCGTTCGCCGCGACCGCCGTCATGGAATCCGTCTGGGCCGCACTTTCCAACAAGGGCTTCTCGACGTTGCCACCCCACGACCAGGTATTGCGGAACCACAGAGTCGGCAACACGTGCAGCATGGCCGGCTCCGGCCCGCGATTGGCAATCGTAATCTCGATCAGCATGTCTTCCGGCGTGCCCTTGGCATACTCGACGAAGACATCAAAGTAGCGATCGTCGTTGAACACGCCTGTGTCGAGCAGTTCGTATTCGTAATCGCCCTTGCCACGCTGGCGATTTGTCGCCACCAGGTTGTCGTAGGGGTATGCCGCCTGCGGGTACTTGTAGAGATACTTCATGTACGAGTGCGTCGGTGTGGAATCGAGGTAGAAGTAGTATTCCTTCACGTCCTCGCCGTGGTTGCCTTCGCTATTGGTCAACCCGAACAAACGCTCCTTGATGATTGGATCCTGGCCATTCCACAGCGCCAGCGCGAAACAGAGTCGCTGCTTCTGATCCGAAATCCCAGCCAGTCCATCCTCGCCCCAATGGTACGCCCGCGATCGAGCCTGGTCGTGGGTGAAGTAGTCCCACGCATTTCCTCCTTCGCTGTAATCTTCACGCACGGTGCCCCACTGCCGTTCGGAAAGATACGGGCCCCAATTCTTCCACGGCGTGCTGGCCTCGCGAGACTCCTGCAGGCGTAGCATTTCAGGATTCATGATGTGAGCTTCTCATCAAGGTGATGTGTCTAAGACAGACTGACTTGGTATCAGTGTGAATTGGGATTTGATGCGGTGAGCGAGAAGTGAAATCCGATCCCTGACTTGATTGGCCATCCGTGCGCAATCGGACTATTGAAAAGCATATCCTGCAGTTCTCAAGAATTCCAACGACTGATCGTGAATAAGCGTTCGAGGGCTGTCCACTGCCGTCAAAGTCAATCACGATTCACGTTCGGGAGCTGTCGGCGAGCTGCGTTTGCGACCTATTTTCCAAAGATCGTGTCAGCCTTACCAAGTAGTAATGAAACGACATTGGGTGACAGGGGGAAATGGTTATACCTTACGCGGCCATGAGTGAGACGTTTTCAAATCGTTGGAAATTGAGTGTCATGAGTGTCGCGAGATCGTCGGCGTGTGTGGTGTCCAGTGCCGCGATGGTTTCCTCGATGGCTGCGCGGAAGTCCGCGAAGGTCGGGTGATAT
>CAMAVF010000228.1 GCA_945861445.1 Planctomicrobium piriforme | reverse complement strand
CCGCAGCCGATCTTCCTCAGAAAACGTCAGTCGAGTCATCCTTGACCCCTCACTCATCCTGCCCATTCCCCATCAGACACCAACACCCATCATCCCAAAAAACCAACGCCTCGCCAAGACCTCATTCCTTGCCGCGCGAAGTATAGATGAGTTCGCGCGAGCCAACTGATCTCCCCTCGCGGCGGCCGGTAAAACGAACCGGGCGGGGCGAGGGGAGATAAAAGTACGACGATTGCGTGATTTTCGATAGGTCTCATCAATCGGCTCTTTGCCAAGCGTCCAGCCTGGCTCGTCGGCCGGGGTCACTCAGCTTGAGTAGCCGTCGATTCGTCACTTGCGTTCCCTTCAGATTCAGGTAATAGACGCGACGCAACAAATTCGGCGTTCGACTCAAACCAGAATCAGTGATGGGATTCTCACTGAGATCCAGACTTTGCAGAGAGGTGAGATTAGACAGTGTCTCGAGCCCTGCATCCGTGACACGCGTCTTCCGTAAGTGCAACGAACGCAACATGGGAAGCTTGCTCAAAGAGGTCAAGCCGTCGTCAGTGATTGGATTTCCATTCAAAATCAGTCTGGAAAGCGAAAACCCCTTCGCTAGTTGCTCGATTCCTGCACCGGTCAAATTCGAATTCGTGAGATCGAGTTCCTCGAGCAGCGTCAACGCTGCGAGATGCCCCAGGCCCGTGCCCGTGACACGCGTCCCAATCAGTCTTAAAGTCCTCAGGTTAGTCAATCCGGCCAGATGGACCAGACCCGCGTCGGTGATGTGTTGTCCATTCAATCTCAATTCGACGAGATCCTTTAACCCCGCCAGGTGGGCCAGCCCGCGATCACCGATCTGCCGTGCATCCAGTGACAAGTAGTTCAAATGAGGCGTGCGGCGGAAGGGTGCCAGCCCGTCGTCCGTAATCTCTGTACCTGAAGCGACCAGGTATTGGACGCGAGGCTGCAGCCATCCGAGATCATGATCGGTGGCGTTGCTAAGATTCAGCGACATCCAGCTCCTCGAAGGCGAGTGAAACCACTCTTCGTCCCAGGAGACCAGTTCGGTCAACAGTTGGAAATCCTGATCGTTGCAAATGCCCGGTGGATTCGACACCACAAACTCGCGGCGATACGCAGTCCTCAACCAATGGGGCAACCTGGGATGGCTCACCCAGACCGCGCGCCAGTCACCCGTGATTTGGCGCGTAGCGACCGTGAAGCCGCGTTCCTTCAACTGGGTGATCAACTGCTGCTGACGATATTTCGGATAGATCAGCCGTCCCGCCGTGAAAATCACCAGCAGGAAAATCAATCCGGCCAGCCACCAACCCCAGCGGCGGCGCGGTCGTTCAACGGGAGCAGTGTTGTCACCGTTCATGAGTGGTCATCCTCTACCTGGGAGTCGCTCAACGGAGTGCTTGGTCAAACCGCGGTCTGCCTTGGCCAGAACCGCGACCGCCAGCCACGGGACAACGATGATCACCCCCAGGATCCACGGCAAGGCCGTCGGCACCTGGGCCCGCTGCGCGGCCTCCAGGACGTTTTCCGGTGCGGGCACCAATCCGGCCCGATCAATCCGAAAATGCTTTTGCCGAGGAGCATGGTATCGTCCCAGTGTTGGTTGAGGGTCAACCACCAGTTGCCCCCAGGTGACGCCAGCCTGATCCACCACGATTTCAGACAGGTTGATGTCGTCCATGTCATACGTGATGGCGACAGATTCTCCCGGCCGCAACTGGTAGCCGCCACGGATGGATTCGGGAAAGGAATAGGCGAAGTTTCGACACGTGGGAAGCGGTCCACGAGACCCCAGCGGTCCGACCGCACCGACGGGGGTTACCGAGATCGTTTGATCCGAACCGTTTTCGATCGTAAACGTCGTGCAAAATGCCAGTCCAGCACCGACTCCCAGCGAGACTGAGAGCAATAGAGAACAGCCAAGTAACAACGAGCCGAAACATGACAGCCAACTGCGCGGGGCGGCAGTCCAGTTCCTGACGTGAGATGTGTCGGTCATGATGGCAAAAACTTAGGAAAACATGCCGCCCAGTCGGATCCCCACCCCCAGAGATGGCGGTATTGATGACAGGTGTCGAGCCCCAGGTCGCCGCTCATCTTAATCGATTGAAACTCATCCGGCTCCAGGAATTCTGCGCGAGGCGGGAATAAATGCTTCGCGGACGGCATCTAGTTGACAGAGAGTATTCGAGAACCTACGGTTTCGCCGAATTCGCTCTCCTATCTCTGATACATGACCGGCCGCCGCTCATTCGCTATCGCGGCTGCCTGTCGTTGTTGCTTCGTTTCCTCGCCAATCGTCTCGCTGCAGGAGCCTATCATGGGGCACAAAATCGGTGTGCTGTTTCTGTGTTGCATTGTGTTTACGGGTTGCGGTGAAGGGGTCAAAGGCGTGCGAGAATGGACGCCGGCCGCCTCGGCGCCGGTCGCCTCGGCACCCTTCGAACTGACTGAAGCCAAGACGGCACAGGCATCTGCCGATGCCGCACCGCCTGAGGTCTCGACTGAATCGTACAGTCATCTTGCGGACAACCGGTTTCTCACCGTCGCGCAGAGCCCCCTGTCGACATTCTCAATTGATGTCGATACGGCGTCCTACTCCAATGTCCGACGGTTTCTCACCGAGGGGCGGTTGCCTCCGGCAGATGCCGTCCGGATCGAAGAGATGCTCAATTATTTTACGTATGACTATCCACAACCCGCGGACGGTGTTCCGTTTTCAGCGAACGTGGAAATCGCAGCCTGCCCGTGGAAGGCCGAGCATCGGCTGGTGCGGATTGGTCTGAAGGGGAGGCAAGTCACCGCTGAAAAGCGTCCCGTCAGCAATCTGGTGTTTCTGGTGGATGTGTCGGGCTCGATGCAGGATCCCAATAAACTGCCCTTGCTGCAGCAGGGGATGAAACTGCTGGTCAATCAACTGACGGAAAACGATCGGGTGGCGATCGTGGTCTATGCGGGAGCAACCGGTGTCGTCCTGCAATCGACGACCGCCGACTTCAAACGCGTGATCATCTCGGCCCTCGAAAACCTGCAAGCGGGCGGTTCGACCAATGGCGGCGCGGGGATCGAACTCGCGTATCAGATTGCAACGCAGAACTTCATCAAGCACGGCACGAATCGCGTCATCTTGTGTACCGACGGAGACTTCAATGTCGGCGTGACGAGTGATGACGCACTGGTCCGGTTGATTGAGGAGCAGGCGAAGACCGGCGTGTTCCTGAGCGTGCTGGGTTTCGGAACCGGCAATCTGCAGGACTCGAAGATGGAACTGCTGGCCGATAAGGGGAACGGCAACTATGCCTATATCGATTCCCTCAATGAAGCTGGGAAAGTCCTCGTCGATCAAATGGTGGGCACGTTGATCACGATTGCCAAGGACGTGAAAATCCAAGTCGAATTCAATCCCGCCCGCGCGGCCGCTTATCGCCTGATTGGTTATGAGAACCGCGTGCTGGCGAAGGAAGATTTCAACAACGACCAGAAGGATGCCGGCGAGATCGGAGCCGGACACACCGTGACCGCGCTGTATGAGGTTGTCCCTGCAGGGACTTCCATTTCCACGACCAGCGTCGATCCGCTCAAGTATCAGTCGAATCCGCCGCCGAGTGAAACCAAGGTGACGACGACCAAATTCAGCGATGAATTGTTGACGTTGAAGCTGCGTTACAAACGACCCGACGGCGACGACAGCCAGTTGAGTGAATTCCCGATCGCCGATCAGGATCGTCCGTTCGCACAGGCTTCGTCCGATTTCGCCTGGGCCTCGGCTGTGGCAGCCTTCGGCATGATCCTGCGCGATTCAGAATTCAAGGGAACCGCGACGCTTCCCGCCGTCCTGGAAATCGCCGAATCAAACAAGGGGCGCGATCAGTCCGAATACCGTGCGGAGTTCATTCGCCTCGTGAAGGCGGCTATCCCGCTGAAGCAGCAGACTGGGCTTACCCACGTGCGTTGATCACGGCGCGGGCATCGTCCGCAACCCCAAAAAGGCGCTTCGCTGGGCTGCGGATTGACACAGAGGTCCCTTCGGGAACCACCAATTACTGGAATGACACGGATGGGGATTTCTTAATTTACGTCTTGCGGTAGTCTTGTGGTGTGACATCGAAGAATCGAGGAATTTCTTCGCGTCCTTCGTGAGCTTCTGTTCAAACAAATCTTGGAACAGAAGGACACAAAGATCACGAAGAACGCAACGAACAGGAAGCTCTTTCGTCCCTCGCGGGACGTAGGCCACATCTCGCGGCGTCATCGTGCTCGGACATTGCGATTCGCCATTGTGCCCCCGTTTTACGGAAGCCGGTTTGCGAACTCTTCCCGGTCGGATATCATGACAGGGTCTGCTGATATCGCGTTTTGCGGGACTGTTCTGAGTTGATAGAGAGAGATGCCCATGCCACGGCTGCGCCTGATGTTAATGGGACTCGGCCTGATTGTTCTTGTGTGGTCCGCCGAAGGGGCCTCGCAACGTGCTTATGCCCAGGTCGATAAGAAACTCAATCAGAATGCCGCTGCGGATGCCGGCCAGAATACCAATGGGGTCGGTCCGTCGATGGGGCTGAACCTGGCGGACCGCGTGCTGGTGCAGCGGATTACCAAGGCGCAGGCCGCTTTGGACAGCGGCGACCACCTCGCGGCGGTGAAGGGCCTGCAATCCATCCTGGATTTGCCTCAGGACGGATTCTTTCGTCCGGCCGATGAATTAGCGGGACGGTTCGTCAGCTTGAAGCAGCAAGCGGAAACGCTGCTCGCCAAGGCGGACCCCGCCACGCAACAGATTTACGAACAGCAGTACGGGCCGATGGCTCGTGATTTGTTGACCCAGGCAGTCGCCAAGCGTGATGCGAAAACGGCCCAGGAAGTCATGCGGCGCTTCATGCACACGACGGCCGGAGCCGAAGCGGCCTATTGGCTGGGTGCCTACCATCTGGACCGTGCCGATTATGCATCGGCCCTGCAGTGTCTGAGCCGGTTTCGGCGGTCGCCGGCGGCGAAAAGGTTTGAACCCCAGTTGACGTTGCGCGTCGGCTTATGCCTGTATCGGACTGGGCGGCCCGAAAAGGCGCAGGCCCTGGTCCGCGAGGCCGCTGCAATGTCAAAGGGGCCGGTTCAAATCGGCGGGCAGACGCTGACGCCCGGTGGTGCCGAAACGCAAGTTGCCCTGTGGCTGAAGACGGTCGCTCCCGCGGCCGAGAAACTCGCTGCTGAACCCACTGGCTGGCTGATGCAGCGAGGTAACGCCGAGCGAAATCGGTTGTTGCACTCCAGCCCGCCGGTCGGCAAAAGCCTGTGGAACGTGGGCCTCACGACCTGGCAAACCGCTGGCGAAGCCGATACGGAATCGGCCATTGATCTCACTCGTCAAATTTCGGCGCTGAATCAGATTCATGGGGATAAGGGGGTCGTGCCCCTGCCCGCCGCCACTCCGCTGTTGGTGAACAATATCATCGTCAACCGCTTTCCGGACCACCTGTCGGGCTTCGATGCGAAGACGGGTCAAGAGGTCTGGCGCTCGGCCGAGAACGATCGCGTTTTTCAAATGCTCTACAAGGAAGTGGAGAGTGCGGAAAAAGCAGAAAAACTAGCCAAGAATCCTCGGGACCTGCCGGCCCCCGAGCGGTTTGGAAAAGGCCTCAATATCCGCAGCATGCGCACACCTCGCGATTTTCTGGCAGTGCTGATCCGGCAGCGCGCGTGGGAGGACTTGACGTTTGGCGGCTTGAGCAGCGACGGCGATTATGTCTTCAGCATTGAAGACCTGGGTGTGCTGAATGATATCAGCGTGCAGATGGGAGGGATGGGAGGAGGGGGAGGGATGGTCGTCCAGTCGAATCCTCTGATGATGCGCGACTACAACCGCTTGTGTGCCTACGAAGTGCGGACGGGCAAACTGAAATGGGAAGTGGGGGGACCGCGCGGCGATGTGTCGCTCAATCTGCCCGGAACCTATTTCCTGGGGCCGCCGCTGCCGGTGGATCGTCAGTTGTACTGCATCGTGGAAAGCCAGGGCCAGACGCTGCTGTTGTCGCTTGATGCGCGCACAGGCAAGCAACTGTGGTCTCAATCTTTGTCGCAGCCTGCGGATGACCTGGCCCGCGAACCCAACCGGCGCCGTGCCGGGACTTCTCCCGCATTGATGGGGGACATGCTGATCTGTCCGACCGGTGCCGGGCTGGTCGTGGGGGTGGATGTCGCCGCCCGCTCTCTCGCCTGGGCCTATCAGTACGCCCCCAATATCAGTAACGATCCCCGTGATCCGCGGGTCATACGCAAACGCATGGCGAATATGGGCATTCCGCAGGTCGAAATGGATCCGATGCGGGGTGCCGAGATCAACGAGTGGCAGGACGGCACGCCGATTGTCGCGGAAGGCCATGTCATACTGACGCCGCGTGACTCGGCCGAATTGCACTGCCTGTCGCTGGAAGACGGCAAGACGGCCTGGCGCATCCCGCGCCGCGACGGATTGTATGTCGCGGCCGTGCAAAGTGGCCTGGTGATCGTCGTCGGGACCCGGAGTGTCGAAGCGATCCGGCTGGCTGATGGCAAGTCCGCCTGGACTCCCGTCGCCCTGGCGAATCAGTCAGGGCGTGGCATCGTCACCGAACAGCACATCCTGTTGCCACTGGTGTCCAATGAAATCGCCACGATCGATTTGAAGACCGGCCGCGCCTTGTCGCGAGTTCGCGTTCACAATAGCCCGGGAATCGGCAATCTTGTCCCCGGCCCCGGAATCATTGTCTCCCAGACCGCGGAGAATCTGTCGGTGTTCCGCACCTTCGATTCCGTCTCGGAAGAAATGATCCAACGTCTCGCGAAGAATCCGGAAGATCCCGAAGCCCTGGCGCAGCGGGGTGAGTTTCGCTTGAGCAAGGGAGAATTCGCCACGGGTCAGGCCGACCTGAGATTGTCGCTGAAGCTGCAGAAATCGCCCGATACCCAGACGATTCTGTTCGAGAGCCTGCTGCAGACGCTGCAGGCAGATTTCGCCGCGCACCGTCCATCACTCATCGAGCTTGAGCAACTGGCGCAGACCCCCACCGAGTTTTCTGCGCTCTATCGGACCTGGGCGGAAGGCTTGCTGGCTGCCGGCGAACTGTCTCCCGCCTTCGAAATTTTGCTGAAGCTCAGCCAGCCGGGAACCGGGGCCACTGATTTGGAACGCCTCGACGGAGTCCGGTCGTTGCGGCGTGACCGCTGGGTGCGAACGCAGCTCCAGGGATTAGCAACGAAGATCGACCAGCCGACTCAGCAACGCGTGCAGGTGGAATTACAGCGCCGTTTGGATCAGGCCAAAGCCGAACGGGGCGAGGAAGCGCTGCGACAGTTTTTAATGTTCTTCGGGTCTCATCCGTTGGCTGACGAGGCCCGGCAAGTGCTCGTCGACCGGCTGCTCGTAACGGGATACTCCATTGAGGTCGAACAACTGCTGGGCCAGTTGCGACGCAGCCCGCAACCGCCAATGGCCGGTCGAGCCGTGGCGACCATGATCCGCGAAATGATCAAGCTGGGACACGCCGACGATTGTGACGTGCTGCTGGCGGACCTGGTGCAGAACTTTGCGGGGATTGTCTGCCTGGACAACCAGACCGGCCAGCAACTGGCCGACGCCTGGAAGCCGCAAGTCGATGAACGAGCCCGTTTGCCTCGGGAGTGGCCTACCGGCAAAGTCGAAACGGATCGCAAGCTGCTGCCACCAAAGAATGCGGCCTGGATGTACGATGTCTTCCTGGATGGTGATCGCGGCCCGTTCTTTAAGCATTCCCAGTTCAAGTACATGCAGGAATTGCGGCGGATTGTCGGGCTGAATGGTTGGGGCGAACCCAGTTGGGTCGTACCGACCGACGATCTGCCGCTCAACATCAATGTCAACGCGTGCCGCGCCCAGGTGCGCAATCACCTGATCTTTCTTACCACGGGTTTGCAGGTGATTGTCCTGAATGCGCTGACCGAAGGGACGGCGCTGCGAGCGAAGATTCTGTGGAGTGCGGATCTGGTCGAAAACCGGGTGGATCAGAATCAGGCCTTCCAGGCGGTGTTCAACCGACCCGGGATCGGGCGCCCGCGCGGGGGTGTTGATCTCCGGCAGAACCCGATTGGCATGGTCGGGGCGATTGAAGACGATTCGGTCGCCATCCTGCGCGGCCGGCATTTGATCCTCGCCGATTTACTGACCGGGCTCCCCCTCTGGAAACGGACCGACGTCCCGGCTGGCAGCGAGATCTTCGGCGACCGGGATTCGATCCTGGTCGTACCGCCCGATGGTCAGGAGTTGATCCAGATCCGGCGTGCCGACGGGTCCACGATCGGCACGCATCCCGTACCACCGGCCGCCGAGCGGCTGTTAACATTCGAGCATTCGGTGCTGAGTTTCCGCCGGGATCTGCAGAAGAATGAACTCGTCTTCAAACTGACCGATCTCCCCGCTCGGAAAGTGACCTGGGAACGCAAGTTTCATCAGCTCAGTCAGTACATGGTCTTTTCGGAATCGCAGCTCGCCGTCCTGGAACCGTCGGGGATGCTGTCGCTGGTGGCGGTCAGCGATGGACGACTCGAGTGGCAACAGCAACTCCAATTGTTCGCGAATTTCAAGGAGATGTGGATCATTCCCGACAATGACCGGCTGCTAGTGATCCACGGCGAAATGCCGCCGCGCAACAATTTCCCGCAACCGGCGATGCTGGTGGGCAACAATCTCACGTTGATCGACGGTCAGGCCGACTGCATCAATCGAGCCACGGGTCAGATCCTCTGGACACAGCGGATCGAGCGATACGCATTGGACTATACGTTGCCGCAACATCTACCGTTTTGGGTCTTCACGGTGCGTATCCAGACGGTGCAGCCGCAAAACGTTCTGAAGCCCGAATTTCAAATGCTGGTGGTCGACAAACGGAACGGGCGGATCTTGCTGAAAGCGAAAGAAGAAAGCTACATCGCCAATATCCAGGTCCAGATCGAAGAGAACCAGAAACAGGTCGGCATCACCCTCAGCGGCGGCCCTCAACCTGTGGTCCACAACTTGAAATACACGGACCAGGCGGTGGAACCAGCGAAAGAGAAGTGAGTTGTCAGTGAAGAAATGACGAATGTCGAAATCCGAATAACGAATGAATGTCTAATGTCTAATGTCTAAAAGGACAAAGGACCAATGACAAAGGACAAACCCGTAACTTCCCTCCCTTCCCACACCCTCCATAATTCCATCGCCATGCCCGCTGCTGATTCTTCTGAGCCTGATCGACCCGCGCGAAAAGGTCCGCCCCGGCGGGATCCTCGATTGGATGCCAAATCGCCGGCTGGCGGCAAGCCCGCGCCTGGCCGCGCTCCGGCCCGCGAGACAACGCCTCAGGTTGCGGAACGGCCGAGTTTTCAGATCAACGCGGTCCTCAGCCGCCTGGGGCTGGAGCGGCGGCAGTTGATTCTGATCGCTTCGGGCGTGGGCACATTCGTGCTGGTTGCCGTCGTGAGTTGGGTCCTCTTTTCTCGGTCGCGGACGGCGGATGGGACGCCCGTCGCGGCCGGTGCTCAAGGAGGATCTGGCGAAAACTCTGGCGGCGATCCGGGTGACGCCAATGAATTGCAGGCCCCTAAAAAGCCGGTGAAATGCCGGATCAATACTCCCGAACCGGGATTCGTCGCGTTTGTGGATGACCAGCCGGTCCGCGACGCTCAGGGCAAGATTGTCCCGACGCCGTGCGAAGTCGAGTTGGAACGGGGGCGTCACACCATTCGCGTCGGCAAGAAGGGCTGGAATGACATCCCGCGCGTTGTGGACGTAACGGCGGCGATCGATTTCGATCAGGAGCCGACCTACGAACCGTTTGCCGAGGCCAGCACGGCGTTTGCCGCGCCTTATCTGGACGCACCCGTCGGCCAGCCGATTCCCCTGGAGAAATTGCAGTTTGCGGGCCGCTGCCAGGATCCTTTCGTGTCGGCCAGCGGTCGCGAGATCTGGTACGCGGGGTCGGGACCGGAAGGGATGGGCATCTACTACGCGACCCGCGGCACGCCCTACGATGAGTGGGAAACGCCCAGCCTGCTGGTCCTGAGCCGGGGTGCTGACCTGCCCGCCTCACCAAGCGCCACGACCGACGGCCTGCTGGTGGGCTATACCGTTCCCGGGAAAGTCGGCCGAGTCTGGGGCCTGACGCGCAAGTCGGAAGATGAAGCGTTTGACAGCAAGAAGGCCCTCTTCTACGCAGGGAGCGGTGAGCCGGAATGGCCGACGGCCCAATTGTCCGCGGATGGCAAGCGTCTCTACTGGCTCGAAAACCGTGATGGGAAGACTGCCTCCTGGACGGCCTCGCGGTATGAATTGGAAGTGGAATTCAGCAAACCCAAGAAGTTTGTCCTGCCGGGGGGACATCCCTGTTTGTCGTCTGATGAACTGCGACAATATGTGTTCGATGGCAAGCAGCTCCAGCGTGCTCGACGGGCCAAGTCGACCGATCCGTTCTCAACGCCACAGGTCATTGCCGAACCCAATCTGCCCGACTATGTGCCACATCCAGATAGAAGACAATTCTGGGTCACTGAAGATGAGCAATGGCTGTACTATGCCGAGGATCCGGCCACGAGCGGTAAGCTGTTCGCTCTGCGTCTGAAAGCCGGACCGGGACGCGGCGTGCTGGTCGTCGGACGTCCTCTGAAGCCGACGACGGTCGCCAAGGCGGACACTGAGGAAACTGAGAAACCCGTTCTGGCAATCAAACCAGAACCGGATGAATCGAAGAATGCCGAAGCCGATCCGCGGTCGCTGCCCACGCCTTATGCCGCATTCCAGCAGCAACTCGCCAGTTTGATTACAAAGCGGGATATCGCGGCGGCTGCGAAACTGCTCGCCGAAAAGCAGAAAGATCCCGAGCTGCAGGCGTTTGGAGAGTTGCTTAAGTGGGATGCTGAGGAAGTCGCCGCACTCCAGAAATTCTGGGCAGCAGTGGAACAGGCCGCGGCCAGCTACAAGCCGGATGAGCCCATTCGCATCGGCGGATCGGGGTTCACTGTCGAAAAGTACGAAGCCGGCGTCTTCAAACTCAAGGCCAAGGCCAAACGTGTCGAACGGAAGCTCAGCGCCATGAGCCCTGGTGATCTGCTGTTTCAAGCCGACAAGATCATCCCGAAGACCGATCCTGCGGGGCAACTGGCTATTGGCATCTTTCTGCATTTCGAAGGCAAAGGCCAGGCCCAGGCCCTGAAGATCCGCTTCGACCGGACCGAAGGGGCCGGTGAAGAATTTCTAGAGCATCTGGCCGTGCGCCGCTTGAAAATCATCGAGCAGGAATTGGCTCGCGAGAATCTGGGCGTGGCCTTGCAGCAGATCGACGAACTGGCTGCGGCGTTTCCGCAATCTCCGAGTACCAAAGTGGCCGAACAACACCGCGCGAAGATCTATTCCTACGTCAAGTGGGAAGAACGCGGCAGTCGCCAGTGGCAGCAGTCGGCGGAGGACAGCAGCTACACGGCGAACTTCGAGAAGCAACCGGGATCGATGCTGGTCTCATCGACGTCCTACGACAATTTCAAATTGACTCTGGAGTGGAAGACCATCAGCCCCACGAGTCAGGGTGGCGTCTATTTCCGCTACCCCGGCCAGGGCAAGGGGCTCGATACGGCCTTCAAAGTCCATCTGGCCAATGATGCGGGCGTGACCCCGGACAAATTCTGCACGGGCTCGTTGTTCAATTATTATCCGCCACTGCTTAACGCCGCCAAACCCGGCGGTCAATGGAATACGCTCTCGCTGCAAGTGAAAGGTGAGCAAACGGTTGTGATCGTCAACGGCAAGAAAGTCGTCGATGCACTAGCCATCGATGCCGCAGTGCCCAAAGCAGGTTTTGTGGCCCTGGATGGCGAGTTCGGCGGAATCGTCTATCGCAAGATTCTGCTGGTGGAAGGTGTTAATACATCGTCGAAGTGACGGAATTATGGCATGGTGGCGCCG
>CAMAVF010000227.1 GCA_945861445.1 Planctomicrobium piriforme | reverse complement strand
AATGAAATTCCCAATTTTGAAATTTGGACGCCCGTCCCCAGAACTGCAGTGCCTCGCGAACTGAACAGCTATTTGTCCGCCAATTCATTGACTACAATTACCGGTTGCTGCTTGAATGCGCATTCGGTCGCATTGAGCGTACATCAGTGTGCTCAGAAATCATACTCTGCCAAATTTCTCGGGATCTTGTTCGACGATGGCTCTCGATGCGTTTCATCCGTTGATTCAGCGGTGGTTTCAGTCGCGGTTTGCAGGAGCGACCGAACCGCAGCGCGAGGGCTGGCCGCATATCGCGGCGGGTCGAGACACGTTGATCGCCGCCCCCACCGGTTCCGGAAAGACGCTCACGGCGTTTCTCGCCGCGATTGACCGGTTGCTGAAACTGAGTGTCGCAGGCGAATTGACGGATCAGTTGCGAGTAGTCTACGTCTCACCCCTGCGTGCGCTGTCGAACGACATGCAGCGTAATCTGCAGACACCGCTGGACGAGATTTTTGCTCTCGCCACTCAAGAGGGGTTGGAGATCGCGCCGATCCGCGTTGGGTTGCGCACGGGGGATACACCGGCGAAAGACCGGGCTGCGTTGACGCGCCGGCCGCCTCATATTCTGGTGACGACCCCCGAGTCGCTGTATCTGTTGCTGACCGGCAACAAGAGTCGCGAGCGGATGCGGCATGTCGAGACCGTGATCGTCGACGAGATCCACGCCCTCGTGAGAGACAAACGGGGCTCACACCTGGCGCTGTCGCTGGAACGACTGGTCGCCCTGTGCGAGCGTCCGCCGCAACGGGTCGGATTGTCGGCGACACAACGGCCGATCGAACTGACGGCCGAGTTCCTGATCGGGGCTCGACCCGTCGTGGGGGCCACGCCATCCAACGGCAGTCTTGCTGTCGCGGCAGCCAACAGCGGCCACGAGGTGCTGAAACCACGCAACGGTCAGGCCAAGGTCGCTTCGCCGCAACGCAGTTTGTTCGCGGATGATGACGATGCCCTGGCCACGCCGCTCGCGCCGGTACTGCTGCCGTTTCCCCCGGTGCCGGCACCGGGTCAGACTGCTGCCGAGCGGTGCGTCATTGTCGATGTCGGGCATCGCCGGCAGCTTGATTTGGCCATCGAAACGCCCACCAGCGAAATCGGTGCGGTGTGTACTCACGAGCAATGGGCCGAGGTGCATACCCAGATCATCGAGATGATCAAGTCGCATCGCAGCACGCTGATTTTCGTTAACACGCGCCGACTTGCCGAGCGTGTGACGCATCAGTTGTCGGAATTGCTGGGTCCCGATCAAGTCAGCAGCCATCATGGTTCGTTGTCGGCCAAATCGCGTCAAGATACCGAGCTGCGTCTGAAGTTCGGACAGCTCAAGGCCGTCGTCGCGACCGCGTCGTTAGAGCTGGGTCTGGATGTCGGTTACATCGACCTGGTCATTCAGATTGGCTCGCCGCGTGCCATCGCCACGTTTCTGCAACGCGTCGGCCGGTCAGGGCACGCCCTGGGCCTGATTCCCAAGGGACGGTTGTTTGCCCTGACGCGCGATGAACTGATTGAATCGATGGCCGTCATCCGGGCGGTACGTCAAGGGATCCTCGACAGGATTCTCATTCCCGAGGCGCCGCTCGATATTCTTGCTCAGCAGATCGTGGCGGAAGTCGCCCACCAGGACTGGCAGACGGATGAACTATTCGCGCTGGTGCGTCGCGCCTATCCGTATCGAAACTTGCCGCGTGCGAAGTTCGATGCCGTGGTGACCATGTTGAGCGAAGGAATTGCGACGGCGACCGGACGCAGCCGGGCCTACGTCCATCACGATCAAGTCGGACGCCGTCTGCGGGCGCGTAAAGGTGCGGGCATTGCCGCCGTCATGGGGGGCGGAGCCATCCCGGAGATCGCCACGTATCGCGTGGTGGCCGAGCCGGACAACACGGTTGTCGGAAGTCTGGATGAGGACTTCGCTGTCGAGAGCACGCGCGGGGATGTGTTCCTGTTGGGGAATACGTCGTGGCGCATCATGAACGTCCGGGGTGGTGATGTGAATGTCGTGGATGCGGGAGGCGCTCCGCCCACGATTCCGTTTTGGTTCGGTGAAGCACCGGGCCGGACTCTCGAACTGTCTGCGGAGGTGTCTCGGTTGCGCGAAGACATTTCTGCGCGGGTGATCGATCCGGTCGATACCGAAAACTGGTTGGTCGCGGAAACGTCGTGCAAACCCGAAGCGGCCAAGCAGATCGTGCTGTATGTGACCGCACAGAAGGCGGCGATCGGACTCGTGCCGACTCAACGACAGGTGGTGTTTGAACGCTTTTTTGACGAGAGTGGCGGGATGCAACTGGTGATCCACGCGCCGTTTGGCGGCCGGATTACGCGGGCCTGGGGCATGGCGATGCGCAAGCGATTCTGCCGCTCGTTCGACTTCGAGCTGCAGGCGACCGCTGACGATGACGGCATTATTCTGTCGCTCGGGCCGCAACACAGCTTTCCCCTGGAAAGCATGTTCGCGATGCTGAATCCCCAGAACGCCCGCAGCCTGCTCGAACAAGCGGTCCTGGCGAGTCCCATGTATCAGACGCGCTGGCGCTGGAACGTGATCCGTGCCCTGCAAGTCATGCGAAACTCGGGTGGCAAGAAAGTCCCGCCGGCATTACTGCGGTTTCGGTCAGACGATCTGCTGACTGCCGTCTTCCCCAAGCTGACGGGATGTAAAGAAGAAATCGTCGGCGATATCCCCGTTCCCGACCATCCACTCGCCCAACAGACGATGGAAGACTGCATGTTCGAGGCCCTGGATATCGAAGGTCTGAAGGACGTCCTGCAGCAGATCGTCGGGCATGAAATTACGCTCGTCCCGCGAGATACTCGGGAACCATCTCCTTTCTGTTACGAACTGTTGAATGCCAATCCTTATGCCTTCCTCGACGGTGGCGAACTGCAGGAGCGTCGGACCCGAGCCGTCAATACACGGCGTTCGCTGACGGTGGAAAGTGTCAGCGACTTGGGTCGTCTGGACCCGTTGGCCATCGAGCGTGTCCGCCGCGAAGCACAGCCGCTGATTCGCGACGCTGATGAACTGCACGACGCGCTGCTCAGTCGCATTCTGCTCCCAGTGGCGGAAGGGCAAGACTACATCCCGTGGTTCAATCAGTTGGCGAACACCGGACGCGCAACGACTGTCACGGTGCCAGCGCCTGTCGATGAGACGGTCACGTTGCCGCGACCGACACGTTCTTACTGGGCTCCGACCGAGCGTCTGCCGGCGGTACGCGTCGCCTATCCGGAAGCGACACTGGAGCGAGACCTTCCCGTTCCCGAGGGGGTGCAGGCCGAATGGACCGACATCGACGCCCGCGTCGCGCTGGTTCGCGGGTATCTCGATGCGTGTGGTCCGACGACAGCCGCAGTGGTGGGGGAACTTCTCAGCCTGCCCGAACGGCAGGTATTTGCCTGCCTGGAATACCTGGAAGGTGAAGGGATCATTCTGCGGGGGCGGTTCACTCCGGAAGGAGTCCGCTTCGTCGGCGAACAGACGCTGCCCATCGAGCATGGTTTCGTGCCAGACGGAGCCAGCGATAGCGCCCTCAACGTGGGCACCGAGACCGCTGCCGTTGTCGAAATGCCAATTGAATGGTGTCATCGGCGTCTGCTGGCGCGGATCCATCGCCTGACATTGGAAGGTCTGCGAAAAGAGATTGAGCCGGTCGAGGTCGACACGTTCCTCCGCTTCCTGATGCGGCATCAAGGACTGGCCACCGGGGCGAAACTGACCGGCACGAACGGCGTCTATCAAGTCCTGGGTCAACTGCAGGGGATCGATGTCCCGGCGGTCAGTTGGGAACGCGATTTACTGCCGGCACGGGTCGAGAAATATCAGCCGGCATGGCTCGATGAATTGTGCCTGACCGGTGAAATCGGCTGGGGCAGGCTCTTTCCGCCCAAGCGAGATCCCGATCGCAGCCGGCCGATGGCCAGCCTGACGCGCGTCGCCCCGGTGTCCATCTTTCTGCGCGAGGACATCGTCTGGTTGACAGCCCGCAGCCCGGTGCTTGATCCACTGACTCTGAGCAGTCCGGCACAAGAGTTATTCGAACTGCTGACAGCTCGGGGGGCCATGTTTGCTGCCGACTTGCTCTCGTCGACTCGCCTATTGCCGGCCCAGTTGGACGATGTGCTGGGTGAGTTGATCACCCAGGGATTTGTCACGGCTGACGGGTTCGGCGGCTTGCGGCGCCTGATTGCCAGCAAGTCATCCTCAAACCATCGCGATGCGCAAGGGTCTCGACGTGGAGCCGTGCGCACGCGGCAGTCGACGTCAGGTGTCGGACGCTGGTCGCTATGGCGGAGACCGCTCGATCCGGCCCTCGCTCCGGAGACACTGACTGAGCAATGGGCGTGGCAACTTCTGCGGCGCTGGGGGGTGATGTTCCGCGACATGCTGACGCGTGAAGCCGGGGCCCCACAATGGTGGGAGCTGGTGCAGGTCTACCGCCGCCTGGAAGCGCGGGGCGAGATTCGCGGCGGTCGATTTATCACGGGAGTTGCCGGCGAACAGTTTGCGTTGGGCGATACCATCCGGACCCTGCGCCAACTGCGCGACGCACCAGGCGAACAAGAGCTGGTCGTGATTTCTGCGGCTGACCCGTTGAATCTGGTGGGAATCCTGACTCAACATCCGCGAGTCATCAGCACGGCCTCGAACCGCGTCGCCTATTTGAACGGCAAGCCGCTGGCGGCCTTGCAGGGTGGGGAAGTGCTCCGCTTCGGTGACATCCCACGCGAGATCGAAAAAGCTCTCGCCGAAAAGTTCCGCCTGGAATTCATGGAAGACGCACAGGTCGTGCCGGAATCCCTGTCGACCGAGGCCCATCCCGCGACGACCACCGCACCACCGCCGGTCACCAATGCGCCTCGCGAGTTACCTCGGGAACCTCAAGCCCGAGATCCCAAACCGAAGCGAGCGGCCGGCCCCAAGTATCCGAACAGCATTCCGCGACCACGGATTTCGTGATTGTCGTTGTTCCAGTCCGACTTGATTGGTTTCTGCCATCCAATCAACGATAATCACGGTTTGGGTGTTTCGCACGATCCATCCGCTCCGGCAATTCCCTTATTCAATCAGGAAGTCCCCATCCCGTGCGGCCGTTTTTTATTCCGCGGAATGCGCGGGAATTGGCATTCGTGGTCCTCTGCAGTGGAGGCGAGGATACGGAATTCGCGGCGCAGCGTCTGGAGCAGGCTGCGGCCGATCAAGTGGTCACGCCCGCCGATCGCCGACTGGCGACCGAACTGATCTACGGCGTCATCCGGCGCGCCGCGACTCTCGATGCGATCCTGAAGGAGTACGTCCGTCGGGGACAGCAGCAAGTCGAACCCGAACTGTGGATGATTCTACGACTGGGAGCCTATCAACTCGTCCTGTTGGATGGCATTCCGCCGCACGCTGCCGTCCATGAGACGGTCGAACTTTCGCGACGAGTCGGTCGCGGGGGCTGGCCAGGGTTCGTCAACGGCACGTTGCGCGGAGTCTCGCAACTGGTCACGCCCGAGCGGACATCACACCCCGCCGCGGATGCGGTTCCGCTGGCGAACGGTCAATTCGGCAAGTTCTCGAAGACGATTTTTCCCGACCCCCACATGCATCCCGGCGAATACTTCGCGGCCGCTTACAGCTTTCCCGATTGGATCGCCAAACGCTGGGCAAGGATCTTTCCTCCCGAGGAACTGTTTCGCCTGGGGACCTGGTTCAATCTGCCGGCACATCTCAGCCTGCGCATCAATCGACTCCGGACGACGCGTGATGAATACCTGGGATTACTGGCGGAACGCGGTATCGCGGCCCGTCCGGGAAGCGTCGCGGAATCGATTCAACTGGAGGGATCCGTCCGCGTCGATGACTTGCCGCACTTCGCCGAGGGCTGGGTGACGATTCAAGACGAATCCTCGATGGCGGCCTCGCTGCTGATGAATCCGCAGCCCAGCGAGCGACTGCTCGATCTGTGTGCGGCGCCCGGTGGCAAGACCACTCACCTGGCTGAACTGCAGGGGGATCAGGGCAAAATCGTCGCGGTGGATGTGCAGGCCGAGCGACTGGCCGTGGTCACCGCCAACGCGTCACGCCTGCAGTTGAAGAGCATTCGCACGCAGTTGATGTCGAAGGAGGCCATGGACGCTCCGACCGGCTATTTTGATGGTGTGCTGGTGGACGTCCCCTGCTCGAACACGGGGGTCCTGGGCAAGCGTCCCGAGGCTCGCTGGCGGATCACTCCCTACGATCTGGCCGAACTCCCCAAGTTGCAGCGGAAGTTGCTCAACCTGGCCCTGGATCGAGTTCGCCCGGGTGGCCGGGTGGTCTATTCCACCTGCAGCATTGAACCGGTTGAGAATCGCCAGGTCATTGATCACTGTCTGGAGAACAGACCCAACGTCAGTCTTGCCGAGGAGCGTCACCACGTGCCAGGTCAGCCTGCGGACGGTGGATACCAGGCGCTGCTACGGGTGGCACCCGCGGAAAAAGTTTGAGTTGACGGAACACGAGGTCTCTGCCGTGGCGCGCCCCCATGTTCAACGACCGTCAGTCTCTCTTGCGTTCTGACTCGAACGGCGGGATTATGATTGTCTCGGAATGTCTCGAAACCTGAACAATCCCCAACTCAAAGTTCAATCACATGGCGCGGCGGGAAAATCGACCAGCGGATGAGCCGCCCCGTCCCGCCCCGCGTCCACTGGCGCCGCGCACGCTGGCTCCCCCTCCGTCGAAGAAGGCCCCGCCGGCCGTCAAGATCCTCATTCAGACCGATCCCACCAGCGCCCTGGCAAACCGCACCCTGTACGGCCGGATCAAGCAGGAATTGGCCGAAGGAGCTTCCAGCGTGGTGGTCAGCCTGGCCATTCACCTGGTCGTGCTGATGTTGCTGGGTCTCATAGTCTATCAAACCAGTGAAGGTTTGGAGGCTTCCGACGGCATCCTGGCCACCTGGCTGACGCCGGAGGAAATCGCCGAACGCGAACTCAAGTTGGCGCAGGCCGTCCAGGCCGTCGAGATCGAAGCCGTCGCGCTGAATCAGGCGGCGAACAACATTCCGAAACAAGCGGAAACAGAAGAGGGCCCCAAACCTGCAGCAGCGGACACTGCAATCGCGGATGTTCCCGTCGCCAATGCACCCAAGGTGGGCAAGGCTCTCGCCGGGCGCACTGCAGAGCAAAAACAATCGTTATTGAAGTTGTTGGGGGGCACCAGGCAATCCGAAGATGCCGTCGGCCGTGGTCTGGGGTGGCTCGCCAAGAACCAGCAGTCGGACGGCCGTTGGGAGCTCCATCGCGGATACGATAACCCCGGCCGGGAGAATCTGCGGACCGACACCGGGGCAACTTCACTCGCGCTGCTCTCATTTTTGGGCGCGGGCTATACACATCAAGAAGGCAAGCATCAAGAGGTTGTTCGCAAGGGATTGAACTGGCTGAAAAAAATCCAGAAACGGGACGGCAATCTGCATGATTGGGAAGAACTCGGCCGACAGACAGCTTTTTACGCTCACGGCCAGGGCACGATCGTGCTGTGCGAGGCCTACGCGCTGACCAATGACCGGACCCTCCTGGAGCCGGCTCGTAAAGCGTTGCAGTTCATTTATGATTCACAGAACGAACATGGTGGCTGGCAATACCAACCGGGGGCTGTCGGAGACTTGTCAGTGACGGGCTGGCAGGTCATGGCCATGCAAAGTGCGCGGATGGCGGGGATCGAAGTGCCTGAAGACGTCCTGGCCCGGACCAGCCTGTTTCTGAATTCGGTCTCCAGCGAACAGGGGAGCCGTTACCGCTACAAGGCCACAGACCCCTCGTCCGGTTCGTCCCCGGCGATGACGGCGGAAGGTCTGCTCTGTCGACAGTACCTCGGTTGGCCCAAGGATCATCCGGGAATGCAGAACGGCGTGAATTGGCTGCTGGCAGATCACAACCTGCCGAAGTGGGAAGAAGGCAAGCGGAACGTCTATTTCTGGTACTATGCGACACAGGTCATGCACCACATGGAAGGTGAAGCCTGGGAGCGTTGGAATGCCGCACTTCGCGATCAGATCATTTCCAACCAGGCCAAGAACGGCAAGCTGGGGGGCAGTTGGCATCCCAGCAAGCCTGCCGGAGACGATCACGAATACGGTGAAGCCTGCGGCCGATTGTACATCACCTGCATGTCGATCCTGACCCTGGAGGTCTACTACCGCCACCTGCCACTCTATCGGCAAGACGCCTTACCAAGCGACACCAAAGAGTGAACCCCGGCGAGTGTCCTCAATATCCGATTCCACACCATCAATCTCCGGGTCATCATCCACAACCAACGTCGAGCACACGCTGCCCCCATCCGTGTCAATCCGTGGCTAACAACACTTCTTCCAATCGCAATCTGGCAAAGATGGTGACCACGAAATAGACCACCACACGTCAAATCCAGTGGCTTGGGGTCGCGCCATCCTGTCTAATGAAGCAAACTGACAAACTGACAAACTGACAACCGGCAACTGAGAACTGACAACTAACAACATGCCCGATTACCTCGTCATTGAATGGGACCCCCTCTGCCTGCGAGGGCTGGACGTGCAGGCCAGCGGTGGGACGATCCATGTGCGTCATGCGTTTGAAATGCCACAACCCAGTGGCCATGCACAACCGGCGCTCAAGGAATGGTTCGCGCACTACCTCGCCGAAAAACACATCACGACCAAACAGGTGATCGTCACTCTGCCGCGTGAAAGCGTGGTGGTGCGGCGCCTGGAACTGCCAGATGCGCCGGATGAAGAACTGCCGCAGATGGTGCGGTTTCAGGCTGCGGCCAAGTCGTCGTTGTCGCTGGATGAACTGGCGCTGGATTTCATTCCGTTGCCGCGGCGTGAGGGCATTCCCACGCGAGAAGTCTTGCTGGCGATGGTGCCGCAAACGATGGTCACGGCCATCCGCGACTTCATCGACGAAGGGCAACGTGAACTGCTGGCGATCCGCTTGAGTCCCATCGGGGCGGCCGAACTGGTCGCTCGTCTGGAGGACAACAAGCCTCTCGATCCAAAATCCGCGACCCTGATCGTGGTCCGGCACGGAGAACGGGTCGAGATTTCAGTCGTCTGGCTGCGGCAACTGATTTTCTCACATGCCGCACGGCTGGCGGGCGACACGACCGAACAACAGAACGCCGTCATTCTGACCGAAGTCAGCCGCGGTTTGATGTCCTTCCAGAACTTGAACCTCGGCTTCAAGCTGACCGAAGGATTCTTGCTGGGACCCGATGGAGACCTGCCGGGTCTGGCCGAGGCACTGCAGAAACGCCTGCCGATTACCGTGCGGACCGTCAACCCGTTTTCGCTGGTGAAGGTCCACGCCGACAGCCTGAAACTGGTCTCGCACCAATCGGCGTATGCCGGACATATCGGCAGTATCTGGTCGCAAACCCAACCCCTGATCGAAGTGCTCGACTTCCTGGCCCCGCGTAAACCGGTCATCAAGCCCGATACGACCAAAGCCCGCCGGCGACAGATGGCGATCGGCGGGGGCGTGACGGCCGCGTGCCTGCTGTTGATTTACTGGGTGTCGTTGTCACAGCTCGATGCGGGAGTTGCCCAGCGCGGCGAACAGGCGGTCAAACTGGATGACGCCTTGAGGAAGGGTAAGCCGTTACTGGATGCGGCGAAGTCGATTGACGAATGGGTCCAGGAAGATGTGAATGTCTTGAACGAAATGCAGCGGTTCGAAGACCACTTGCCGGGGACCGAGCGGGTCTATCTCACGAAGGTTTCGATCAACGCCCCCACCTCGCGGCAGCCGGCCGAAATCCGGGCCGAGGGGTATGCTCGTGAAGAGCAGGATATTCGTAAACTGCGCGAGAAACTGTTCGTCGCCGAGACCGGCTATAAGATCACCGCGGACGAAATCAAGACGGAAAACAAAGAGTATTATCCCAAGAAGCTGAACGAACAGATCAAGATCGGCAAACAACCGCAGACACGTGGCAAGCCCGCGGCGGCGAAGGCCGCGCCAGCAGATGAGAAGAAATCTGCGAAGAAGTGATCGGTGCCGGCGGGACAGGCCATTCGATCATCGCGCAATTGCAGCAGCCGGACATCTCACCGCAGGCACTTCACAATGGCACTGTCGAATCAGCGCGAGAGTGACAGTAACGGTGTCGGACAGGGGCTGATTTTAGGACGCGATTGATGCCTCACTGCGAGGCGTAGACTGATAACGCGCAAGCCTGTTGTTCCTAACCAAGTCTCGTGGATGAGTATCCCGTGTTAAGCCAGATATCAGATACCGCAAGCCACAGCCGCATCACGCGTCGGTCGTTCTTCGCACAGACCGCGTCGGGCGTGCAGGGCGCGGCGTTGATGCATTTGCTCGGCCGCGATTTGTTTGCTGAAGGGGATCGTGTCGCTGCCGATTTGCGTCCCCGGGCCTCTCATTTTCCGGCGAAGGCGAAATCGGTCATTCATCTGTTTATGAATGGTGGCCCCAGCCAGATGGATCTGTTTGATCCGAAGCCAGAACTCGACAAACATCATGGCGAACCGTACTTCAGCAAGATCGCCGGAGAAGTCGAGAATGTGTCGGATGCCGGGGCGTTGATGCGCAGCCCGTTCAAGTTCGCCCAGCATGGAAAATGCGGGATGTGGGTCTCGGACGCGCTGCCGCAGATTGCCAAGCACGTCGATGAGCTGGCCCTGATTCGCTCGCTGCACACGACCAATATCACTCATGAACCGGCCCTGTACCTGATTCAAACCGGTCACATGCCGACGGGCTATCCGACGCTGGGCTCGTGGGTGGTGTATGGGCTGGGGAGTGAATGCCAGAACCTTCCCGCGTATGTGGTACTGGATGATCCGCAGGGGTTGCCGGTCAATGGTGTGGAGAACTGGCATGCGGGATTCCTGCCGCCGCTGTTTCAGGGAACCCGATTTCGATCGACCGGTTCCCCCGTGCTGAATCTGCGGCCGGAGGTCGACGACCCACCCGAGGTCGCCACCCTGCAACGGGACTTGCTGGGCCGTCTCGATCGCCTGCATCAGCAGCAGCGGCCCAGCCAGCCGAATCTGGGGGCTCGGATTGCCAGCTACGAATTGGCAGCCCGGATGCAGATGTCGGCCACCGACGCACTGGATCTCGGCCAGGAAACGAAAGAGACGCAGGACCTCTATGGCGTTGGTCGCGAACCGACGGACTCCTACGGACGCCGCTGCCTGATCGCGCGCCGCCTGGTCGAACGCGGCGTGCGGTTCGTGCAGCTCTATATCAATGCGCAGATTTGGGATAACCATACCGGGATTGCGACCGACATGAAGGCGGCGTGCGATCGAACTGACCTGCCGATTGCGGGTTTATTGCAGGATCTCAAGCAACGTGGTTTGCTGGACGACACGCTGATTATCTGGGGCGGTGAATTCGGCCGGTTGCCCATCGCGCAGCTTCCGAAGGACAAAGACGTGCGCAAGGCCGGGCGCGATCACAATAAGAACGCGGCCTGCTCGTGGATGGCTGGAGGCGGCATCAAAGGGGGCACGACGTATGGTGCCACCGATGAATTCGGCTTCGCTGCCGTCGACAATCGCGTGAGTGTGGCCGACTGGCATGCTACGATCTTGCATCTACTCGGCTTGCACCACGAAGAACTCTACGTGAATCAACAGGGACTCAAGGAAAAACTGACCGGGGTTCAGACGGCGCGGGTGGTCAAGGAGATTTTGAGCTTGGGACCGGCGCATCAATAATTGTCGTGGCCGACGCTGCTAGCGTCGGCGCGGATGCTGGCAGCATCCGCCACGTACCGACAGTATTTGATGTGCCAGTCCTAACCGCAATCAGCCGCCGGGCGCTAGCAGCCTGTTGAAAAAAGTGTCTGGAACTGGGGTGATGAAAAGGAGCCCTCCCGAACGAAAGTGTTCGTGCAGATTTTGTGACACATCGTCATAGCGGTCATTGGACAAATTCC
>CAMAVF010000226.1 GCA_945861445.1 Planctomicrobium piriforme | reverse complement strand
TCGAATCGGAAGTACGAAACCGTAGATGATTTGTTTGATGCAGCCGAAACGGCCTGGCGAGCCACCTGCCTCGATACCGACATCGTCCGCACCGTCTGTCACGCTCCCTACGCAGAAACGCGCTGGTAATTATTGGGAATGGTATAAGTTCGGGCCCGTCGCAGAAGTTCGTGAAATCATGATCTCACGAACCTCTTAGGACCGTCGTATCAATAACTGTCGTGGCCGACGCTGCTTGCGTCGGCGCGGATGCTGGCAGCATCCGCCACGTACCGACTGTTATTGATGCGCCCCCTTAGAATCGCCAGCCGACGCCGATATTGCTGAAGACGTTGGCCGAATCCTGAGTCAGGCCCCAGCCGAATCGTGCGCCGACTTCGAGATTGTCCGTCACCAGGTAGTGGGCGCCGGGGCTGAAGTAATGGACCGATCGGTCGCGTTCCCGCCCGGCTGTGGCGATGCCGAAGTATTCCACGTGAGCGTACCAGCGGTCCGCGACGGGAACTTTCAACACGACCGACGGCGCCCATTGATTGAAGTGGTCGTGTTCTTCGGAAGTCAGGCCATAACGCAGCGCGGCATCCAACTGCCATTCATCCGGCAGCTCCCATCCGAAAACATAGGTGCCGACGAAGTCGGTGGAAGTGGCCGGACCGCTCGTCGGCGTGAAGGCTTGGGCGACAAATGCACTTTGCGGCAGCCACCCGTCCTGTTCCGTGATACCGACCTTGGCTCCATACGAAATCTCGCTGGCCCGTTCGATCTTGACGCCTGGCTCAACGTCCCCGATATCACTTCCAGAAACGGTACTCGACGCCCCGCCGACCTCGTAGTTCCAGCCCAATCGCAACTCCACCCGGTCATTCAGACCGTACCGCAGCAGCGATTCCGGAAAGCTGTGAGTGTCATAGGCACCGCGGTTGTCGATCAGCGAGTACGCGGCCTCGATAATCGATCTTCTCCGGCCGGCCGTGGTGGTCGCGGGGGTGAACGAATCGCGGTCAGTCTCGATGTGATCTTCTTCCTCAAGGGGCTCGGTCTCTGGCCCTTCGCCTTCCGGCTCCTGACCTCGGACAATCAGGCTTTGAAGCGGCCACGGTTCGCCCGCAGGAATGAAATCCTGGGCGCTGCCGTCGCGTACCCCGACGCTCAAGCCGAGGAGCAGTGCGACGCCGAGCGTAACTGGATCGAGGTTAATCTGTCGATTGTTCATGTGTCATCATCAGCATGCAGAAGAAGATCCCCTGCTCCATCCTGATAACAGCCTGATTTCTGCCCCGGCTGATTCGGTCCGCTATTTTCATCGACACCGATTTCACTGAACTTAAGGATCTGCAGGACTGTATTGACTGTAACGGCTGTAGCGGATGCGACGCCCACTCCCTATCAGCCTGTTGAAAAAGGTGTCTGGAACTCTCCGAACGTCGAAAAAACGCTCGATTCCATGTGGTTGGCAAAGTTCCAGACACCTTTTTCAACAGGCTGCTATGGCTAGCGAATCACGGGCACCTTGCGCCAGCCGGTCGTGCTTTCGGTGAATTCGCGGATGGAAAAACACCAGATCACCAGCTTCTTCCGCTGCAGATTGTCCTTGCGGCGGAGTAGTTCGATGCGTGTCGTCGTGGCCCCCGAGCCGCGGACTCCGACCAGGTCGACTGCCATCCCCAGGCACCGCGCCAGGTGGTCGGGAAGCCCCGCACCACTGGCGACCAACGTGGGGTCGTGAAAAATGAGTGTATGGCTGTCGCCAATCAGCAGTACAGGACTATCTCGTTGAGGGACTACGGGAGTCACTTCGCTGCCGGTTCCAATGAAGGTCAACGGCAGCGCTTCGCGGAGGGGACGCTGTTGATTCAGCAGAGTGGCCAAATCACCCGTCATTTGGGTCTCTCGCGTTTTGGACACCAGCGTCAGTCTTGGCAAACCCTTGAGCCACGGACGGTCTTGGATCTCATCCCAGACCGCGTCAGCCGCGAGCGCCACGCCGCGACCCGACCAGTGGCTGTCCGTCTTGCAGTACAACGGCGAGCCCCCCACGTGGCGGTGTTTTTGAAATAGTGGCAGCAAGTCGATGACGACGATTCCCTGTTGTTTCAGTAATCCGTAAAACTCCTGCTGCGATGGATCGACACGCGGCGGTAGGCCATCGGACTTCTTAATCAGTGTTGAAATGGCTTCGGGATAGACGGCCGCCTTGGCCGGGACCGGCAGCAGCAACAGCTCGATCCCCGCCTTCCGCAGTTGAGCGTGAAAATCGACGATGGCGGGCAAGGGATCAGCGTATTCGGGCTTCGTCGAGCGGCTGACCCGTTGAGCTTGCTCACCCCAAAATGGCCCGACACTCAGTGACCGCAATTCGGGTACGAAAAACATCCAACCGTCAGTCCCCTGGATCACATTGCGTGAAGCCTGCTCGGCCGCCGCCACCTGCTTGGAAAAATCAGTCAGCACCGCGCGCACGGTCGCCCGTTCATCGGCACATACGGGCGATTGCAGAACCACGGATATGCAAACTGCCGCAAACAGCGAGCGTGCAGCGAATCGCCGGTCGGTGTACCGCGGCTCCGGAAAACGCGAGTTCTCGAGATGTCTCATGGTGCTTCCTCGGCCCAATAAATCGGTAACTCGGCCAACCGGAATTCGGGGTCCTCGAGTTCGATCCGATTAAAGCGTTCATACTTTTGGCGGACCGCATTCCACGGCACTAACCTTAGCGTTACTTGTTGATGGGGAGCAAACTTCGCCGCAGGCATCAGGCGATTGTCGCGCAGACCCCATGCATAGACAACGATCTCGCGGTTCGGAAACGAGCCCGCCGTGGCCTCGACATGATCGAGATGCACTCCCGTCACGGCGTCACGATAGGGGACCGAACCAGGTTGCGGAGCCCCCGCCGCGGCGCGAACTGTTCCCCGGACGACGAGTTCACCCGTCGCGTGCGTGGGCGGTGTTTGCTCCGCGCCGTGATCTGTCGCAGGGGGCTCGGGCAGCGGAATCGTTTTCCAATCCCCGAACGCCAGCTCGCGCACGGCGAACTGCCAGATCACGACCCGCTTACCCCGCAAGCGATCGTGCCCGCGCGCCATTTGCTGGGACAGAGCCTGCCGCACGGCATGGGAACCGCCAGCATTTTGTGCCAGACGGTCAAGCCTGCGACGCAAGGCAAAACTGAGCCGTTCCGCCAAACCCGCCCCGGCGCCCCACTGCATCTCTCGCAGTGAATAGATATTCGTGTAGCTATCACCCATCAACAAGACGTCCGCCCGTTCATCCGGCTTCCAACTGAGATGGCCAGGTTCGACGACTTCACGAATCGCCACCTGCTCGCGTGGAAAGAGCGTCTGCCCCTCGGGCAGTCGCAACATGCCGGCAATGTCACCCAAGTGCTCGACCTCACGCACACGTTCGCTGAACTCTACGGGCGTCGTGGCTGGCAGCGGGCACTGCTGATCGATGAACGTCTTCAACCCAGCGGCAACCGACTGCATCGCGTCGGGGGTCCAATGAGTATCGGTGTGCAAAAACTGACCGACTTTGTCTTTCGCCATTTTATCCCGCATCATACCCGGGGCAGGATCGAAGACCAGCACTCCGGCAGCTTCCACCTCGCGTTTGAACCGTTGGAACGAGGCGTTTTCGAGAGGCCCTGTGCTGTCATCAAATCGCGATGTGAGTCGGTCCGGGTGGATCGCCGATTTGCCCGGCAGGGGCATCAGGATTAACCGGATCCCGCGTCGGGAAAGCTGTCGGTGGAACTCAATGATCGCCGGCCGGGGATCGGGTTTCGGAGGTGCGACACCTGGCTTTCCACTGCTGACCCGACGGTGGAGCACGGCGGGTTCGAGGAAGCCCGGTCCGGTGAGGTAGTCGACGTCAGGCCGATAAAACAGCCAGCCGTCGCGACCCACATAGGCCTTCTCGTTGCCCAGACCCGTCCAACGTGTGAGCGCGTGTTGAGTCGGGCCGAGCAGGTTCTGCCTGAGCCACGAACGCTCTTCGAGTTGCTGTTCATATTCCTCAATCCCCAGGACCAACCGGCGATTGGCGACCAGCACCCGGTTCCAGAGACTCCCGTCCGCTTGCTGAAACACGCGGCCGACTGCGGGCAGAGTGTGTACGATCTCCAGGGCAGAAGGGGCAACCCGCTGAGGGGAGCACAAGACTTCCAGCACGAGCTGCACGGTCGGTGGAATGATCAGCGTCAGCAAGAACGACACCGTCAGCAACCACGACAGACCGGCGGAAATCTCGGTCCGACCGATGTCGCGCTGGGCGATTTCTTCTCGTGTTAAGTTGAAGTCTGGCATTAAAGTGACACTAAAACAAGAAGTATATAAACGGATTAAACTCTTGGCTGGTCAGAATCAGAAGCGACAGCCACAGCAACCCCATTGCCAGGGCGGCGCGGGGTACTGTAATACGTCGGGTAAAGTCCCAAGTTTGCGGACAGCTCCAGGTGACAATGGCAGCCATCAACAGCACGCCCAGGTAATACGGCTGGTAGATGATGCCCGCGATCAGACCAGATTGGAGTGGAGGCTGCGTCCAACCGAGCAGGCTGCCGCAATAGGCCAGCGCCTGGGGCAGTGTCTCGGCGCGGAAGAAGACCCAGGCGAAGCAGACGATCACAAACGTCAGCACGATCTTGGCCGGTCGCGGCAGCCGGTGGTAGATGCTGTCTTTTCCCTGGGTCCGTTCGAAGGCCAGCATGGCCCCGTGAATGGCGCCCCAGATGACAAAATTCCAGGCCGCACCGTGCCACAGTCCTCCCAGGACCATCACCGTCGCCAGGTTGACGTAGGTCCGCGCCGGCCCCTTCCGATTCCCCCCCAGCGGCAGATACAGATAATCGCGCAGCCAGGTCGACAGGGAAATGTGCCAGCGGCGCCAGAAGTCAGTGATTGACTCGGCGAGATACGGCGAGTCAAAATTCTTCGCAAACACGAAGCCCAGCATCAAGGCCAAGCCGATTGCCATATCAGAATAAGCGCTGAAGTCGAAATAGATCTGAAAGGCGTAGCCCACGATTCCCGTCCAGGCGTCCGCGGTGCCCACCGGGCCGGCATTGAAGACGGTATCCGCGACCTTGCCACAAGGATTGGCCAGCAGGACCTTTTTCGCCATCCCAAAACTGAAGAAGGCGACGCCGCGGGCAAATTTCTCGGCCGAGTGCGTGCGGTGGGCCAGTTGATTGGCGACATCCTGAAAGCGGATGATGGGTCCCGCAACCAACTGCGGAAACATCGCCACATAGCAGGCATAGTCGATGTAATTACGAATGGCCCGCGCATCGCCCCGATAGACGTCGATGGCATAACTCATGGCGTGAAACGTGTAGAAGCTGATTCCCAGCGGCAGCGTGATGCGCAAGAAATGATCCCAGGCCGCCTGCTCATAGCCCAGCGAGCGAACCAGTCCGTTGTAGGATTCGATGCCAAAGTTGAAGTACTTGAAGAATCCCAACAGCAAGAGATTCAGGACGATGGTGGTGACGAGTGCCGCCTTCTGAACCCGGCTTCGTGGCCCGCCCGGTTCCAGGCCGACGCTGTCGTCGCTCCGCAGACTCGGCCGCTGCCCCGAAATGATCAGGCCACTCAGATAGTCGGTCAGGGTCGACGCGAACATCAACACCACAAACAACGGGTTCGCCCAGCCGTAAAACAGATAGCTGAGCACGATCAGCAGCAGAAGCTGTCCGCGGCGCGGCACTGCGTAATACAGCAGGAGGGCCAGCGGCAGGAAATAGAAGACGAAGATGTGCGAACTGAAAACCATGAAACTCTTTGTCGGCCTGAGATCAATTCGCGCCCGTAGCTCCGTAAATCCCCATCCATTCCAGTGGGCCATTCGGTGCGACGTCCTTGGATTCTACCTCCACGACAATGGAGCCATCCTTGGTCCGGCTGAATTGGTAGGGCGTCGGCACGCCGATGATCGGGTCTTTGCCGAACCACCTGTTCCGGACATACGTCTGCGGATCGAGTTCGGACTTCCCCACGGGCAGGTACACAATTCGGCAACTGCGTTCCGTCATGGTGATCGTCACGCCTACCAGTGTTCGCCGGGAAAGTTTCTCGGGAACATGTCGCAGCATCCAGCCCGGCGCCTTGATATCGACGTGCTGCCATTCAGGCAGCGAATCAGGGAGTGCTCGATCCTTGGGCGCACTGTCGAGCCTATTCAGAACCTCTTCCAGATACGTGTCGCTCGTCGCACACAGGACAATCTTCGGCGTCAGCAACACCAGGAATGTTCCCTGCCACGGTTTCAGTTTGAACCTCCCTTCCATTACGACTGTTGATGGAAACACAAACACTTCGTGGCCGTTGATCCGATTGATCTGGCGTGCCCCAGCCCGCAACAGGCCGGTCCAGTCTTTGCCGCCATCGTCCAGATCCTGGTTGAACATCAAGACGGAACAGCCTTCGCTGCGCAGCGACCCGAATTTGCTGACGAGGTCATAGTAGCGTGAACCGCACAGCGCAGCGACCACTTTTCTGCCGACGAGAGGCTTCTGATACTTGCCACGCTCCAGTCCCCACAGCCCGTCCAGCACAAACAATTGACTCGCGTAGCGAAAATCTCCGACTGGTGGCGTGGAGGAGGGGTCGTCCTCCACAGCCGGTATCTGAAATGATTGCGCGACATGCAGCGTTTCTGTATCCGCCGGAAACCAGCCGAGGACACCCGCCAGTTGCGGTGTCAGCATCGGTCGCCCACGGTCGTCGCCGCAGGCCATGCGTGGAGCGATTCCCCCACACACCACCATTGCTACCACCAGAAGTCGGGCAAGAAATAAGCGGCTTGACATACGAAACCCCCATCGCAGCAAGCGTCGAGCTGACCTGATTCATGCTCTATCACTCAACAGCAGCACCGATGTTACTGCGGCCTCAATCTACCTGCCAGCATTCGCTGCAGGTGAATCGAGAGTCTCGGGGAGAAAGTAGAGAGGAGAATTAGACCTATTCCACTCCGCACTTTTTCCACCTCGACGCGGTCTACTCTCGCCCTTCTTCCCCGCGTTGCCCAAGCCGGAGGCATTTTTATTTTTAGTGCTGCAATCGAAGAACAAATCTTGCAAAACAAATTTCCATTGAGTATTGTCAACTTCCAGGTGGTTATCCAGTCGTGAAACACCATCGGGCCTTTTCGGCATATCTCCAGTCAGTTCGTGTGCTCCCGGACCACCTGGCCGTTTTCGTCAGGGTTAGTCGATTTTGTAAACCGCATTAATCTCGCAGGCAACCTGTCTGCGGTTCTTTTCGGTGTTTTTGCGAAGGAGTTTCTCATGTCGCAACGCAGACTTCGGGGATTCACGCTCATCGAGTTGCTGGTGGTCATTGCGATCATCGCCGTGTTGATCGCTTTGCTGCTGCCGGCCGTGCAGCAAGCCCGCGAGGCAGCTCGCCGGTCGGCCTGCAAGAACAATGTGAAACAGCTCGGGTTGGCGCTGCACAACTATCACGACACGCACGGGGTCTTTCCGCCGGGCGTGACGAACGGGCCGACGAACAATTCCGGCGGAGCCCCCATGTACATCATGATGCTGCCCTACCTGGATCAGGCTGGCGTTTACAATCAGCTCAATTTCAGTGCGAACGCCGGCGATACTTACAACCCAGCGTTCCAGCCAGCGGTCAATACGATCATTCCGGTCTACAATTGCCCGACTTCCACGGCCTCTCGCTCCTACTTGGCGTACGGCGGAACGAGCGCCTGGTACACTCAATTGGGGATGACGGAATATCTCGGCATCGCCGGTTCGGATCGGGGTCCGAATGTTGTCACATATTCCGGCGGGCCGATGTCGGCGGATGGTTGCTTCAGCCACACGGCGCGCTGGGGCCAGGCGGCAAAGGTCCGGATTGCAGACATCTCGGATGGCGCATCGAACACAGCCGGTATGGGTGAATTCTCGGGACTGACCAAGGGGCAAAAATACTATGCCAACAATGGTCGTGGCGATGATGGCGAACCGTGGTGTCTGGGCGAGGACTACAACTGGCAATATGCGTTGAGAACCGTCACGGTCCCTCCCAACTCTGCCTGGTTCTACAACTCGGCAATGATTTTGCCCGGTTATACACCGGCGCCAGTCACCGGACGTTTGAACGATGCCGCCCTGCACAGTATGCACGTCGGGGGCATCCACATTCTGTTGATGGACGGGGGTGTCCGGTTCATTTCCGAAAACATTCACATGGGCACGTTCAAGAACCTCGCCGACAAGGCGGATGGCAACATTCTGGGCGAGTTCTAAGCGTTCTCCGCGTTCATCCCACATCCCACCGGCATCAGGCGTTCTGGCGTCCTGATGCCGGTCCTGTGTGCTTCTGCCTGCATCCTGTTTTCCACTTTTGATAAGGTGAGTGACCGTATGTCCGCACTGCGTCTAGTTCCGCTGTGTCCCGCGATCTTATTGTTCGTGTCGCTCGGCCTGTTCGGCTGTAGTGGGTCGGACGCACGCAACCTGCCGAAATCGACCGTTTCCGGCGAGATCACCTTTGACGGCAAGCACCTGCCTGACGGCCAGATCGTCTTCGTCCATGAGTCCGGAGAAATGGCACCGGTAGAATTCAAGGGCGATGGCAAATACACCGCGTCGGTGGCTCAAGGCAAGAATCAGGTGATGGTCAAATCGGTGGTCATTACGGGGGGAGGGGGGGAGGGACCAAATAAAGCCGCCAGCATGGAAATCCAAACGAGCCGGATTCCCGATAAGTACATGACGCCAGCCCTGTCGGGCCTGGAGTACGTCGTGAAGCCGGGGCCGAATACCTATAACGTCGAATTGAAGTCGAAGTAGTGTTTCGCGTACACAATCATGTTCCAGCCCAGCCCCCGTCTCGTCGTATTTGCGATTCTCGCTCCAATGATAGGTCTCTGCACATCGGTGGCTTCGTTGAGGATTTATTTTGGCGTTTTCGTTGATCCCAATGATTTCAACAACTTTGATCGATTGACAACGAGCGGGATTCTATGGTCGGTCCTTTTTCTAGGCTATCTAATCGGTATTGCATTCGTGTGGGTTGTCTCGGGACTGTTCAAGGTGAAGAAGACCTCCTGAAACATTTGTCGAATCTCAGCAGGTTGCATTACTGCCAGCGTCAGGCGCTTCCAAATCTACCTTGCTGCTTCCAGCTCCAGTCGACGCTTTGCCACCATTCGATTTCAAGGAGCATCTCAACCCAACTATCAGAAAAATGAGCGGTGCTGAGGAGGCCCAAGTCATGTAGGCAGGCCATCCCACTCGAAGCATTTTTGGAAAAGTTGCTCGATGATGAAAATCGACTCCCAATGCGATGTAGCACGCGGCAACGGCGATTGCCAATACTATTCCGACCACCTCTCCAATTGAAAATGCCATCAATAGTTGGAAGGTGCGAATCGGCGCTCGCTGTAGTCGAATTCCAATGCACAGAAGCAAAACCAGATGCAAAAATGTCGCAACTGAATAGAACATTATGCATTCTGCGAGCGTCTTCATTGTGTGATCGTCTTTTCAACCACCGGTTCAATGGCACTCAGATCGTGAGCGGTACGGCGCTAGCCCGGATTATTTATCAGCCGCTGGGCGCTACCACGGTTAGCACCATTCCCGCAGAAACCGGACGCTAGCGCGTTCCGGCAGATTTGCGCGGTGTTTTGGGCAAGATGGTCCCAACTCCTTTATCGCGACAATACTTGTGCATGATGCAGATCGACCCATGAATAATCCGCTCTAGCCGCCGGTTCAGTGTATCAATTCCATTGAAAAACCGGAGGCTAGCGTCGTGCCGCTTTGGGAGTCCGTCCACAAAGTGAGTGCCATTGGGCGACATGCGGTCGCGGCAGTTACTCAGCGAGTCTCTTGCCCGCAGCATGTGGGATTGTACAATCACAGTTTCCCACATTTTCCGGTCCCGCGATGACTCTTTGTCGGGACGCTGTGCTCTCCGAAATGTGGGGGAAGTTTCCTTCCAGTTGCTGTCCGAATTGCTCTCGGATGGCAATCGACCATACTGCGGGATGGACCCTCATCAATGCATGGCAATTTCGGACTCCTGACGAATCTTTCAGTTAGCCTCGTGCTGGCGCTGGTGCTGGGGCTCATCACCCAGCGACTGCGCCTGTCGCCCATCGTTGGATACCTGCTGGCCGGAGTGGTTCTCGGCCCGCAGACGCCGGGCTTCGTGGGCGATGCGAAAATGGCTGCAGAACTCGCGGAAATTGGCGTGGTCCTGCTGATGTTCGGCGTGGGAATGCACTTTGATCTGGGCGATCTGCTGGCGGTGCGCCGGATTGCGCTGCCCGGAGCGATTGGTCAGATCGTGGTGGCGACCGCACTGGGATTCCTGTCGGTCATCGTGTTCGGATTGAGTCCTGGGGCGGGGATGGTGATCGGCCTGGCGGTGTCCGTGGCGAGTACCGTCGTGGTGATTCGCGTGCTGATGGTCAACGATGTGCTGCACACGACGCAGGGCCATATCGCCGTCGGCTGGCTGATCGTGCAGGACATCTTTACCGTGCTCGTGCTGGTCGCGATGCCTGCCCTGGCGGGGATTTTCGGCGAGAACGTGGCGGAGCGGCCGAACCTCTTTTTCGCCCTGGGTTACGCGGTGCTCAAGGTTGTTTCGCTGGGACTGGTGGTCGTTGTCGGCGGCCGGCGACTCATCCCCTGGCTGCTCGGTCAGGTCGCACGGACCCGCTCGCGTGAATTGTTTACCCTGACAGTCCTGGCCCTGGCTCTGGCAGTGGCGACGGGTTCGGCCGTGGTGTTTGGGGTGTCGATGGCACTGGGGGCGTTCCTGGCCGGCGTGGTCGTCGGACAAACGGAGGTGAGTCACCAGGCAGCAGCCGACGCATTGCCCATGCGGGACGCCTTCGCGGTTCTGTTTTTCGTGTCCGTAGGGATGCTGTTTGATCCGCGTGTGGTGATCGAACGGCCCGGACTGTTACTCGCGTTACTCGGCGTGATACTGATTGCCAATCCACTGACCGCGTTTCTGATCATTTGGACCATGCGCTATTCGGTCCGCAGCGCACTCACGGTGGCCGTGGCTCTCGGCCAGATCGGCGAGTTCTCGTTCCTGCTGGCCGATGAGGCGGTGCGGAGCCAGTTGCTGCCGGCCGAGGGGCACAGTCTGCTGGTCGCGTGTGCGATTCTGACCATCTCCGTCAATCCACTGCTGTTCCGTGGGCTCGACCGCTTCGAGAAGTGGCTGCGCTGTCAACCCCGGATCTGGAAGGCACTGAACCGGCGGGCCGAGACGGGGGCGGCGGAACTGAATACTACCACTCACTCCGCGTTGGCCAAAAACGATCAGGCGGATGACAAACGAGTCACGGCAGTCATCATTGGATACGGCCCGGTCGGTCAGACGGCCTGCCGCATCCTCAGTGAGTTTGCTGTGCGGCCCGTCGTCGTGGACTTGAACATCGATACGGTCCGGGATTTATCGGAGGCTGGGAAGCTGGCCATTTACGGTGATGCCACCCAGCGAGATATTCTAGAGGCGGCTGGGATCAGGGAGGCGAAGTATCTGCTGGTCACGATTCCAGAAGTACTGGTCCGGACCGTGGTGATCCTGGCGGCGAAGGATTTGAACCCGGAACTGCGCGTGTTTGTCCGGGCGCGGTACATTCAGGAGCGGGCGTGGCTGGAGGAAGTCGGCGCGACCGGCGTGGTGACTGAAGAAGCAGAAACCGCCGTGGGACTGGCCGTGATTCTCCTGCGAGAAGTCGGAGCGGATGAGGAACGCATCCGCTCCGAGATCCGCAGGATTCAAGCAGAATTGCTGGGAAAGGACTGACAACGCCGGGACTCGCCGACGGTTGTCTGCGCTCTCGCAATTGTGTGAGGGTATGAGGTAACGGAGTAGTCCGACACGCTGAGAGCGTGTCTTAAAAAGGGAGGGCGAGGCTCCCGCCGAGCCTAGTACGACCGCAGGTCGGCGACCGCCGGAGGCTGGTATTAATGCCTCCGGTGGAC
>CAMAVF010000225.1 GCA_945861445.1 Planctomicrobium piriforme | reverse complement strand
CAAGTAAGTGGATAATCAGTTGCTTCAAACCTACGAAAAACAGTCTGTCAAATCAGCCGGCACGCGCTAGCGTCCGGTTCGTTTAGAAATTCGAGTCGATTGTTGCCTGAACCGTGGGCTAGCGCCCAGCGGCTGATGAATAATCCGGGCTAGCGCGTTCCGGCTGATTTGCGCGGTGTTTTGGGCAAGGTCGAAGATGTCGAAGGTGGCAAAGATGTTGTCGCGGTGTCGGCATAGCGTGACGGCGGGGTGGCACACTGGAGCTTTGTCATACCTGGAAATGGGGATTGGCGTACCACCGCCGATACCGACATTGAGGTGAAATTCGGCGTTAATTTACGGGGAACATTAGCCCGCACGCGACAGCCCAAATCTCAACGACTCGTCTGCGAGGCCGACATCACCGCCCAATCCCGCCGGGCAACTTCCAGCACGCATTCATCGGGCCATTTTTCCAGAGGTGTATAGCGCGGGTGCCGTGATTCCTTGTACGGATCATTGTGCTTCGCGTTGTAGCAGCAGATCAGCGCCCAGCGTGGATTGGGACTCTTGTTCTGATCGGAACGATGCAGCAGGTTGCTGTGAAAGAAGACGGCTGAACCCGGTTCCATTTCGCAATAGACGAGTTCCAATCGTTCGCACGCGGCAGCGACTCGTTCTGGATCGGCACCTGTCTGGTCACCCACCTTGCCGTGGTCGATCCGTCCGAGCAAATGCGATCCTTTGAGGACTTGCAGGCAGCCGTTTTCGCGAGTGGCCCGATCGACCGCGATCAGGCAACTCGCCAGATCCGGGGACAGGCAGCCGTTGTTGTACCAGTAGCCATAATCCTGATGCCACGCCCAGGCTCCGCCGGTAAAGGCCTCCTTGAGAATCATCTTATGATGATAATGATAGACCTCATCGCCCAAAACTTGTTCCATGGGCTCAACGATCCTGCGCGAGCGAACCACGGCTCCGTAGACATCATCGGTGACAGCATTCTCGACTACCAGCCGAATCGCGCCTCCTTCTCCGTCACCGCGACTGGCTGCTGATTGCTGCATTTGCAGATCGGACTTGGCAATCAGCCGCAACAAATTGATCTCGGCAACATCAAACAGTTGCTCAACAATGACGAAGCCATCTCGCCGAAATGCGGTGACTTGAGCTTCTGTGAACCGCGGACTTCGCGACATGTTTTCCATCCATCAGAGGCGGGACTGGTGCAGCATGACTACGACGATTTCCTGACTAATTCGGGAAACCAAGGCTGACTGGGCCTGGCAAGCCATAGTCTATCCGAAGCGAATCGATAGCAGAACAGTTCGCTTTGAGACCGGAAGTTACCAAATGGAAAGTGGAATTCTGGGTGGAATTTGCGGGAAGAGGTGTGTACTTATTTTTGCGCAGGTGATATGTTTTATGATCGGTGGTTAGTTTTCGACCGAGTGCTAGATTTTGGTTCGAGTGAATCTTCTGGTTGCCTCTATCGTTCTGATCCACCTGTAGGCCGACACCACGGCCACTTTCCTTGGACCCGGAAAGCGAAGAAAAAGGGTCGTAGAATCCAGTTTGTGGGAGATCGATGGTGGGTAAGAAGTTGTATGTGGGCAACCTAAGTTACAGTGTGAGCAGCTCTGAATTGCAGAAGCTGTTCGGCCAGTACGGGACAGTCGCCAGTGCCGAAGTGATTCAGGATCGTGAGACCGGTCGGAGCAAGGGGTTCGGGTTCGTCGAAATGGGAACCGATTCCGAAGCTCAAGCCGCGATTTCGGCCCTGCATGACAAGGATCATGGTGGTCGTCCGTTGACCGTCAACGAAGCGCGTCCGCGCGAAGAACGTCCCCGTGGGGGCGGTGGTGGAGGCGGAGGCGGCGGTTACGGCGGAGGTCGTGGCGGCGGAGGTGGTGGTTACGGCGGTGGTGGAGGCGGTGGCGGTGGCGGCGGTGGATACCGCGGCGGTCGCTAATTAGTCTGCCTTTCGCTGGCAAACAAACAAGACAGTTCAAGAGGCCACGTCAGTCGACGTGGCCTTTTGGCATTTCCAATGGCGAGTCGTGGTCAGGAACATCAGAGATTTTCTTGGTGAGCCCAGTCCCGTCAGGGCTGGGGTGGAGTAGCGACTTTGACTGCCGATCGATGTCACTCAATGTTGGTTCTGCAACGGGAGTCTCTACTCTACCCCCGGCCTCACGGCACGGGGCTAACCTAGTCTTTCTGGTCAAATCACGCGTGTCGGCTATAAGTTCCTTGGAAGGCGCGGTTGATTGGCGGGCGTCGAAAGACTACGCGGTTCGGCGGGAGCCTCACCCTCCCATGATGCCTAAAATCCTTCACGGCGTTGCCCCCTGGGGCTACAATTCCATCCAAAGAACGACAGCGGCCTGACGAATCCTTTCGCCAGGCCGCTGCGTGTTTTTCAGAATCGTTCAGCTCCACAACTCAGTTGGTGGATTGACCGGGGCTATCCCAACCGGCGACCGAGGCATTCGGGGCCAGCACGAAGATCTCCACGCGTCGATTGCGTTGGCGAGATTTCTCGTCGGTGTTCGGCACCAGTGGTTGGTGAGGCCCGTATCCGGCCGCACCGCAGCGTGGCGGCTTCACACCATCGGCCACCAGACTCCGGACGACCTGGTCGGCACGATTGGTCGACAGCCCCCAGTTATCCGTGTGCTTCTGCTTGGTCGTGGGTTTCGCCACGGGACGGTCGTCCGTATGGCCCACCACCAGGATGTTCAATTCCTGCGATGTTCCGGTATTCATGATTTCGGCGAACGATTTCAGCAACGGCTGAGCTTCGGGGCGGATGTCGGAACTTCCGCTGGCGAAGAGCAGGTCCGAAGTGAACTTGCTGACACCCGTTTTCGGATCGAAATCGAACCCCGGATACCGCGACGCCAAATCGCTGAGCTGATTGGTCGCATCTTCCGACAACGGACTCCCGTTCTTGGTTGAATTCACCAGGGTGTCGTACTTATTCGCCAGTCCGTCGCGTTCGCCCTTCAGATTGGCGAGCTCTTGCTGAGCGGCCCCCAGTTGCTGACGGAGTTGATCTCGTTCCGCAGCAGTGGACCCGGCTGACTGGTTGGCCAACTGGTTTTGATTGTAAAGATCCCAGGCCCTGCGTTGTGCCAATGCTCGGTCGCGTTTCATGGCAGACATGCGTCCGCCGTGGCAGCAACAACCCATTGGAACAGACGCTAGCCCCGCCAGCACGCAAATGAGCGCGACCCGGTACGTGGGCATGACGGACTCCTTTCTGAGCGAATCCAGATGATCAGAACGCCAGGTTCCAGACCGCGAGAATGCCTTGCAAAACGATGCAAGAATCATCCTGGCGAGCTTGGGCTGCCATTCAGAAACAAATATGTAAGTAGGGGATTGTGAACCGACGAGATTGGATGGGTGACGTGTGGAGTTGTCCGGTGAGACCAACCAGGCAATAAAGCCAAGCCGGATGGACGATGTGTCGGCGGGGTTTATAACTCAAGGGACAAAACGTGCCAAGAGGAGTTTTCTCTGATTTTTGTGGATTTCAGGAGATTGACATAAGTGATTGTAGGCATGGAAGTTGAACTTCACACGATAGGCGACATCCTAATACAGACACCGCATTCCTTCACGTCTGCTCCAAGAGTTAAGATCGATACCATTGAAACTTTTCGCTTAGGACGCCTGCCGATATTGAGACCTCTCTGGCCCGCGGTGGGTGCGAACTGTCAGACTAGGAACAGTTTTTATCACTGCCCCGGACTGTCGACTGAATTCTCGCCACCATGATTGCGCCCGAACCCATTGTCGCTGCTGAACCGGTCACGAAGCCGGTAGTGGGGCAGCCGTCCACGGAGCACATTGCTGGTCGGATTGCGTGGCAAGAACCGGTTCTCGCCTGGTTCTTAAGTCGCCTGGTATGCATTGTCGCGATCATCGTCGGTAGTGCCCTGTTTCCCATTGAACGTCGACTGGATGTGCGTCGTGCGAATCCGAGTGCCGGAGTACAGTCGGACTTACCAGGTTTCTTTCACTCCTACGCCGAGGGCTTTCGCGATCTGAAACGCTTTGGCACGCAGCCGATGATTTTCGTGTCGGTCGGCGGCAGTGAGGCCTGGCTGCGGCCGTTCGTGCATTGGGATGCCATCTGGTGGCTGAGTATCGCGGAGGTCGGCTATGTGGCTGATCCGCAACTCAAGGCCGAACAGAATATCGTGTTTTACCCGCTATTTCCGTTGTGTATCCGCGCGATCAACAAGCTGGGTGTCCCACTGGTGCTGGCATCGTTACTGATCGTCAATGGCTTGATGCTGCTGGCGACATGCTTGTTGTACCGACTTGTCGTGCAGCGATCCGGTATTGCTGCCGCACGCTGGACATTAGCGTTCTGGCTGACGTTTCCCTCGGCCTTGTTTGGAGTCGTTCCCTATTCGGAAGCGTTGCTGGCGGTCTTGTCGGTCCTGGCGATGCAAGCGTTGCTCGAACAGAAATACATCAGCAGCGGTCTGTGGTGTGGATTGGCGGCGGCGATCAAGAATCAAGGAGTAATTATCGGCGGGGCGTTGATCGTGCCATTCTTGACTGGACCGCGCCGCGGACGAGCACTCATTGGAATGGTGTGTTCGGGGCTGGGACTGCTGGCCTACATGGGATTTCTCTACCACCAGTACGGTGACCCCTTTCTATTTGTGACGATTCAGAAGGCGTGGCGTCCGAACTTGGGGAATCCGAATCCGATGGAGTGGTCGTGGTTATTGATCAGCTCATCGCTGGATTCCCTTAGGCTCTTGCTGTTGCCGAACAGGCCACCGATTGACTTCTACAGCGGACGCATCCTCGATCCCTGGCTGGGATGGTGGATGATCCTGTGGTTGCCGTCGGTCAAGCGTCTGCACCCGGGCCTGGTCATTAGCAGTGCCGTGATGATACTGCTGCCGCTGTCGACCGGTACGGTGTGCTCGCTGGGGCGTTATGTGTGGATCATTCTCCCGATTTTTGTGGTGATGGGGGAACGTCTGGCGAACAGCGGTTGGCGGTGGCCGATTGTCATGGTTTCGACTTGCGGATTGCTCTGGCAGACATTCTTGTATGGCGGAGGATGGCAGATCATTTGATACTGTCAAGAAGATTGTCTACAGGCTTGATGAGGTGCCGCATGATTTCTGTCATTCTCCCGTTTCATAACGAACAGGAGACGCTGCCTGCGCTCTACCCGCGTTTGACGGCAGCCGCACAGACTTGGGTCGAGGACTACGAAGTCATCGCCATTGATGATGGTTCGACTGATGCCACCGCCGGGATGCTGGATGCCATCTGCCGTGAAGATCCACTTTGGAAGCTGCTGCGATTTTCACGCAATTTCGGGCATCAGGCGGCGGTTTCGGCGGGCATTTATTACAGCAGCGGTGATGCCGTCGTCGTGATGGATAGCGACTTGCAAGATCCGCCCGAGCAACTGCATCGGTTCCTTGACAAGTGGCGGGAAGGATTTCATGTCGTTTATGCCATTCGCACCAAGCGTAAGGAAAACCTCTTCAAGCGGACCGGATATTTCCTGTTCTACCGGATCTTGAGCAAGCTCTCGACCATCGATATTCCGCTGGATGCGGGCGATTTCTGCGTGATGGACCGGTCGGTGGTGGAGGTCCTGAAACGGCTGCCTGAACGGACGCGGTTCGTGCGTGGTTTACGGAGCTGGGCAGGATTCCGCCAGATCGGCGTCGCCTATGAACGAGACGCGCGCTACGCCGGAGAAGTCAAATACACCTTCCGCAAACTGGTTCAACTGGGGATCAATGGCATCCTCTCGTTCAGCAGTGCGCCGTTGCGCCTAGCGAGCTGGCTCGGTGTGATGTTGTGCGGTTTGTCCGCGGCACTGATTGTCCTGTTGATCAGTTGGCGGTTGGCCAATGTGGAAATCGTGGGGATGAAGCCGGGTAATTCGGTGGGCTGGACCAGCTTGATCTCGCTGATCTTGTTCCTGTCAGGGATGCAAATGCTGGTGATCGGCGCGATCGGCGAATACCTGGCGCGCGTATTCGATGAAGTCCAGGGGCGTCCGCCATGGATTATCGGGTATGCGCGGGGATTTCCTGCGGAAGAAGATCCGTCTCGCTTGGGCTGGTGCGTCAGTGATCATTTCTGTCCCAGCCAGACGGTGTGGTCACCGAACCTCTTGCCAGCACCCGATGGTTCCCCAACGGCGTCGCAGCCAGAGGTTGCGAGAGTTCATGTCCCCGTCGTCTAAATCCCTTTTTCGCGGCAAGTCGGGACGGCCATCGAATTCGAATCGCCTCAGTCGCTGGTGGGTGGTACACTTCATTGAGTTGACTTCTTCGGTCTCTTTCATCCGCAATCCCCGCGAGTAATTCTCTGTGACCGAATGCCTGCTGGTCATGCTGATTTGCCTGGGATGGCCAGACCTTGAGGAACCGAAAGTAGAAACCCAGTCGGTCGCCGCGGTGGTCACTACGGTACCGTCAACCGATTGGCCGCAGTTTCGTGGTCCGGATGGGCAGGGGCACGGCACTGGCGAAAAACTCCCTTCCAAATGGAGTGAAATCACCAATATCGCCTGGAAAACCGACCTTCCCGGCCGTGGCTGGTCGTCACCCGTCATCCACGGCGACAACATCTGGCTGACTGCGGCTGTGACGGAAGGGAGCAGCCTGAAGCTGTTGCGAGTCGACAAGAACTCGGGAAAACTGGAGCAGGAAATCACTGTGTTCCTCGTCCCGACGCCCGGGAAAGTGCATTCGAAGAATGGACATGCATCCCCAACTCCGATCGTCAGCAACGGCCGGATCTATGTCCACTTTGGAGCACATGGAACCGCCTGCTTGGACGAAGAAGGCAAGATCCTGTGGAAGACAACACTCAACTACTACCATCATCACGGACCGGCGGCGTCGCCCATCCTAGTGGGCCAGCGTTTGATTATTCCCTGTGACGGGTACGAAAAGTCGTTTTACGACGGGGAAACCAAGTCCGGGGTCACCGACTTTCAATACGTGACGGCATTGAAGATAGATAGTGGCGAAGCGGATTGGAGAACCCCTCGCCAAGGCCGTCATTCCTATGCGACACCGCTGCTGATCGAAGTGGATGGTAAGCCGCAGATTATCAGCCCGGGAGGCGATCGGGTGTCCGCCTACAATCCCGACAACGGCGAAGAAATCTGGTCGGTGCGGTACTCGGGCTATTCATTGATTCCGCGTCCGGTGTTTGGTCACGGTCTGTTATTCATTTGCACGGGCTACGACAGCCCCCAGTTGCTCGCCATCCGCCCCGATGGCAAAGGGGACGTCACGGACACCCATGTGGCCTGGACCTTCAAGCAAGGGATCTCCTGCACCCCGTCACCGATCCTGGTGAACGACGAACTCTACTTCGTCAGTGACGGTGGTGTGGGGACATGCCTTGATGCCGCGACGGGCAAACTGGTCTGGAAGCGTCGATTCGGCGGCAACTTCTCGGCGTCGCCGATTCTGGCCGACGGCAAGCTGTACTTCGTTGCCGAGGAAGGGACCACTCATGTGATCGAGCCGGGAAAGCAATACAAGCGCCTCGCGATGAACCGAATTAACGGCACCACGTTCGCGTCGCCGGCGGTGTCAGGCAAGGCACTTTATTTGCGGTCCGACAAGTCGCTGTACCGGATCGAAGAACGATCCAAGCCGACGGCAAAGCCCAAGTCAACGAGTTCCCAATCGGGAAACGTAAAGGCGGAAAAAGGTGATCCGCAATAACAATCGCGCGACCCCAGAACGGCCCTAATTCATTCGACGGAAATCATTATTCCCATAAGTCCCATCAAAAACGATGCGACCTATGACAACCGCTGTTCAGCTTCTACGACGCCCCGGTAATAGGCAATCGTCTTCACGAGTCCCTCCTTGAGCTTATACTGCGGTGTCCAGCCCAGGATTCGCTTCGCTTTGGCGATGTCGGGACAGCGCTGCTTGGGATCGTCGCCGGGGAGTGGTTCGAATTTCAACGTCGATTTCGAATCAATCTGGGACAGGATTTCCTGGGCCAGTTCCAGCATCGTGAATTCGTCCGGATTGCCGATGTTGACCGGTCCGACCTCGGTGTTCTGATCCATCATTTTCATCATGCCGGCAATCAGGTCATCGCAATAGCAAAACGAACGCGTCTGGCGGCCATCACCGAAAACTGTCAACGGATCACCGCGCAGAGCCTGCATGATGAAGTTCGAAATGACCCGGCCATCATTTGGATCCATCCGTGGACCATACGTGTTGAAGATACGAATAATGCGCACATCGACTTTGTTCTCGATGTGATAGTTCATGCACAGCGTTTCCGCGACGCGTTTGCCTTCGTCGTAGCAACTGCGCGGACCGATGGGATTCACGTGGCCCCAGTAGTCTTCGCGTTGCGGATGAACATCGGGGTCCCCGTAGACTTCGGACGTGGACGCCTGCAGAATACGAGCTCGACAGCGTTTGGCCAGGCCGAGAACATTGACCATGCCGACGGTCGACGTCTTGATGGTTTTGATGGGATTGTATTGATAGGCCTTGGGCGAGGCAGGGCAGGCCAGGTTGTAGATCTGGTCGACTTCCAGCAGGATTGGTTCGACGATGTCGTGTCGAATCAATTCAAACCGCGGATGACCCAGCAGATGCTCGATATTTTCTTTGCGCCCAGTGAAGAAATTGTCGAGGCAGATGACTTCGTCACCCCGTTCGATCAACCGATCGCACAAGTGACTTCCCAGAAATCCAGCTCCCCCGGTGACCAAAATCGTTGCCATATCGCCCGCCCGGAAACTGGTTGACACATACAGGAAGATTTTAGGAGTTTTTTGCCACGGATTCACACGGATGAAACACGGATTGGGTCATCGTGTGCCATGGTTATTGGACGCCGCTAAACCGTGAATTATCGACTACGTTCAGAATGTTGAGTGAGTGGCTTTTGTCTGTCTTAATCCGTGTTCAATCCGTGTGAATCCGTGGCTAAAAGACTCTTCGTCAAATGCTGAGCGTTCTCTTGTGAACAGCAAGGGCCGCTTCCTTCAGCGCTTCCGACAACGTCGGATGTGAGTGGCACGTGCGGAAAATGTCTTCGCTGCTGGCTCCAAATTCCATCGCAGCTGCGGCTTCGGCAATCAGGTCGCCGGCGCGCGGGCCGATGATGTGGACTCCCAGGACCCGGTCTGTCTTCGCATCGGCCAGGATCTTCACGAAGCCGTCGGTGTCATTCAATGTTCGAGCACGACCGTTCGCGATGAACGGGAACTTGCCTTTGTTGTAGGCGATCCCTTCCTTCTGCAGTTGGTCTTCCAACTTGCCCACGGCAGCGATTTCAGGATGCGTATAGACGACTGCCGGAATGACATCGTAGTTGACGTGACAGTATTTGCCGGCGATGGCATCAGCACAGGCTGCGCCCTCTTCTTCGGCCTTGTGGGCCAGCATCGGGCCGCGCACGACGTCGCCGATCGCGTAGACGCCGGGAACCGCAGTGCGGAAGTGATCGTCGATCGGAATCCGGCCTCGTTCATCGAGCTTCAGTCCGATGAAATCCAAGCCCACTCCGTCGGTATTCGGGGCCCGTCCCACGGCCAGCAAAACCCGATCACACGTGATGGGATCGCCACCTTCAAATCTCACCACCGCCTGCTTTTTCTCGGACTTCGCTTCGAGGACCTTGGTCCCCAGCCGGAATTCAAAGCCCTGCTTCTGGAAGATTTTATAGGCTTCACTGGCGACTTCCTGATCGATCCCCGGCAGGATGCGGTCCAGGAATTCCAGGACAGTGACCTTGGCACCCAGTCGACGCCAGACGGAACTCATTTCCAGACCGATATAGCCACCGCCGATAACGACGATGTGCTTGGGAACTTCGGTGTATGAGAGAGCTTCGGTGCTCGTTCCGACGCGGTCGCCGTCGGGCTTTACGCCGGGCAAATTCCCGACCTTGCTGCCGGTGGCAATGATGATGTTCTTAGCGGTCAGCGGCGTGACGTCTTTGCCGTTCTCGACGACCACCTTGCCGACGCCGTCGATCCGGCCAGTGCCGACATATCGCGTGATTTTGGCCTTCTTCAGCAGCCCATCAATGCCGGCGGCCAGCGTCGTCACCACTCTGTCTTTGCGAGCCAGCATGGCGGCCAGATCGAGCGTCACGCCCGAAACCTTGACGCCGTGAATGGCCAGGTTGTGCTGGGTTTCGTGATAGAGATGGCTCGACTCGAGCATCGCCTTGCTGGGGATGCAGCCGACTCGCAGGCAGGTGCCGCCGAGCTTCGGTTCCTTCTCAATGACGGCGGCATTCATGCCCAGTTGGGCAGCGCGCAACGCGGCAATGTAGCCCCCGGGACCACCCCCGATTACCACCAGATCGTGTTCGTTCGACATCCCGATTTCCAACTTCTAATTAACTCTAACAAAACCTCTGCGTCAGTTCAGAACCGCGGGAAATGTCGCGGTTCTGAAATTCCCACAACCGGTTTTGTCAGGACTTCTAGATTTCCAGCAGAATCCGTGACGGATTCTCCATGCACTCCTTGATCCGCTTCAGAAACGTCACCCCTTCGCGGCCATCGACCAGACGGTGGTCATAGGTCAGGGCCACATACATCATCGAACGGATGACGACCTGACCATTGATGGCCATCGGACGCTCCTGAATCGCGTGCAGTCCGAGGATACCGCTTTGTGGCGGATTGACGATCGGTGTCGAGAGCAGCGAACCGTAAATGCCGCCATTGCTGATCGTGAATGTTCCGCCTTGCAGCTCTTCCGGCCTGATCAGGTTGTCTTTGGCACGCTTGCCGAAGTTCTCGATGGTCTTCTCGACTTCCGCGAAACCCAATGTTTCGGCATTGCGAATGATCGGGACCACCAAGCCCTTGCCGCCGCCGACTGCGACGCCGATATCGTAGTAATTGTGATAGATGATCTCATTGCCACGAATTTCGGCATTGACGGCTGGGATCAGCTTCAGGGCTTCGACGGCCGCCTTAATGAAGAATGACATGAAACCGAGTTTCACTCCGTGCTTCGCCAGGAATGCGTCTTTGTATTCGGTTCGCAAGGCCATGACGTTGGTCATGTCGATTTCATTGAAGGTCGTCAACAACGCAGCGTTGGACTGAGCTTCGACCAGTCGCCGGGCGATGGTGCGGCGCATCATCGACATCGGGACGGCTTCTTCCTGACGGGCTCCGCCTGCCACTGCCAAGGGTTGCAGAGCCGTAGTGGCGGCCGGTGGTGTGTGTTGAATCACGTCGCCGACCAGAATCCGGCCGCCAGGTCCGGTTGCGGTGACCTGGCCGGCCGTCAGGCCACGGTCCGACAATTCGCGGGCCGCGGCCGGCATCACGATCGGTGCACCGCCATCAGTCTTCGTCGGCGCTGCAGCCTTGGGCGCAGCGGCAGGTGTCGCCGCGGGAGTGGCTTTTGCTGAGGCTCCGCCAGCCGGCGGCTTGCCGTTGGGATCGATCTGGGCCACGACCGCATCGACCAGTACCATGTCGCCAGGCTTACAGAGGATCTTGGTGAGAATCCCAGCGGACGGTGCGGGGATTTCGGCGTTCGACTTTTCGGACTCCACGATCAAGACGTTTTCGTCCTTGTTGACCCAGTCTCCCTCTTTCTTAAGCCATTCACCGATCTGGACTTCCTTAATTGATTCCCCCATGCTGGGGACTTTCAGTTCCACTGCCATGATTCACGGACCTTACTGATTGAAATGAATCGTCGAGAGCGGGATCGCGATGATCGAGTGTGCCAGGCCGTAACAGCCTGCTCAATGTGCCTCAATTCGACGAGCGACAGCCTGACAAAATCACCGGTGAGGACAATCCGTATGGAAAATCTTACCGCACCGTTATTTTTTTCACGACGCAACCCGTCATGAGTGACCTACTTCTGCAAATTCTGGAGGTTAATCGGCACTCGTGGGAATTGCAATCTAGGGGAAGGGGACGTTTGTTGTCGCCCCCCAGTTGTCAGATTCGGGCCTTCATAATCCGCATTTGCGTCGTTGTCGGTTCTCAGTTGCCAGTTGTCAGAATTGGAA
>CAMAVF010000224.1 GCA_945861445.1 Planctomicrobium piriforme | reverse complement strand
AATCTCGGGGGTTTGGGGGCAGGCCCCCAATTTCTCTGGCAAGACATCCGCCACTGTTCAATCACGCCTTCTACAATAAAAGAATTCAAAATTGCACTATTTTGAATCTGTTGCTTGATCCAGTTTAAGACCGTCGCTGACCCCTTTTTTAAACTTGCCTACCCAATAGAAATTGCTCGTGCTTAACTGCTGCTCTCCGTGCCAGCGGTAAGCACACAAAAACCCGCCTTTGGCGACGCTGTAATCCACACACGCCACGTTTTGGGCCAGCAATTCGGGCTGACTGCCTGACATCCAGTAATGTCCGACGAATACGGGCTTCGCATTGAGCGGATATGGAGTTGCCGCGTCGCTCACCGGCTGCTCAAGCGGGAAATCACAATCGATCCTGTCTGTGAAGGCATAGGTTCGCCAGGTTTGACCCTGCGGGGACAGATACCATCGCGTCCGGGTCTTCGTGCGAATGTGGCCCTCTTTGTCAGCGAAGGACTGACCCTGCGGAAGCTGAAATTCTTTACCTTTCAGGATGATCTCCACGGCGTCGAAAAGCGCATTCTCCGGATCACACGCGGCATGCAGAAAATCCGAGGTGATGACCCCGTCGCCAGGACGGGCCGATCGGATGGTGGCCATGGCCTTGTCGTCCCAGCAGGCATGAACCACCCGCAGACCGTCTAGATCCAGCCACATGGGCAACGTCCCAAACCAGTCGATGGAACCAGCCAGGTGCTTATCCGTGAGTTGCAGAATTGTCTGGCTGTGCTGGCGGATGTTTTTGTTGTCTCTCCTGCGAAGATATGTCTCTTTGCGATGCAGGTGTTCCGTGTGGAATGCCAGAGCATTGAATTCATGATTTCCCATCACGGCCAGGGCTTTTCCACCATCGACCATCGGCCGCACGATGTCCAGCACCTGGCGGATCTGTGGTCCTCGGTCAATGAAATCACCGAGGAAGATCACTTTGCGCTCGGGGTGTTCGTAAACGCCCCGGACGTCATGGTAGCCAAGCGCATTCAGCAGTTGAATCAATTCGTCAGCATGACCGTGGATGTCGCCGATCAGATCGTACATGGGTGTTCAGGACCAGCCTCGAAAATACTGCTGTAGATACAGAAGGCAGAATCGATACGGACAGCTATTGTTCAAACGGTCGGCTGCTGGTTTTTTCTGCGGTCGGGAAGTCAGCAGGGATCGGGATGGTGACCTTGCCCGTGGCCGCCCATTCGGTGCCACGCTGCAGTGTGGTGATGAATCCAGCGCACTCCACAGAATACTCCGCATGTCCCATTGGTGTGTGGAAGACGCGGCCTTTGCCGTAGTCGATCGTGAAGATCATCGGTTCGTTGCGCCCGGTCACTGTGGATTCCGCCGTCGCCAGGATCTTCATATTTCTGGCAGGTCCACGAAGCTGGTCGTACAATTCGTCCTTTGCATGCAGCCATTCGGCTGGCATACCTTTCGTAATCGGGTGCTCGGCGTCGCGAACGATCACAGGGAATTCCCACTGAGCCCCGTGATTACCGCCATTGCCGGGTGTTTCATCTCGCACAACTTCGCCCTCTTTATTCACGTACACATACGGGCCGTCTTTCTCCGTGCGGCCACCCCAGCCACCCAGTCCGATCATCTCGTTGTACGCTGGCCATTCAGGGAATGCATTGTCGGCCGCGTGAACCACAACAAATCCACCACCGCCGCTCACGAATGCCTCAAACGCCTTCTGAGTTTCCTTCGGCCATGCGGCCGCTCCGTGACCAAAATTGCTGATCACGACAGCGTACCTGCTGAAGTCGGGTTTGAAGTTCGGGTCAGTGCCCTCCGGTGCGGCCGTCGCAACATCGACCGTGAATAGTTTTGTCTCTTCGAGATATCTCTTCATCATTTTCGTGGTCGTCGGCCACACGGCATGATTGTTCTGCCCATCCACAATCAACGCCCTGATCGGTTCAGCAGCTGGCGCCTCATGTCGTAACAACGACACGACGGCGGCGACAAGTAGAAATCCAAAACACAATCGAGCGAGACGACGCAGCATGGCAGGAGACTTCCAGAGGGATGCGATTTGGGCCTGAAACGTCGATCAGCGTAACCCATTTCATGACTTCGAGCAAAGCAGTCTGACGATCACATTCCGGTAAGGTGCAGTCACCGATTTCGGTTCCTTGAAGTATTCCAGTTCCTGCCAGGCAGCAGTTTAGGTAGGTCCTGCCTGCCGGGCAGGACTTCGCGGCTCGCCGCGACCTGAGCGCACGACATCAACCTGAATCAGCCAGACATTTTCAAAACCACGTCGCACAGGTTCGCCTTGCGGCGAAAGTCCTTTCCGGCAGAAAGGACCTACTTTAACAATCAACTGCGACCGCACCCATTCCGGAGGTGGATATTTGCCGAAGCCATCAGGACTCCAGACCTGTGAGTGTCCCGGTGCTGGATGCAAACTTGTCGGCGTTGATTCCCAGACGATGCAGCATCGACAGGTACAGATTTGACAGCGGTGGCGGGCTGTCGGGGTCAAAGGCCAGGTGCTGACCGTGTCGGGAACCGCCGCCAGCCAGGAGTACAGGCAGGTTTTTCGTCGAGTGCGTGCTGGCGTCGCCGAGGTTGCTGCTGAAGAAGACCATCGTTCGATCCAGCAGGCTCTCGCCCTGCTCTTCCTTATTCTTCAGCTTCAACAACAGCTCATGCACGACTTTCATTTTCTCAATCTCAACTGTCCGCAATTATGCGATCTTCTGCCGATCCTGGCCGTGATGTGACAGGTCGTGATGGCCGAGTGAAACGCCGGGAATCGGAGGCACCTGGCTGGTGCCCAGGAGCAGCATCGTGATCAGACGAGTGGAGTCGGTCCGGATACAGGTCCGATGGCAGAATCGGCGAAGGATCCGAAACCGGTAAGTGCCAGGTTCCGGCGGATAGAAGGGAGACAGAGTTGGCGACTGCCAGGGCGATGAGCTGAACATGACAACTCGATTGTCGTCCTCCGACTTGCGAAAGACGTCCTCCGTCGTCGACTTGACCTGATGAGTTTCCTTCAGGCTGTAACGCTTCTGCATCGCTGGTGGCTGCGGCAGGTTCGCAATCGCGCGATCCAACGCAATGCTTGCTGCCTCCAGATATCGGTCCATCAGGAATGAAGACGTGTGGAGCGCTGCACCGACGTTGTCGAAGCCGTCTTCTGAACTATCCGGCGGCAGCATTTCCTGAAAATCGATCTTCACACCAGGCAAATCACAAATCGTGTTCTGGTACTCAAGGCGATTCAAGCGACGTGCCACAACGCGGCCTTCATCCGCGGCTGCGGAATCAAAAGAGTGACCGACCAATACGAAAGCCGCGGTGACACAGAATCGCCGCCAAACATGTCGGATCACAATCAATCGATAAATCGCTGAATTGGAGTTCAAACAATATTCTGGCCGACGAAATGCAATGGATCTGCGTCATCTCGATCTTCTTCTGTTTGTGAATATCTCATGAGATGGAAAATCATCAGCCGCTGGATGCATTTGTCTGTCTCCCGAGTTTTCGCAGCACAATGACCTGAGACGTTCCTGCTGACTCTTGGTCAGAACAGCTCCCGAATCACATTGCCATCGTCAAGCAGGGACTGAGGTCGCCCCTGCGGATCAGTCACGGTCACCCTCCTCGCATCGATCCCCAGATTGTGGTACAGCGTCGCGAAAATGTCCTTATAATGAACGGGACGCGAAGCAACATCATCTCCCAAACGATTTGTTGAGCCGATGACCTGCCCCGCCCGAATCCCGCCGCCAGCCATCAGAGCCGGTCCGACTCGAGGCCAGTGATGTCGGCCTCCGGTCTTTGGATCAATTCGGGGAGTCCGTCCGAATTCGCCCCAGACGACGATCGACACATCGTTCAGCATTCCACGTTCTTCCAGATCAGTCACCAGTGCATGCAGACCGTGATCGACAATCGGAATCAGATTCCTCATGCGAGGGAAATTGTCCGAGTGTGTATCAAAGTCACTGATTGAAACACTCACGCAGCGAGCCCCCGCTTCGATCAGCCGCCGGGCCAGCAAAAATTTGCGGACGGATTCCGGGCCTTCGCTGGTCGTCGACTGCCGTCCGGCCTTTTGCACACCGGCTGTGTAACGTTGCAGCATCTCAGGATCTTCCGATTTCAGATCAAGTGCCCGAGCCAGCTCACCCGACATCAGGATGCAAACGGCCTGCTGATTGAAGCGATCCATCGCATCCATCATTCCTGAGGAATCGACCTCGAGTCGCAATCGATCAAGGCGGGTCAGAAGTGTCGTGCGATCATGAACTCTGTTCAGTGAGAGCAGTGGATTCAGCGTCAGACTCACGCTGTGGTCTTTTCCCAGGCGCGCCAGCTCACCCTGCATGCCGGTTTCCAGTTCGCGACGGAACAACTCAGAGATATCCGGTCGAAATGGCTGACAGGCGGGGCCAAGAAAACCGGGCCGAGCACTCTTGCGAACCAGTGGTCGTCCCTGCATCAAATCAATGAACGCGGGAGCGGCATCAGCGCTGGACCCCGCCAGCTTCGAGAGCACGCAGCCAACCGCAGGACGTCCGCTGATCGATTTCAGATCATCGACGGAGTACCCGCTTTGGCACTGAAATGCATCATGATTCCCCACGGAACCAACGAGTGATCTAATAAAAACAAACCGATCCGCAATGCTGGCCACTTTCGGCATCAGCTCAGAAATCCGGTATCCCGGAAGTCGGGTCTCGATCGAATCGAATTCACCCCGAATCTCAACCGGTGCTTCAGGCTTCGGGTCGATCGTGTCCAAATGTGGCGGACCACCGTCGAGATGAATATTAATAATGGACCTGGAGGATCCGCGAATCGACGAAACGGCTTCCGCTCTCAGCAGATCCGTCAGTCCCCAGCCACCGAATCCAAACGCCCCCACCTGCAGCATCGCTCGACGAGCAATTCCAGTGCAGTTTCGTCGTGATCGCCAATCGAAATTCAGCACGGTGTCCGCTCCCCACAAGAAAGAGTCTCTCCGAGAATTGGAACGACGAAGTTCCCGCCGAGCCGCTGGAGTTACGACATTCAATGTGTCTCGCAACTCAGCAGATACTCGCCCCACCCAGCGAAGCACAAGACCAGATTCCTGGACACACACTCACTAGCTTCGCTGATACCGGCTTCCGAATCACCTGGCTAGCGACTCCAGGATTGATTCTCGCAAAACGTCGAATAGGCAATGTTCGCATACAGGATGGCTTCGTTTTCCGCACGAAATCGAAACAGGGATTCTCTTGCTGCTATGAACGAGGCGCGATCTCCACCACGTCGCGAGAAATCAAAGGCCCTCTGTACGGCCAGAGTCAGTTCGGCATCCCGCAAACCCGCGTGCAGAAACGCCACGCGTCGGCTGGCCAGGTCGTCGCCCTGAGCTGCCAGAGCGGCACGATCGAGGATTGCGTGCCCTTCGTCAAAGGCTTGCGTGGAGTAGAACTTCTCCGCGACCGTATAAAACGTTCTGAAATTCAACACGCCTGGATCCTGATGATCTCTGTCGATGGCAAACGCGTTCCATTGATCGCGTGAAAGTCCAGTCAAATTGGTTTTCCAGTGGTCAAAATAGGCACGGACATCATCAGCGGCCGGGCCGAATCCGCGATAATAGTCAGCGAGCATTTCAGCAACTGGCTGCTGAGGATAAAGTTGCACTCTGGCGATCACGTACAGACTGGGCCCTTGCGCCGCCCATTGGCCCGTCAGGCTGTCCAGATCCGTTGCGATGACGCCGTGTGAAAAGGCAAACTGGATGTCTGCTCCGGCGCGATCCGCATAATGAGCCGGAAGATTGTGCCAGCCGTACGTAATATTCGGACGCAGGATCAAGCGAGCGCCCGCAGCCGACCAGCCTTCGCAGTCGCTGCGAAACTCGCGCGAGATTTCTTCGTCATAGGGAAACGACAGATAGTTCGCCAGCATGACCACCACGCGATCATTCAACTGCACTTGTTGCGGTGGCCGCATGTAGTTTTCGTAGGCATAGCCGATCACCGTGGCTTCCGGATCGACCCGGCGGGCTTCATTCTGCACCGCCAGCAGATATCGGGCATAGCGATTGCTGAGCGGCCCCAGTTCTTGCCACCAGTCCCGCGGCGTCACCGGATGTTGTTCAAACGCCTCACGAACCCGCGTCAGCACCTGCGTCTGCTCGTCCGCTGTGCGGCCATCCCATGCCAGGTCGTTCTCGCACACACACTTGTTGGGAGTGTCGTTCGGACAGCAATTGACCCACGGCAGCATTGGCGTGCGGTGCAGCTTCCAGTCGTCGACCATCTGTTTCCAGAGTCCCGGCTCCGACTGACACATGGACACGTGCCCGGGATGCTGAGGGTCCGGTTCACGCTGGCCATTGGGCAGCAGATTGAAGTACTCGGGATGGCTCGTCTGGAAACGCTGCCAATACCCGGTAAAAGCCTCGCCGTAGTCCAGGGTGTATGATCGAGAAATCCGTTGACGTCGCAGCCAGCGGTAGGTGTCCACCTTGTGTTTGTACCAGGCTGCCTCGGTGCTCCATCCCTGTTTTCCGGCAGAGGGCAGTGTGTCGAACTGCCATTGCCGCTGCATGAGCCTCGCGTCGTCGGTGTGATCCCATGTTCCGGAAGAAATCGTCTCCTGCCGCGGAATGAACTCCCCCAGCTCGCCGGGCCACAGCCACCGCACTCCCATTTGCCGCTCCAGGAATTCATAAACAGCAAACAACGTTCCCATGGAAACGCGATCATGCAGTGGAGTGTCCTCGCCGCCGTCTTTTCCCAGCAGAAAGAGCTGATTGCCGACCGTACGCATGACAAAGCCATTGGGCCTCAACGCACTGACGTCAATGCCTGCCGATTTCGCAGCACTGGTTGGCCCGACGTGAATGGAAGGCACGTCATGATTCGGCGTGTCCTTCCATTCCTGTTCACGGAGAACCGGTAGCTTGGCGCCCGTTGCGAGTTCCAGGTGATAACGCAGTTCGTTCGCCGCATCGTCGATCACTTTGGGATTTTCGGCGATGTCGGCCTTGATGATCGCGGCAACCGATATTCCTTGCCGCACAATCTCAAATCCGCGTTCGACGGGTTCGGCAGCAGCGCCAGTTGCCACACCGAGGACCATCGCCAGCAGTCCCAGAGGAATGCAGCCCTGGTGCCGCGGATTCAGGGGAGGCCGATCGACCAGTTCGGTGTGGCGCGACAGGCGGATCCGGGAATGCGTCTGGGCGACTGTGATCACATTCTCACGTCTCATCATCTTCTGCTTTCAGGTCGTTGGGACTCTATGTCGTTCGGCCTCACAAAGTTGGGTTTGAGTCGAATTTGTACGACGGACTTCCAGTCCGTCGGCGGTAACCATTGCCGACGGACAAGGAAGTCCGTCGACCCCAAAAACGAGCCTTGACAATGCACTAGTGAAGCCGAGGGTTTGCCGTGGGAAAGGCATTCCAGACGGTCCACAGGGACCAGTTCTGTCCGTCCCGGCAGCGGGCACGCAGCATGCTCCAGCGACCAGTCGGAACATAGGAGTGTTCCACAATCCCACCGTTCTTCGTGAAGCCGGGTACAGTGACCCAACTGTAGCCGCCATCGTAGCTGATCTGCACCAGCGTTTCTTCGACCGGTCGTTCCGCTGAGGCGGTCACTGCGGTGATCATGAGTTTGTTCGACTGACTGGTCATGTCCTCCACCGTCAAGTTCAGTTCCGAGCGACCTTTCAGTCTGGCAATCTGTTCCGCAGCGTCACGGATACCCTCCATCTTCCCCTCGACGGATCGCCCTCTTTCGTCGACCAGGGTGTAGTACTGGAAGTCGTAATATCCGTCATAGCAGAAGAAAGCCGCGCCTCCGGCGCCCAATTTGTGAGCAGTCAGCACGTAATCCGCAATATCTTCACGCGTGCTGACGCTTTTGAGCTGTTCCAGGGTCACACCCGAAATGCCGTGCTGTTCGTAGTCAGTTGCGGCGCCAGCTTTGTTCGTTGACTGAGCACCGTAGACGAAAGTGAGCGGAGGACAATTGTTAGAATAGGCTGCTCGATGCGTGGCCATAGTCTCGCTGAGGAAGTCTGCAGCATGGTGGTTTGCCCAGAAGACGGAGCACCAGGATTCATCTTCCCCGAGCTGGGCAAATCGTCCGCCCCAGCTACCCGTGCGCGCGTCGTGGTTCACAATCACATTGCGCTTCGGGTCGAGATCTTTGATCGCTGAGACCAGCTCTCCCCATACTTTCTCCGTATCGGCGGGTCTGTTCGAGCCGTAGACCCCTTCGAATTCATCAATTGCGTACCATGCCGTCACGGCATCGGAGTCCGGATAACTGTCGACCCGCTGAATGAGCTCCTGCATTCTGCGTCGATGCTCAGGGCCGGGACCGAGTGTTGGCTGGACAATCAGATCAATACCCCACTGCTTTGCCAGTGTGTGAAAGCCTTGTGGGGCGAGGTTGAGATAGATGTCCGCTCTCAGACACACGGCCGTAATGCCGTGCCCGGCCCAATCGGCCATCATTCGTGACAGTTGCAGGTTCTGAGGGTGATTGTCCGCAGCCAGATAGACGCCGATACGAAAAGGACGATCCGACGGAGCATCCGGGGCTTTGACCACGGCAGTTCGTGCGTCATTCCGAGTCGAGGGCATTTTGCCCAGAGCTGCAATCGTGTCTTTTCCGCCCGACAGCCATTCGACGTTGAACTTCGCGAGTACAAGGTTCGTTCGATTCTCGCCAAACTCCTTGTACGATGGCCATGTCTCGTACAGACAAAGGACTTGACGGTCGCCGGTGACTGCCAGGTCGCAGTATCCGCCGAGATGAGCCAGCGGCTCGGAGGCAATCGACCACGTCTGGCATTCGTCATAGCTCATCCGGACTCGGATGTGGGCTCGCGTATCCGGGTTCGTAGGGCAGGCGACCAGCACCCGGTTCTTGTCCAAGCGACGACTGTCGCTCAGCCGGATCAGCGCTCCATCGCAGGAAGGTTCTGGCTGATGGGGATCGTATTGAACCGCTGACCAATTCTGCCCGCCGTCCTTGCTGAAGGCATAGGCGCGTTGTTTCTGACCACGGGACCGCGCGTTGAGATAGACCGTACCATCTTCCAGTTCCACGACGTCGCACTCGTCGGAAGCGTTGCGCGTCAGCGGCTCGCCCCGTTTCCACGTCTCGCCGTGATCGTCACTGTAGATGCAGCACGACGACTGGATCTCGCCGCAGGTGGGTGTCACGTCAAACCAACAGGGAATCAGCAGTCGTCCGCTCTTCAACTGAATTCCGTGCCCCGGTCCCGTCCCGACAAACGTCCACGAGGGATCTGCCGCCGTCTGATGGATGCTGATCGGCCGGGACCATGTCTGGCCATCGTCGGTGCTCTTCATCAGGAGAACTTCGGCATTGCCCAGTCCCGGCTTGCTGCCTCGACACAGCGGCAGCCAGATCGTGCCTGTCTGGTGATCGACAACGGGGCACGGCTGATTGATCGTCAACTCTCCTTCGTCGGCGATAATCTGCATCTTGCTCCAGGTACGACCGTGATCGGTGCTGCGTTTGAGAGCCAGGTCCACGTCATCCCAGTCGTGGCCCGTTTTCTTGCGCGCTTCGCAGAGCGCCAGCACCGTGCCCCGTGCCGTCACGACCAGGCTCGGGATGCGGTAGTTGAAGTAACCGTCCTCACCGGAATTAAACAGCGGCTGCTGTTCGATGCTCGGCGCCACCGGTTCGTCACTACGGACAACTCCGCTGACCGGCAACAAGACGAGCGCCATCACCATTGTGGCCCTCAGAGGCCAGCCGAACGTCATTGTTGGTCTGAACAGATTCATGTCAGCCACTCTCTGGGTTAGTCGCTCTCTGGACATCACAGTCCGGCAGACGCCGGTCATGTTCCTGGATCATTCTCAGTACTTCAACTTTACTTTCGTCAGGTTTGTCAAAACGGCTCATCCTGGGGGATATCGAGCGCACGGCGCACGGCCGCTTCGGCATCCTTGATCCGGCGCGCCTCGTAAACCTGTTCAATCTTGAGCTTCGCACAGAGTTGAAACAGCGTCCGCGCGCTCTGGAAGAGGCGTGCTCGCTGAGTTTCGGTAAAGTTATTAGGCTTCTCACCCAGCCAAGTCTTGCCCAGGGAGAGACTGTACGCGCTCAGGGACGCTTTTTCCACTCGAGCCTTTGACTCCGGCGTACGAGCGAGTTCGAGGGCCTGGTTGAACAATTCAATTCCCTTCCACCCGAGGTCCTCTGTGTAGCCATAGGAGGCGAAAATGTCGGGAGCATTGCAATTGGGATACGTTGCGGCCTGGCGGAGCTCGCGATCCGCCAATCGAAGAAACTCCGCAACAGAGATGGGGGCCAGCCATCCGGAGTGTTACAGTCACCTTGAAGGTACCAGTCACCTTGAAGCTGGCTTTGTAGTTCCCCCCTTGCCGAGCAGGACTTCGTGACTCGTCGGGGGCTGCGATTCCTGCGTGGTACTCGGAGGGCTGACGCCCAGCCGCGCGCCGGGTGCTGCAACCGCGTGGCCGGATTTATCAGAATTCGGGGTGTCTTCCGCAGCCATCGCGCAGAGTTCGGGCTTCGCCTTGCTCGGCCGCTCCGGATCGAAAAAACGCAGGGAACGCCGTGACATGACCAAGAGCGATTGGTTGATTCAGGAATCTCCAGGTCGCCGTTACAAACCTGGCAACGAACCGACGCTGCCATGCATTCACTTTGACGGCGAGCAGCAAACAGAGTGGGAAGGCTGCTCCAATGACCGCCGCTGTCATCGCCAGTTTTATCGGACCGGTGCTGCTGCCGATAATTGTTTTCACCGATAGAGTCACGATTCCGGACAGCATACACAATGTTAAGCCTCTGCGGAATTTTCGTTCAATCCATGCGACGTACAAACCCCGGTGCCAGGTACACCAGCCCAGCATCGCTGTGGTTCCCACAGTTGCCGTAATATGGCCATTACCGGCTCCGAATGTTTTCCATCCATAAACCCACAACAGAAATCCGACCGGAGTGGAAAGACACCAGGCGATGATGAAAGTCCGCAGGTCCAGTTCCTTCGGCCGCGTCATCCACAACACGCTGATGACGAGAACTGAGATGCCGATCGGCGCGACGTAGAAAGACCGGCTCCAGATGTTGCGTGTCATCCACGCCCAAATCGGCGACGGCTCCATGTTTGCCGCAGAAGATAGCGCGATCAGGCGAGCCATCTCCGCCCGCCGAGCTTCGACAGCACGCTGGATTTCCTGAGGATCGTGGACGCGATCGAACTCGACCGCTGAGTCTTCAAATCAACCATCCATGCCGAAAGCAGGAACAGTACTCGCAGCAATCACCAGAACCACGATGGCAACGAGTACTGATTTCATCGGTCTTCTCCGGGAACTGACGACAAGGGATCTGTCACGATGGCAGCTTCTGTTGCCTCTGCGATGCTCTTGAGTCGGCAATCCGGAATGTCTGTCTACCAAAGTTCAAAGTTTTCTAAACTCTGTACCCGCAAGCGGAGCAAGGCACGAATGCTCCCTCCCGGAACTTTCCAATCCGGCAGGCTTGCATTGCCGCACCAGACTGCGAAAGTTCCTGCACCACGTACCGCTGTCGCTGACCACTGAGTACTCAAAAATGAGTGAAGTTATGCAGATCTGTTCTCAATGGTTGAGCATGTGTCTTGTCGTTCCGGGTCTTGTGATGATCGCGGCTGCTGCCGGGCCGTTCCTGGTGACGGAGGCGGACCAGGTAGAACATGAGTCAAAACCAGCGAAGGAATCCGGAATGACGCTGTCCGATGATCAGGTCGCGGCCTTCGCGGCGCTGGCCCTTAAAGGAATTCCGCAGGAGTATCCCAACAAACCTTCGAATGTGATGACTTCCGCCGAAGACGTAAAATCGCCCGCAGCCATGCATCCTGTGTTCTATGGTTGCTTTGACTGGCATTCGGCGGTGCACGGGCACTGGATGCTGGTTCGTCTGTTGAAGCTTTATCCCGACTCGTCTGCTGCCGGTCAGATTCGCGAGACGCTGAATCGGCAATT